>QUBZ01000151.1 GCA_014338005.1 Chloroflexota bacterium | reverse complement strand
GTTTTGGGGTATCCTGGTTGTTGTTCATGGTCGTGTCCTTTCCTCGTTCCTCTATTCTCTACCTGACACGCCATTTACACCATTTATTTTACAGACTCGATAATTTGTTTTTCGCATAATGTTAAATAAGCCGGATTTTTGAGAATACAAATCAAAAAGGCGCTCCAGAAAACCTTCACTGGCTTTTACGTCCATCCACCATATGTCGGATTGGTCTTCCAACGCGATAGGCGGCACGAGGAGGCCAATCACCTGCTCCATAATCTGTTCATACGCGCCGCTTTCGTCTGTGCTGCGCGCGTAATTTAGAAGCGTTTCTGGGGCGATCAAATAATTTTCAATTTCACGCCGCCGCCAGATTAATTCGGTTAAGGCCGACTCTCTTTGAAGCTTGCTTGATGAGATACGATCAAACACAGCAACCCCCACAAGCCCTGCACTTGCCTCGCGCAAGCCGCGAAAATGATCTGCTGCTTTGCTGGGTTTATTGATCTCTAAGTAATACACAAATGCTTGCTCAAGCAGAGATGCTGCTTCGTGCTTCAATCGGCGAGCGAACGTTTGCAGGATAGATAAATCGGTTGCGCCTTCCAGATAAATTACCCATCCCGTTTGCTGTGCCAGGTAGTAATCAACTGCACGTATTTGTTTGAGTGCCTTTAATACTTGACTCTTGTTGCGCTTGTCTATCCGATGTGGATTGCCCAGGAAGGCAATGGCTGTATCTTTGTTAGCAGCTTCTTCTAAAACAACTTCTGAATGGCTGGCGGCAATAATTTGTGAGTTCTGTTCTCTAGCTATGCGAGTGAGCAGGTTGTAGATCTCGCGCTGCCGAAT
This sequence comes from Chloroflexota bacterium, assembly GCA_014338005.1. Classification (GTDB taxonomy): domain Bacteria; phylum Chloroflexota; class Anaerolineae; order Aggregatilineales; family Phototrophicaceae; genus CFX2. The sequence continues at coordinate 7,455 of QUBZ01000151.1, read as the reverse complement.
GATCTCAAGGTGCGCGTCTGGTTCATCCAGCAGTAGCACCGATTCGGGGTTGGCATAAAGATAAGCCAGCAGGAGCAGCACTTGAAGCATACCCCTTCCGGAAGCCGACAGATCGAATGTTAATCCGCGTTCGCGGTAAGTCATGCGGATTTCGCCCCGACTGACAAGATAATCAGGGGCGAACAGCTCGATCTGAAACATGTCTTTTATGTGTCTCGTCAAGCGATTCCATTGGTCGGTTTGCCCATCAGCATTATAGATTTGATAACACAAATTTCGGAGTATTTCAGCCGTGCGGCCCTCACTGATGCGGCGTTCAATACTGCCGCGTTCAAGCTTGTCTTCGGTTGATACCAGTCCCGACATGGACGGCAGAAAAGCCATACGGACATTTTTTGCTTCATTAGGAACGAAGAATTTGTTGTTTTGGATCTGCCCTGGAAGACAAGTCAGAGATTCCTCATTCTCGTATCTGAACATAAAAGCACATGACCATGTTTTGTTACCGGTAATGCCTTCAACTCTTAACGAAATAGGACGATCTTCGCCATTATCGGCGCGCAGATCATTCCACAGCAGCCTGGTACCGGGAATTGGAACGGCCGTTAAATCTAGCCGGTTTATGCTGACTCCACGTTCACCGCTATCAATCACCTCGCTTCTGATTTGCTCAGGCCAGGATGATTGGAGTGTCGCCAGCAACCAGTGTTGCAGCCCTACATGCCACAGCGCCAATGCCTGTAGCGCGGTCGTTTTGCCAGAGTTATTTGGGCCAATAAACACAACATTTTGACCCAGTTCAATATCAACTTCCCGCAATGCCTTAAAATTATGGATAGTGAGTCGCGTTAACACAGATGTGTTTACCCCCCGCACACGCCGCTTAGGACAATCTGCGCGCCGCTGCCATCCTCCGCCGTCGTCACCGACCACTGCGCGGAGGCCATAAACCAGAACGGGTCGCGGTTCGTCTGGGCGCTGCGATAATTGGCGGCGACGGTGCGCCCGTACCAGTCCCGTACTTCGGAAGATGGGTCGTCGGTATCCAGCACCATCACCGTTTCGCCCATGCCGAACGCCCGCAGAAAATTGTGCCGCTCCATCGTCACCCGCGCTTCCGGGTAGATCGGAATTTTGCGGGTCATGGCGCTGTAACAGGCCGCGTCCAGTCCTAAAAACATGACGATAATGCAGCCGAATACACCCAACGCCACCACGCCGAGTCCGGTCAGAGCGCGCCGGGAGCAGCCAGAAGGTCTGTCATCCACCGCCGATTTGCCTTTCTGAAATGCAAGTGCTGAGTTCAGCACTTTTTAGGAAGCAAAAAATTCCGCGCGCAGCCGCGCAAATTCCGCCAGAAAACGTTTTTCCATCCGCGCTTTTTGATCGGCAGTCAGCAGAGCGGCGCGCACCGCGTTTAACATCAGATGTTCGATCCGTTCGGCGTCAAAACCAAACGTCTCGACAATCCGCAGATATTCATCCGTCAGCGTCGTATTGAACATCGGCGGGTCGTCGGAGTTAATGGTCACGTACAGCCCGGCGTCCAGCAGACGTGGCAGGGCGTGTTCCGCCAGCGACGGGAACACCTTCAAAAAGACGTTGCTGGTGGGGGATACTTCCAGCGGAATCTGCCGCTCGCGCAGGTAATCCACCAGCGCCGGGTCTTCCAGGCAGCGCACGCCATGACCGATGCGGACGGCGTTGCAAACCCGGATAGCACTCCAAATGCTCTCCGGCCCGACCGTTTCCCCGGCGTGCGGCACGCAGGGGACGCCGGCGGCATAAACGCGCGCGAACTGCGCCGCGTATTTCTCCGGCGGGTTGCCGGGTTCGTAACCGCCGATGCCGAAGGCGACCACGCCGCGCCCATGACCGCTGATGGCCCAGTCGGCGTAAAAATCGGCCTCCTCCGCCGTGATCTCGCGCGGGATGTCAATCACCACGCCCATCGAAACGCCTAACTCCGCCTCCGCCCAGGCGCGCGCCCGGTTGAGCGCAGCCAACTGTTCCTCAAAAGGCGGCACTTCGCCGGTGATGGTGCGTACCGACGGCGTATACGTCACCTCGCTGTAGACGATATGCTGCGCGGCCTGGTTCTTCAGGAACTCGCGCGCCATCAGTTCCAGGTCGTCCGCCGTGACCAGCGCGCGCACCACATGCACGTAAGTATCAATGAAGTGGCGGAAGTCCTTGAAGCGAAACCACTCGCGCATTTCGGCGGGCGTTTTGGCCGGCAGGTCAACGTTGTTGCGCCGCGCCAGTTCCAGCCAGGTTTCCGGTTGGGTTGCGCCCTGCAAATGCACGTGCAGTTCGACCTTTGGCATGGCGCGGATGAAGTCGGTCAGGGACATGGGATTATTTCACCTTGTAAATAATTGGATATTGCCGCAATCGTTGCATTTGCGGGCATAAACACGCTCGCCAACGAATAGCTTTGGGCCATCGGGCTTAAAGCCCAACCATCCGGCATCAACCCGGCTTGTTTCGCCCCAGGTAAAATCTGCCCCGCCGCAGATCGGGCAGGGGCTTTGCTGAGCGGAGAGCCGGGGTTTGCCCTTCGGCTTTTCATCCATCATGGCTTCTGCTCCATTAACATCTGCTCCACCATCTGCACGATTTCGATGACCTCCGGCAGCTTTTCCTGCCACAGCGTTTCCACGTGCAGTCGGAGTTTACTCAGGACGTGCGACGAATAAACACCTTCTACCGGCTGCCGGCTGTGATACAGGCCGTCTTCGCCCACGACATAAAACAGGGCTTCGCGGCGTTCTGGGTCAATAATCCAGTATTCCGGCACACCACCTTTTTCGTATTCGTCGAACTTTGCGCCCCGGTCGCGTTTTACGCTGTCCGGCGACACAATTTCGATGACAAGATTGGCCGGGCCGGCCACCTGATTTTGCTCGATAAAATGCGCGCGGTCAGGCAGCACGACCTGAATATCCGGCTGTCGTCCCGGCATATCGGGAGCAGATTTCATGACAACCGGATCGCTGAATACAAAACCGCCGGCGGTGCGTTGAATGTAAACACTCAGCAGGGTTCTGAGGTAATACTGCATCTGATCGTGCGGAACGCTTATCGGTGACGTCACAATGACGACACCGTTGATCCATTCTGTGTGGCGGCCATACCTGCCCGTTAAATAGTCCTGGTAGGAAACATCGCGGGCGACGATGGTTTCACCTGCAAACAGATCATCCGTTTCAGAAGCCTGAGCGACGACAGCCGTTCCGCGCACTTCATACTGTTCCATAAGTTACCCTCCCAAAATCTGCGCCGTCCGGTCTAAATTTCCGACGCTGTAATATTTGGCATCGGGGTGGTGGACGACGATGGCCGCCGTGCTTTGCTCCGGCACAAGCTGGTACGAGGCGGTCAGGCTTAAACCCAGGTCGGCTGCCGCGCCGGGCAGTAGCTTAAAGACGGTTTCGTGATCGCGCAGGTCGGGGCAGGCGGGATAACCCCAACTGTACCGTTTGCCCTGTCCCGGCGGGATGCCCAGTTCTTTGTTGACTACCTGCCGGTTGACGAAATTGGCCGCCGCCTCGGCGGTTTGCACCGCCAGCCCATGAAAGAAGTACGCCTCGCTGTACTCGTTGGCCGCTTGCAGTTTATCGAAGGCTTCGGTCGCCGCCGCTCCGACCGTCACTACCTGTAAAGCGACCGTATCCACCAGGCCGCTTTCGACCGGCGCGAAATAATCGCTGAGGCACAGGTGTTCGCCGCCCGGCTGGCGCGGGAAGGTGAAACGGGCGAGTTCGGTTAATGCCCGCTGGCCGTTCTGTAGGGGCGCAAGGCCCTGCGCCCCTGCGCCATTTTCGTTGAATACCTGCCAATCCCAGATGATTAAATCATCACCCTGGCTGTTGCAGGGGAAGCAGCCGTAAACCGCCTGCGGGCGCAGCGTTTTGTCCCGCAGGGCGTCTTTCTGCATCCGCGCCAGCCGCGCCTCGAACTCGGCTTCCAGCCGCGCCCATTCGTCCCCCTGGGTGTTTTTTGCGCCCCACGACAGGCGGAACAGTTCCGGTTTGTGCAGGTATTTAAAGACAATCTCCAGCGGCATTTCGCGGATCGTTTTTGGCCCCCAGAAGGACGGCGTCGGGATACTCGGCGCGGGGCGAACGGTGCGCGTCCCCGGCATAACCGCGCGTTTGACCGGCGCGGGTTTGCCTATCTCCTCGTGCGCCTCGGCGATGATCTGTCCCACGAAGTCGCCGCGCTCCTGCGGGTCGGCCAGTTTGTCCATCACCGACAGCCCTTCAAAAGCGTCCTTGCAATAAAATACGCCCGGCTCGTAGGGCTGGTTCGTTTCCTCAAGGAACAGGATGCGCCGCCCGAATTTGCGGTTGATGGCCGCGCCGCCGATCAAAACCGGGTACGACAGGCCGCGCCGCGCCAGTTCGTTAACGATCAGCGGCATCTGTTTGGAGGTGCTGACCAGTAGCGCGCTCAAGCCGATAGCGTCGGCGTTGTATTCCTGCGCTTTTTCGATGATGGTATTGGCGGGAACCTGCTTGCCCAGGTCATGAACGGTATAGCCGTTATTGCTGAGGATGGTCTTGACCAGGTTTTTGCCGATGTCGTGAACATCGCCGTAAACCGTCGCCAGCACGACCACGCCTTTGGTTGAACCTTCGACCTTATCCATAAAGGTTTCCAGGTAGGCGACTGATTTTTTCATCACTTCGGCGCTTTGCAGCACGAACGGCAGGATTAACTCGCCTGCGCCGAACTTGTCGCCCACTTCCTTCATGGCCGGCAGCAGCACATTGTTCAGCACGCCAATGGCATCCTGGCGCGTCAGGCAGTCATCAATGAGGGCTTCCACGCCGTCTTTTTTGCGGTGGACGATCTGCCAGTGGAGCGCCTGCTCGCTGGTCATATTCGCGGTCGGGTCTTCGATTTCCCTGCCGCCTGCCGCCACCGCGTTCTGCTCAAAATAGTGGATGAAACGCGGCAGCGCGTCGGGGTCGGTGTTGAAGATCAGGTCGTCGGCCAGCTTGCGCTGCTCGGCGGGGATTTCGGCATAGGGCGTGATGTGCGCCGGGTTGACAATCGCCATGTCCAGCCCGGCCTGGACAGCGTGGTACAGGAAGCCGCTGTTTAATACGCCGCGCGCCGCCGGCTTGACGCCGAAGCTGATGTTGCTCACGCCAAGCGAAGTTAATACGCCGGGCAGGTTTTGTTTGATAAGCCGGATGCTCTCGATGGTTTCGATGGCGCTGTTCCGCAGTTCTTCCTGGCCGGTGGTGAGCGTGAAGACCAACGTATCAAAAATCAGGTCTTCCGGCTTCAGGCCGTATTCGTTCACGGCGATGTCGTGGATGCGCCGGGCGATGGCGAACTTGCGCTCCCGCGTGTGCGCCATGCCTTCTTCGTCAATGGTCATCGAAATGACCGCCGCGCCGTACTTTTTGGCAATCGGCAGGATTTTATCAATGCGTTCGCGCCCGTTTTCCAGGTTGTTGCCGTTGATGATGCCGCGCCCCGGATACAGGGCTAACGCCGCTTCGGCAACCTCGGCCTCGGTGGTGTCGAAGATGAGCGGCGCGGTCACGGCCAGCGAGAGCTTTTTGACGAGCGCCTGCATCTGCTCTTTTTCGTCGGCGCGTTCGGTCAGCGCCACGCATACATCCAGCATGTGCGCGCCGCTGTCCACCTGGTCAACGGCGATCTGCACGATGCTGTCATAATCGTCGGCCAGCAAAAGCTGTTTGACCTTGCGGCTGCCCTGGCTGTTGACGCGCTCGCCGATGAGCGTCGGGCCGGGGTTCTGCTGCATCAGTGTGGCCGTCATGCCGCTGGACGCAGCGGCTTCGTGCTGGGGATCGCGGGGTTTGGGTGGGGTGCGGTGAATATCCTCCCCCCCCGCCACTGCGTAGAGAGGGGGAGTCCCACCGTTTTCCTGAAGCCCAGGTAATGGGGAGGGGTTTGCGGTGGGGATGGATGCCAGCAGCTCTGCATACGAATGCCCGTGCACTTTGCGGTACAGCGCGTCCAGATGTTCCGGGCGCGTGCCGCAGCAGCCGCCGACGACGTTGACGCCCCAGCGCGCGAACTCCGACACCATGTCGCTGAACGGTTCCGGCTCCATTGGGTAGACCGCTTCGCCGTCCACATTGATCGGCAGCCCGGCATTAGGCAGCACGCTGATAGGCAGGCGGCTGTGTTCGACCAGATATTGAATCGGGGCGCGCATGTATTCCGGCCCGGTGGAACAGTTCATGCCGATCACATCAATCGGCAGCGCCTCCAGCGTCACCAGCGCCGAGGCGATGTCCGTGCCGAACAGCATACGCCCGGTGGTGTCCAGCGTCACCTGGCATTGCAGCGGAATCCGCACGCCGGCGTCTTCAAAATAGCGGTTAATGCCCACCACCGCCGCTTTAACTTCCAGAATATCCTGGCTGGTTTCCACCAGCAGCAGGTCTGCGCCGCCTTCGACCAAACCCCGCGCCTGTTCGTAAAATACGTCCGCCAGTTCTTCAAAGGTGATATTGCTCAGGTCGGGGTCGCTGCCGCTGGGCAGCTTGCCGGACGGCCCGATGCTGCCGGCCACAAAACGCGGGATGCCGGTTTCGGCCTCGAAGCGGTCGCAGACGCGCCGCGCGATCTGCGCCGCCGCGCGGTTGATCTCCAGCACGCGGTCGCCCAGGCCGTATTCGGCCAGCGTCAGCCGGTTGCCGCGAAAGGTATCCGTCTCCACCGCTTCGCTGCCGACGGCCAGAAACGAGGCATGAATCGCCTCGATCACATCCGGGCGCGTGATGACCAGATAGTCGTTGCAGCCGTTGTACCGCTCGCCGCCGAAGTCAGCCGCCGTCAGGTTGAACTTCTGAATGCTCGTCCCCATCGCGCCGTCGAAGATGACGATATGATCGGCAATCGCGTCCAGATAGCGCCGGTTGGTGTAGGTGCGGGTGGTGGTTTGGGGTAGGGTCATGAAGTCGTGTTCTCCGTTTACAGATGTGTATCTAAATTCTTTTCGTACCTAAACCTAACATAATGTTCAAAATCATTTTCGATAATCGGAACCAACCCATACTTTAATGCGACCTGCTTTAACAAACGTTTGCAGGTGCCAGGCGGAAGTTTCAACGTTTCGTCTAGTTGACGGTAGTGTACTAAAAGACCTTCAAAAACATTGGTTCGAGAGTTTGTAGAAGGAGAATTGATTTCCAACAATAATTTTTCCGTGTCAGAAAGGTCGAGTTTTCTGAAGACTCTGTATTGAGAATAGAAATAATACTCCTTTATCACTTCCTCTAATTCTTCATCGGAATAACCCTCATAAGGCCCAGAATATATCGTGCCTGAAATTAAATCATTTTGATTAACTTTGAGATCGGAATTGTAGTGACCCCAAAAAGTTGGACACCAAATCGGCTTAGCTTATTTTAACACCGGTACAGGCTGGTTGGCCCACCAGTCCGCTTCATATTCGGCAGG
>QUBZ01000150.1 GCA_014338005.1 Chloroflexota bacterium | reverse complement strand
CTTGCAGCAGGCGCAGGGGCGGCGCGCCGTTCTGCCAGCGCGCGGTCGTATAACTCTGGCGGGTTACACCCAAGCGGAACGGCTCTATCCAGGTCGAATAAAACACGATGGCGGTAGCAGCGGCCAGCATCCCCCACCCCAACCACCAGGGCGCGCGCAGCAGCGCCAGCGCGCATAACAGCAGCGCGAACAGCGCCGACAGCGCCAGCGCCGAGGGTTTATCCGGGCCGTAGCTGCGGCCTGTGCGCGGCAGCAGCGCCAGCAGCAGCCAGTTCGCGGCGGCAGCCACCGCGTACCCGATCACGGTCAGCGCGGCAGCGTCCAGCGTATAGGCGGCAGCTGCCAGCGCCACCAGCGCGCCGTTAAACAGCAGCGCCAGCACGACCAGCACGGTCGGCAGCGATTGAAGGCGGTTGGTCGCCACCAGCAGCGTATGCAGGGGCGTATGTTCCAGCGGGTCAACTTCGGCCTGTTTGGTTTCGTCAATAACCGGCATAAATGCTCTACTTGGGTTGATCGTGAACCATCGCCTGCGACAGCTCTCTGACCAGAGCGCGCAGTTCACCGCGAATCGTTTGCAGAGCCTCCGGGTCATCCAGCGAATCCAGGATGCCCTCAACGATCACAGCCAGCCGGTACAGATCATGTGGCCGGGCGGCTTTGCGGTCCAGAACCCGACTGAGGGCATTGGCAATCGGATTGACGATTTCGGTGCGTTCGTCATTCTGCTCGTTTTCGGACATGGCTTTCCTCCGGCGCTCACGGATTTATCACAAAGTTCACAATTCCAACTGCACGCATATTTATTTTACCTTACGTTTTATCCGTTAACCAGATGTGTATTCTCCAGCGCCAGCCGCACGCGGAAACACGTGCCTTTTCCGACCTCGCTTTCGACCGAAATCTGCCCGCTGTGCATTTCGACGATCTCTTTGGCAATCGTCAGTCCCAATCCCGCGCCTTTGCCCTGCTCCCCGGCCCGGTAAAAGGGGCGGAACAGGTTAACCAGGTGTTCCGGGGCGATGCCGACGCCGGTATCCTGCACCTGTATGATAACATTCCTGCCGCCGGACGCGGAGTCGTTTTCGACGGTCGTCTTTACCAAAACTGTTCCGCCCTCCGGGGTGTAATTGATAGCGTTTATCACCAGATTGGTGATGACCTGGTAAATCCGCTGCGGGTCGCCCCGGATAAACAGCGGCGTTTCCGGCAGGTCGCCGACCAACTGTACGGCTTTCTGCTCCGCTTCCGGCGTCTGAAGCCGCAGCACTTCCAGCGCCGCCTGCCGCACATCCATCGTCTGGCGTTCCAGGGGGATGATGCCGCGCTCAAAACGCGATATATCCAGCAGGTCTTCGACCAGCCGCCGCATCCGGTTGGCGACTTCATCCAGCACGACCAGGTGTTCATCCAGCCGTTCGGGCTGCATCCGCAGCAGCCACAGGCGCGTCATCAGATTGGTGATCGGCGTCCGCAGTTCGTGAGAAGCATTGGCGACAAACCGCGACTGCTGCTCTTGCAGCGCCTTTTCCCGGCTGATGTCTCGAACGAACGTGACCACGCCGACGAACAAGCCCTCGGCATTGTTGACGCGCACGGTATGGATGCTGGCATCCAGCGCCGAGCCATCCTTCCGCCGGATTTTAACCTCGCTTTCCCACCATCCCTTTTCCGTCAGCGCCATGAAAGCCTGCTGATAAAGGTTTTCGCCTTCGTCCTGGGCGATTACAAAATCCATAATCAGCCGCTCGTGCCAGTCTGCGAGTTCGTAACCCAGCAGCCGGGTCAGTGCGCGATTGATGTACCGGGGATGAAAGGTCTGGTTTTCGTCCAGTCTGCTGCTGATGACACCTTCATCCATCGAGTCCAGGATGATCTGAAGCTGCGCGCGCTCGCGCTCCAGTTCGGCGGTGCGTTCCGCCACCCGCTGCGCCAGATCATCGGCATGATGCCGAACCGTTTCATACATCCGGGCGTTACGGATGGCGATGGCGACCTGTTCCGCAAATGCCGTCAGCCGTTCCGCATGATCGCCAGTAAAGGTGTGCGCGCGGTAGCTGTTCACATTCAGGAAGCCGATCACCTGCCCGTCCACGCGGATCGGCGCGCCGATATACGATCCTGACCAGGCCGTATTGGGCAAGCTCACCCACAGCGGGTCGGTGTTCGTATCATTGACGATAACCGGCTTTCCGGTTTCAATCATCCGCGCCAGCGAAGGCGTTTCGGCAATCACCAGCCCGACCGAACGGATATGCTCGGCCAGTTTTCCGGCCTCCTGTTCCCAGAACGAAACCACGCGCGCCCGGCCATCTTCGATCAGCGATACGCTGGCGGAATCACATGGCACGATGCGCCCGATATGGGTAAAAATTCGGCTCAGCACTTCCTGAACATCCAGTGTGCTGTTGATGGCGGCTGCCGTGTCGCGCAGGGCCTCGGCCAGCAGCCGCTGCTGGCGTTCGGCAAGCTGCGCTTTTTTGTAGTCCGTGATGTCCCGGTTGACGGTGACATACCCGGTTGGGTAGCCATCGTGGTTGCGGATAAACGTAGTGGACGCCAGCACCCAAACCGGGCGGCCATCGCGGCGGTAATGTTCGACCTCGCCATGCCAATCACCGTGTTCCCGCAGGGCGCGCCGCCAGGTTTCCCGTTCCGCTGCGCCGGTGCGGGCTTCGACCACTTCCTTGAACGGCCTGCCGATGGCCTCGTCTGCCAGCCAGCCGTAAATCATCTCCGCCGCGCGGTTCCAGCTCTGGATGACGAAATCCATATCCATTGCAATGATTGCGTCGGAAACATTCTCCAGCAGGTTGGCCTGATACCACAGCCGGGCATATGCTTGTGACAGCTCCAGCGTCTGTTCGGTCATACGGCGCTCGGCCTCGCTGTAGGCTTCTCGCAGCCGGTTCTCGGCCTCTTTAAGTTCGGTGATGTCCCGCACAATCCCCACCAGACCGATAATATTGCCCTGGCTGTCGCGGAAGGGGATTTTGCTAGTTAGGCCGAAGTGTTTCCCCCCCTTCAGATCGGTATAACGCGCTTCGATATTCAACATCGGCTGGCCGGATTCAATGATGGTGCGCTCCTCGGCATAAAACTGCGCCGCTTCCTCCGGCGGGAAGAAGTCGCTGCCGCCCTTACCGATCACATCGGCCAGGCTGCTAACGCCGATATACTCGCGGTGGGCTGCGTTGTCCAGGATATAGCGGCAGTTGGTGTCCAGCACGAACACCAGATCGGGGATATTCTCGATCAGCGCGTGCAGCAGGTTGCGTTCTTCGGTCAGCGCGGCGTCGGTTTGCTCGCGTTCGGCCATCTGCCGGCGCAGGTGCGCGTTCACTTCGGACAGTTCGGCGGTGCGTTCCTGCACGCGCCGCTCCAACTGTTCGCGCCGGTCGCGTTCCAGCAGATTGCGATAGTGCGAAATCAGCAAAATCAGCACCGACATTACGATGTGGAAACCTACCAGCGGCAGCAGGTTATCCGCAGCACCCGGCGTTTGATAAAAAAACGACACAAGGATGAGGCCAGCGATCTGCAAAACGGCTACCAGCGCCGTCAGCGGCAAAGACAGCAAAAAACTGCTAAGCAGCAGCGGGGCAGCCGGGTAAATAGCCGCTTCAATATAGGTTGGGTTGGGATCGGTCGCTGCCGCCACCAACACCACCGAGGAAGCAGTGAAAACGGCCGCCAGCGCCGCCGTTTTATAATAGCGCGTCCGGCTTAAACCGTATATCGCCGTGGCGGCAGCCAGACTGCAAATGACGACCGCCGTATGGGGATGCTGTGCCAATGGGATAACGCTGGCGGCCAGATTCGGCAAGGCCACTAAAACCAGCGCCAGGGGAATCAGCAGCACCAAAACAGCCGATAAAAGTTGTGCCCGCCGGCGGTCGGTGGGGTCTTTGAGAGCGGGTGATGGCGCGGTTAGCCAGCGCCAGACTTTGTAAACTGCGCGTGCCGGGGGAAAATCAGACACAAGGATTAACAATTACGGTTCTCCATCACACCGCATCGTCACGACAGCAGGGAATTCCACATCGGCGGCGACATATCCAGAACACCGGTAGAAAAGATAAGAGGCTTAAACCCCTTGTTTTTGCAAGGCTGCTCGCTGCCATGAGATGTTTTCGCCCACTGCGGCTCACGTTATTATATTACGACTTTGATAGATCAAGTCTATAGGGTGATACAATGCGTCAAATAATTCGGAAAATCCTTGCGGCGCTCAACCCGGCGCGCGCGTTCAGCCGCCTGTGGCTGGCGGTGGATAACCGCCGGCGCGCGTTCCGCAAAATTGACTATATCCTGCTCACCTTACCGGCGGAAATGCCCGTTTTGCCGGAGCCGCGCGGCTGGATTCAGCGGCGGCTGCTGGGCGCGCCGCCCTTCAGCCTGTTGGAAGTGGAACGGCTGTTCCGGCGCATCGGCGACGACCCGCGCCCGAAAGCCGTCATCCTGCACCTGCGCGGGCTGAATATGTCCCTGGCCGACCTGCAAACCCTGCGCGGCAGCATCCAACGGCTGCGTGGGTGCGGCAAGCGGGTCATCTGCTATGCTCAGCTATACGATAACCGGCTGTACTACGTTGCCAGCGCCGCCGACGAAATCATCATCCAGCCGGGCGGCGAACTGGTGACAACCGGCCTGCGCGCCGAAGCGGTGTTTTTAAAAGATGCGCTGGACGTGGTGGGCATCGGCCTCGACAGCGTGGCGATTTCGCCTTACAAGGGCGCGTTCGACCGCTTCACCCGCGCCGCCCCTTCGCCTGAAGGCCGCGAACAGCTTGAATGGCTGCTGGATTCGCAGTACGACATCTTCGTGCAGGGCATCGCGGAAGGGCGCGGTTTAACGCCGGAGGCCGTCCGCGCCATGATTGACGGCGCACCCTACCTGGATGAGGAAGCCCTGGCCGCCGGTTACGTGGACGCCGTGTTAACCGAAGAAGCCCTGCGGAAACGGCTGGACAGCCCGCACATCCTGACCGGCGATAAAGCACAGAAGGCGCTGTACCGCAAACCCCGCCCGCGCGCCGACCGCTGCGTGGCGATTTTGCGCGTCGGCGGCCTGATGATCCCCGGCGAAAGCGGCAGCCTGCCGGCAGACGTGCCGATTCCGTTCATCGGCGGGGAGCGTGCCGGGGACATCACAGTGGTGCGGCAGGTGCGCGCCCTGATGAAAAACAAACGGGCCGCCGCCGTCGTGCTGCTGATAGACAGCGGCGGCGGCGCGGCCATCACCGCCGAGGCCATGACCGCCGCCCTGACCGAACTGGCGGTTGATCGCCCGCTGGTAGCCTGCATGAACGGCGTGGCCGCTTCCGGCGGTTATATGATCGCCGCGCCCGCCCGGTGGATTTTCGCCCAGCCGGCCACCCTCACCGGCTCTATCGGCGTCATCAGCGCCAAAGCCGTCACCAACGGCCTGTGGGAGCGGCTGCATATCCACCGCTACGAGTTCGTGCGCGGGGACAACGCGGCCATCTTCAGCGACTTCACGCCCTACACCGAAGCCCAGCGCGAGCGCATCCTGCGGGGCGTTCGCCACCACTACAGCCGGTTCGTGGCGTCGGTCGCTGCCGGACGCCGTTTGACGCCGGAAGCGGTGGAGGCCGTCGGCGGCGGGCGCGTGTGGACGGGCGCGCAGGCGTTGGAGCGTGGATTGGTGGACGAACTGGGCGATATTCACGCGGCCATCGCCAAAGCCCGCGTCCTGGCGAACCTGCCGGACGACGCGCCGGTGTGCCTGGTGCGCGGCAAAACCGAACCGCTGCCGCCGCAGGTGGCGGCCAGCCCCGCCGCCATGCTGGACGATCTGCTGAAAACGTTCGCGCTCATCGGCGGCGGCCAACCGCTGGCGCTGCTGCCGTTCGAGTGGCGAGAAGATGGCCGCCGCGCGGTATAATCAAACAAAATTTTGCGGGGCGCAAGGCCTTACGCCCCTACTCATAACTCGGCGCTCAGAACTCGGAACTCAAAAATATGACTTACGATCTCGTCATCCAGAACGGCACGATCATCACCGCCGAGGCGACCTATCAGGCCGACATCGGCATCCGGGGCGAACGTATCGCCGCGATCGGCGAAGGGCTGTCCGGCGCGCGGGTGATAAACGCGGCGGGCAAGCTGGTCACGCCCGGCGCGGTGGATGTTCACGTGCATCTGTCGCTTGACCTGGGCGGCGGCCTGGTTTCATCGGACGACTGGTTCACCGGCACGCGGGCGGCGGCCTTCGGCGGCACAACCACGATCATAGATTTTGTGCATCCCGAAGCGGATGAATCGCTGATGCAGGCCTACGAACAGCGCCGCGCCGAGGCCGACCCGCAGACGGTGATTGACTACGCCCTGCATATGGCGCTTGGCCCGGCGCAGATTCCACAGCTCGGCCAGCTCCCGGCGGTGATGAGGGCCGCCGGCATCACCACCTATAAACTGTACATGGCTTACGGCTACTGCCTGAAGGACGGCGAACTGCTGCAAGCTCTGGAAGCCATCCGTGACGTGGGCGGCCTGCCGGTCGTCCATGCCGAAAACTGGGATGCCATCACCACGCTGGTGAACCGCCGCCGCGAAGCCGGGTTAACCGAAGCGCGCTGGTTTCCGCGCTGCCGCCCTGCCCTGCTGGAAGGCGAAGCCGCCGAGCGCGTAATAACCCTGGCCGAATGGGTGGGGCTGCCGGTGCATATCTTTCACATCGGCTGCCGGCAGGTGGTCGAACGGGTGGCGGCGGCGCGGGCGCGCGGCCTGCCGGTCTACGGCGAAACCTGCCCGCAGTATTTGCTGCTGACCGAAGCCGCCTACGACGCACCCGGCATCCAGGGGGCGCTGCCGGTGTGCGCGCCGCCGCTGCGAACCGAGGCCGACCAGCAGGTTTTGTGGAAGGCGCTGGCGAACGACCATCTACAGCTGGTGACGACCGATCACTGTCCCTTCACCAGGGAGCAGAAAGCGCGCGGCCTGGACGACTTCAGCCGCATCCCCGGCGGCGTGCCTTCGATCGAAGCGCGTTTCGCCCTGCTGTACACCTTCGGCGTGCGCGCCGGTCACTTCAGCCCGGAACGCTGGGTGGATGTGTGCTGCACGACCCCGGCGCGGCTGCATCATCTGGCGCGCAAGGGGCAGATCGCCGTTGGTTTCGATGCCGATCTGGTCATTTTTGACCCGGAAAAACCCGTGCGGCTTTCGACCGACCGGCTGCACGAAAACGTGGACTGGACGCCTTACGACGGCCTCGACCTGCGCGGCTGGCCGGTTGTGACCATCCAGCGCGGCGCGGTGCTGGCGCAGGACGGCCAGTTTTACGGGCGGCCCGGCCAGGGGCGCTATCTGGCACGCTCGGTGTAAACGGCGAAAAGACTTAACCCAGAGACTCAAAGGCACAGAGGTTCAGCGAAAAATCTTTCTGTGCCTCTGAATTTCTGCATCTTTGCGTTACGCTTTTCTGCTTCATCCCAGGTAGGCGCGCAGGGCAGCGTCCGTCTGTGCCACCATCGCGCGGAAGTCGAAACGTTCCATGCCGACGCCCGTTTGCGCGGCCAGTTCGGCGCGCCGTCCGGGGCGGAAGGCTTCGGCCAGCGCCGCCGCCAGCGCCTCGACGTTGATATACGGAACCAGCAGGCCGTTAACGCCATGCCGCACGACCTCCGGGTTGCCGCCCTTGTCGCTGGCGATCACCGGCGTGCCGGCGCGCAGGCTTTCCAGCAGCGTATGCGAAAGGCCCTCGTAGCCGGAATACAGCGCCAGATAATCGGCGGCCTTCATGTACAGCGCCATTTGCTCGCGGGGAACTTTGCCCAGGAAAACCACGCGCCCGGACACTCCCCCATCGCGCGCCTGCGCCCGCAGCGCCTCAAGCTGGTCGCCGTCCCCGGCCACCAGCAGGCGCACGTCCGGCACGCGGCACAGCGCCGTTATCAGATGATCCACGCCTTTCCAGGGTGTCAGCCGCGCGGCGGTCAGCAGCAGCGGGCCGTCGTCCAGCCCCAGGCGCGCCCGCGTTTCGGCCTGCGTGGGCGGGGTTTCGCTGCCCGCTGCTTCCGGCGGCAGGGCATTGTAAATAACGCGGATTTTCGCCTCGTCCACCCCCCACCCCGCCACTATATTTCTAAGGTAGGCGCTCGGCACGATTACCCCGTCCATGCTCCGCACCTGCCGGGCGCGGTTATCCTGCTGGATGCTCACGGTCGGGCTGTACCGCCGGGACTGGAAGGCATCAATATCTTCGGTGGGCGGAATCCAGCCCTTGCGGATGGCGCGTTCCCAGCCGGGGTCGCCGACGATTTTCACCACACGGGGCGCGCGGCGGCTGC
>QUBZ01000149.1 GCA_014338005.1 Chloroflexota bacterium | reverse complement strand
CACGCTGTTACTGCTGGTGTTCTCGTGGTTCTTTTACCGATGGGCGCTGCACCGGGCCAAAGAAAACGGCATTTTTGATATGGAAACCTCGTATTAGAGGAAACCCCTGCTCCCCCGAATTCAGGGGAGCGGGGAGCAGCGCGCGGCTTTCCTGGGAAGTAACAGCGTTTGCAGATATGACTGGCTGCCGTTCGATCAGCCGAATTTTTCGCGCAGCAGGTCTTCCAGGGTCGGCGTGCCGACTACCTGGAGTTCGTAGCGGACGCGCTCCATCGGCAGTTTGATTTTGATGACCCGCCGCAGGTCAATCGGCGTGGCGACGATGACCAGATCGGCGTCGGCATTGTTGATGGTCTGTTCCAGTTCGGCCATCTGTTTCGCGCCATAACCCATCGCCGGCAGCACATGGCCGGTGGTGGGATATTTATTGTAGGTGTCCACAATCGAGCCGACGGCGAAGGGGCGGGGATCAATAATTTCCGCCGCGCCAAAACGCTGCGCCGCGATGACGCCCGCACCGTAAGCCATTTCGCCATGAGTCAGCGTCGGGCCGTCCTCCACCACCAGCACGCGCCTGCCGCGAATGGCGGCGGGGTTATCCACGAACAGCGGCGAAGCGGCTTCCAGAATGACCGCATCAGGGTTGGCGGCCTGGATATTTTCGCGCACTTTGCGGATATTCGCATAGTCGGCGGTATCTACTTTGTTGATGAGGACTATATCGGCTGAACGCAGGTTGGCCTCGCCGGGATGGTAGGCGATCTCGTGGCCGGGGCGGTGCGGGTCTGCGACGACGATATGCAGGTCGGGGTGGTAGAAGGGCAGGTCGTTGTTGCCGCCGTCCCAGACGATTACATCGGCTTCTTCTTCGGCTTTTTTCAAAATCGCGCCGTAATCCACGCCCGCGTAGATGACCGCGCCCCGGTCAATGTACGGCTCGTATTCTTCGCGCTCCTCGATAGTACATTCGTATTCATCCAGGTCGTCATACTCGGCGAACCGCTGTACCGACTGCGCGACCAGATTGCCGTAGGGCATAGGATGGCGCACGGCCACGACGCGGTGGCCGAACGACTGCAAAGCGGCGACAACGAAGCGCGAAGTCTGGCTCTTGCCGCTGCCGGTACGCACCGCGCAGACCGATACGACCGGCTTGCTGCTTTTGACCTGGGTGGCAGCCGTACCCATCAGCCGGAAGTCCGCCCCGGCGGCCAGCACCTGCGACGCCTTGTGCATCACATATTCGTGAGAGATGTCGCTGTAGGCGAAGATGACCTGTTCGATCTGCCGCTCCTGAATCAGATTGAGCAGATCGCGCTCATCATAAATCGGGATGCCCTGGGGATACAGTCTGCCGGCCAGCTCGGCGGGGTAAAGCCGGCCTTCGATGCCGGGGATTTGCGTGGCGGTGAAAGCGACGATTTCATATTGTTCGTTGTCGCGGAAGAAGGTGTTAAAGTTGTGGAAGTCGCGCCCGGCTGCGCCCATAATCAGCGTGCGTATACGAGCCATAATGATTGAGAACTCCTCTAAATTTGGTTGATGTGAACGATCGAAAGGCGTTTTTTCTAGTGTAACCTGTATGAGAGCGGTTATCCACATGCTTTCTGTCACCAATCGCGCTACAATCGCCCCTCTGGTGCTTCTGGTCATCAAAGGATGTATAACATGACTCTGCGCGTGACAGTGTGGAATGAAGGCCGCCACGAAAAAACCCATGATAAAGTGCGGCAGGTCTACCCGGAAGGGCTGCACCAGCCGATTGTCAGCTTCTTGCGCGATCAAGGGATGCAGGCGCACGCGGCCACGCTGGACGAACCCGAACACGGCCTGACGGAAACGGTGCTGGCCGAAACCGACGTGCTGATCTGGTGGGGACACATGGCACATGACGATGTGCAGGATGCCATTGTTGACCGGGTTCAGCGGCGCGTGCTGGAAGGCATGGGGTTGATCGTGCTGCATTCGGGGCATTTCTCGAAAATCTTCAAACGGCTGATGGGAACAAGCTGCAACCTGAAATGGCGCGAAGCTAACGAACGCGAGCGCATCTGGGTGGTATCGCCGGGACACCCGATTGCCGAGGGTTTGGGGGAATACTTCGAGATTCCGCATGAGGAGATGTATGGCGAATTTTTTGATGTGCCGGCGCCGGATGAACTGGTGTTTGTAAGCTGGTTCCAGGGCGGCGAGGTGTTCCGCAGCGGGTGCTGTTATACACGCGGGCGCGGCAAAATCTTCTACTTCCGCCCCGGCCACGAAACCCACCCAACTTACTACCAACCGGAAGTGCTGCGGGTGATCGTTAACGCCGTTCGCTGGGCCGCGCCGAGCGCCGGGCCGTCCGTGACGTTCGGCCAGCGTCCGCAGCCGTTGGAGAAACTCGACTGATGGCGTGTTATAGGAGCGGTTGAGCTGTTGCTCACGCTCCTATTATCTCTTATGATTATAATAAATTGAGCGGGTAAAAAAGGCGGAGAGGGCTTTTGCCTTCTCCGATATAACCATGTTTGAGCAGTCCGCAGCCGAACAGCTTATCAAAATGGCGCTGGCCGAAGACCTGGGCGAGCGCGGCGACATCACTTCGCTGGCGACGATTCCCGCTAATATTCGTTTGTGCGGGCATTTGCGGGCGAAAGCCGTCGGCGTGCTGGCCGGCCTGCCGCTGGTTGAGATGGTTTACCGCCAGGTAGACCCGAACGTGACCGTATCGTTTTATGCCCAGGATGGCGAGCGAGTCGCTGCCGGGACGGTCGCCGCCGAAGTGACCGGCCCCGGACGCTCGGTGCTGACCGGGGAACGAGTCGCCCTTAATTTCGTCCAGCGCCTCAGCGGAATCGCCACCCTGACGGCGCGGTTCGTGGCCGCTGTAGAAGGCACACAGGCGGTCATCCTGGACACGCGCAAAACGACGCCGGGCTGGCGGTCGCTGGAAAAGTACGCCGTGCGGATGGGCGGCGGGCGGAATCACCGCATCGGCCTGTACGATATGGTGCTGGTGAAGGACAATCACATTGATGGAGCGGGGGGCATCACGCCGGCGGTGAACGCAGCGCGCGCCTATTTGCCCGCCCACAATACGCCGATCGAGGTCGAGGTACGCACGCTGGAGGAGCTGCGCGAGGCGCTGTCGCTGGGTGTAGACCGCATCCTGCTGGACAACATGGATGAAGAACAGATGCGGGCTGCCGTACAGTTGGCGGCGGGGCGCGTGCCGCTGGAGGCCTCCGGCAATATGAGTCTCGAACGGGCGCGGGCAGTCGCCGAGACCGGCGTGGATTTTATCAGCGTCGGCGCGCTCACTCATTCCGCTCCGGCGCTCGATCTATCTATGAAAATCACGCGGGTGTGATGTAGAGGAGTCAATGTCAATGATGGAAAATATGATGCCACCCGTAGTTATGGCCGGTGATGAAACTTTGATCGAACAGGAACGGGCGGCCATCGAACGCATCCGGGCGGCGCGGCGCGTTCTGGGCGAACAGGTCGTCATCCTGGGACACCATTACCAGCGCGATGAAGTGATACAGTTTGCCGATTTTCAGGGCGACAGCTACCAGCTAAGCCAGGAAGGCGCGAAGGTGGCCGCTAAATATATCGTGTTCGCGGGCGTTCACTTCATGGCGGAAAGCGCCGTCATCCTGGGGCGCGACGACCAGACCGTGATTCTGCCGAACATGCAGGCCGGGTGCAGCATGGCCGATATGGCAAACCTGGAACAGGTGTTAACCGCCTGGGCGGAACTCGAAGACGTGCTGGGCGCCGACCCTGGCAGCGTCATCACGCCGATCACCTATATGAACAGCAGCGCCGACCTGAAGGCGTTCGTAGGTGAAAACGGCGGGACGGTCTGTACATCGTCGAACGCGCGCGGCGCACTGGAGTGGGCTTTCGCGCAGCGCGAGAAGGTGTTTTTCTTCCCTGACCAACACCTGGGGCGCAACACGGGCAAACAGATGGGTTTACCCCTGGAACAGATGGTGCTGTGGAATCCCTTCAAACCCTACGGCGGCCTGACCGACGGCCAGATTCGCGGCGCGCGGATTATTCTGTGGCAGGGGCATTGCAGCGTTCACCAGCAGTTCCGCCCGGAGCATGTTGATCTGTGGCGGCGTCATCATCCCGATGTTCATATCCTGGTGCATCCTGAATGCGCGATGGAGGTGGTGGACAAAGCCGATTATATCGGCTCGACGGCTTACATCATCAAAATGGTGGAAAACGCGCAGCCGGGCAGCAAATGGGCTGTCGGCACAGAAATTCATCTGGTCAACCGGCTGAAGAATGCTCACCCGGACAAAATGGTGGAATCGCTGTCGCCGTTTTCGTGCCTGTGCAGTACCATGTACCGCATCAGCCCGATTGACCTGGCGAACGTGCTGGAAAATCTGGTGGCAGGCCGCGTCATTAACCCGATTACCGTACCGCCGGACATCCGCCGAAATGCCAGATTGGCGCTCGACCGGATGCTTGCCATACCGAAGTAGCGAAATGGAATGAACAATCTTCGCACGCACACACTCATTATCGGCTGCGGCATCGCCGGGGCGGCAGCGGCTTTGCGCCTGAGCGATGATCCGGCGCATGATGTCATTGTCATTACCCGCGCTGCCGAGGCTTCCGACACGGCTTCGACCTGGGCGCAGGGCGGCATCGTCACGCGCGGCCTGGATGATTCACCCGATCTGCTGGTGCGGGATATTTTGGAGGCCGGGGCGGGGCTGAGTTCGCCCCATATGGCGCGTATCCTGGCGGAAGAAGGGCCGGAACTGGTGCGCGCCGTGTTGATCGAACGCTGCGGCGTGCGTTTCGACCACACCGACGACGGCGAACTGGTCTACGGGTTGGAAGGCGCGCACAGCACCCGGCGGATTCTGCACGTCGGCGACCAGACCGGCGCGGCCATCATCAATGGGATGTTAAAAACGCTGGCCGAGCGCCCTAATGTCACGCTGCTGACCCACCATACGGCGGTTGACCTGATTACTTTTCCGCATCACGCGCTTGACCCGTTGGCGGTTTACGGGCCGATCACCTGTCATGGCGCGTATGTGCTGAACCGGAAAACCGGAGAAGTGAACCGCGTTCTGGCCGGGCAGACCGTTCTGGCGACCGGCGGGCTGGGACAGATTTTCCGCAACACCAGCAATCCAAAGGGCGCACGCGGCGATGGGCTGGCGATGGCCTGGCGCGCCGGGGCGCGGGTCGTTAACGCCGAATACGTGCAGTTTCACCCGACTACGCTCAGCGTGCGGGGTGCGCCGAACCTGCTCATCAGCGAGGCTGTGCGCGGCGAAGGCGCGGTGCTGCTGACGCCGGATGGCCGCCCATTTATGGCCGATTACGCGCCGGAATGGAAGGATTTGGCGCCGCGCGATGTGGTGGCGCGCGCCATCCATACCCAGATGTTGGAACACGGTTACGAACACGTCTACCTGGACATCGCCAGCAAACACCCCGCCGATTTTATCCGCAGCCGTTTTCCGCTGCTGGCGGCCAACTGCGCCCAGTACGGGTTGGATGTGACGCGCGACCTGATTCCGGTTGTGCCTGCCGCGCATTATTTCTGCGGCGGCATTCTGACCGATGAACGGGGGCAGACTAGCCTGGAAGGATTGTATGCGGTCGGCGAAGTAAGCTGCACCGGGCTGCACGGCGCGAACCGGCTGGCAAGCACCAGCCTGCTGGAGGGGTTGGTCTGGGGCGACCGGGCGGCGCGCCATATCCTGCCCCGGCGGCGTGACCCGGTGGATGATGCCCGCGTGCCGGGATGGGTTTACCGGGGCGACAGCGAGCCGGACCCGGCCTTGATCGAAGTGGACATGACCACGATCAAAAACGTGATGTGGCATTACGTGGGACTGGTGCGGACGGCGGAACGCCTGGCCCGCGCCGAGCGCGAACTGCGCCATTTGTGGCACGAAATCGAGGAATTTTATCGCAGCCAGCGGCTGAACGATGCCCTGGTGGGGCTGCGTAACGCTGTGCAGGTGGCGCGTATCGTCACCTTTTCGGCGCAGCGCAACCGCGTCAGCCGGGGGGCGCATTACCGCGCCGACGCGGCCTCCGTGCCGCCGATGACCGAAATGCCCGCCAGCCGGATGAGCCGATGAGGGTATAACGATGAACCCGGATTTTATTTATCTCGACCACAGCGCGACGACACCGACCGACCCGCGTGTCGTCGAAGCAATGATGCCGTACTGGACGGCGCAGTTCGGCAACCCGTCCAGCCTGCACCGGGCCGGTAAAACCGCGAAACTGGCGCTGGACACAGCGCGCGAAACCGCCGCTGTGGTATTAAACTGCTCGCCTGCCGAGATCGTCTTCACCAGCGGCGGCACGGAGAGCGACAACCTTGCGCTGAAAGGCGTGGCGCGGGCGATGCGGGCGCGTGGCCGGGGCAGCCATATCATCACGACGGCGGCTGAACACCATGCCGTCCTGGATGTGGCGAAAGAACTGGCCGATGACGGTTTTGAAGTGACTTTTCTGCCGGTGGATGAATTTGGCCGCGTGACTGCCGGGCAGGTGATGGAGGCCGTGCGCGACGATACGATACTGGCGAGTGTGATTTACGCCAACAACGAAGTCGGCAGCGTGAACCCGATCCCGGAAATCGGCGCGGCACTACGCGAGCGGCGTATTCCGTTCCATACCGACGCAGTGCAGGCTCCCGGCAGTCTGCCGCTGGATGTGAAGGCTCTTAATGCTGACCTGATGAGTCTTTCGGCGCACAAGTTTTATGGCCCGAAGGGCATCGGCCTGCTGTATGTGCGGCGCGCCGTGCCGCTTCAAGCGCAGATGGTCGGCGGTGGGCAGCAGTCGCACCGCCGCAGCGGAACCGAACCGGTCGCGCTGATCGTGGGGCTGGCAGAGGCGCTGCGGCTGGCCGAAGCCGAACGCGCAGAAACCGCCGCCCGCCTGGCTGCCCTGCGCGATATGCTGATCGCACATGTGCTGGCAACCATCCCAGAGGCGGCGCTGACGGGACACCCGACCGAGCGCCTGCCGGGGCATACCAGCTTCGCCATGAAGGGGCTGAACGGCGATTCGATTTTGCTGGACTTGAACGAAGTTGGCATCCAGGCCAGCGGAGGAAGCGCCTGCACGACCGGCCAGCAGGAGCCAAGCCACGTGCTGGTGGCGATGGGCATAGACCCCGACCGGCTGATGGGGCAGATGCGTTTTGTGCTGGGCAAACACAGCCAGCCGGAGCATATCAACCGGCTGCTGTATCACCTGGCGGCGCTGGTTGAACGCCACCGGGCGATGGTGCCGGAGATCGAACGCCGCCATTAGAAGATAAACCAGAATCAAAAGCCCCTTGCACGAACGAAGGGACTTTGTGCTGCCTGTGGACGTGGGGGTTCCGCCACCCCGTCTGCGAAGTCGTTAACAGCCGGTTTTCACGTTTGACCGATGCGCCTTCTCGCTACTGCCCGGCCCAACCTCCGCATCGAGACTATTTCACGCCCCTGATAAATTCATTGTATTACAGGCGGCGTTAATTTCAAGGGTGAACGCCGCAGGGCTGCTAATGCAGCTTTTCGAGATGATTGGTGAGCGTGCCATCCAGGTAGGCACGAACGGCTTCATCAGGGTTTTCGATGGTCGTGATGTATGCCCGGATGCCGGCCTGTTCAAAAGCGAGGTACGCGCCGCGCCCCATGCCGCGCACAATGGCCGCCTCGCAGTCCATAATGGGCGACAGCATCTGGTTATGTTTGGAGTCGGCTTCTGTGCCGAGGCCATGTTCATGATGTCCGTGATGTTCATGATGTTCGTGTTCATCGTGATGATGGCCTTCAGCGGCGTGGTGGTGGCTCGGTTTAGCCCGGACTTCCCGATGGATGACCGCTCCATCTTCGATGGTGTAGACCAGATAGGACAGCGCGCGGCCAAAATGCCGGCTGATGGATTGGCCGTCGTCGGTGACAATAGCGATTTTCATGTTTAGCTCCTTACAGATAGATATAACGATATTCAGGGCTTCAATTGGCTATCGCGCCAGTTCCTGGGCCAGCTCCAGCAAATCCAGGTCAATCTCTTTTTTGTGGGAAACTACTTCAGAAAGCGGCGTGGTAGTAACTTCGCCCCTGTTCAACCCGACCAGGACGTTGTACTCGCCGCGCTCCAGGCAGCGGATGGCTGCCGCGCCCAGCCGGGTCGCCAGCAGGCGGTCAAAGGCGCCAGGCTGTCCACCGCGCTGGATGTGTCCCAATTTGGTGATGCGGAGTTCAAAACCCAACTGCTTTTCGTTCACTTTGAAATACTGGTCCAGTTCTTCGGCGTCGTGCTGCGCGCCTTCGGCCACCACGACG
>QUBZ01000019.1 GCA_014338005.1 Chloroflexota bacterium | reverse complement strand
GCAGAACATCGCCTTCAGCCTGGGCATGAAGCTGATTTTTATGCTGCTGGCGGTGGCGGGCCTGGGGACGATGTGGCTGGCCGTGTTCGCCGATATGGGCATGTCGCTGGCCGTCACGCTCAACGGGATGCGCCCGCTGCGGGTAAAGTGAAAAAAGCAGCAAGCGTAACGCAAAGGCGCAAAAACGCGGAGAAGATGATCCTCTGCGCCCGGCGTTTTTGTGCCTTTACCGCGTTTGACAGGCATGGCGCGCTTGTTGTACGCTCAAGAGTAGCTAAACTGGCCTGTTGTGTTATGACCTATGACCCGCATCCTGCTGTTTCCCGCCCTGATTTTCACGCTGTCGCTGGCGGCGGCCATCGGCATCATACGCGCCCGGCCTTACGACGCCGGCGACCTGCGCGCGTTTTTGCTGCCGCCGGAAGGCTGCGCGCCACCCTGTTTTATGGGCATCCGGGTCGGCAGCATGACCACCGGGCAGGTTATTGAATGGCTGGAACAGCATCCCTGGGTGGAGCGCGTGCTGCTGACGGAAAATTTCGCCGCCACCCGGCGCGGCTTCGTCGGCTGGAAGTGGAACGGCGGGCAGCCCGGCCTGCTCGATGGCAGCAGTTCCGGCGCGCTGTGGATCCGCGATCATGTGGTGCGCTTCGTGCGGGTGCAAACGACCATCCCGTTCGGCAGCCTGTGGCTGCTGCTGGACGAACCCGCCAGCGGCACGTTTCGCGTCGAGCGCGATTTTATCGCCGCCGGGCCGGTCATCGTCCATTATGCGGCCTTTCCCGGCGCAGCCTTCACCGCCCAGATCACCGTGTCCTGCCCGCTGCGGCCTGCCGAGTTCTGGCAGAAACCCGTCCTGCTGCAATATTATGTCGAGTTGAGCGAACAGTTCAGCGATTATGATCTGCGCCGCTGGATTCACGAGTCGGTCTGCTGAGGGATCATGTCCCGGCTGTTAAGGTCGGCGCTGGCGCTGGTGGCCGGTTTGACCGCCGCCATCCTTTTGATTCGCGCCCGTCCCTTCCAGGCGGAAACCATCCGCGCCTTCCTGCAAGCGCCCCCAGGCTGCCCCGCCCCCTGCTGGCAGGGCATCCGCCCCGATGTAACCGACCTGGACACAGCGCGGCGGCTTCTGCGGGCTAATCCCTGGGTCGAAAACCTGGACGAACGGTTTCACCTGGGCAACAGCAGCGGCTGGCTGACCTGGCGCTGGAGCGGCGCGCAGCCGCCCCTGAACGCGCGTTCCGGCTACGACAGCCTGGGCGTGAGTTTTAACACCGTCAAAAGCATCAGCATCCAGACGCGCATCCGGTTCGGCGAGCTGTGGCTGGCACTCGGCCCGCCCGACTGGTGGAAACGCACGCTGGATGAGGATACGCTGCACCTGGAAAGCGCCTGGTTGGGCGAGTCGTTTTTAGCGCGGCTGGAGCTGCCCTGCCGCGTGCATTCCGCCGAGCTGTGGTCGGCGACCGTGACGCTGCTGTGGGTGAACGGCATCCCGGCGAACGGCGGTGATGGGCCGCCGGCGGCGCTGCCGCGCTGCGATTTTTAGCGAAAAGCCCTGCTTGGGGCGGCCATGCTGGGCCGCCCCATGATATATTGATTCGTTATGGCCGCCGCCAGGCCAGCGGGAAGGCGAACCGCTGGTTGGTCACTTTACCGTCCACGATGTCTGCGCCGGTGAACCAGGTGGCTTTTTCACCGCCGTCGGCGTTGATGACGACCATGTTCAGGTAGGCAGGTTCTTTCGGGTCATCGGGAATCTGCCAGTCCGGGACGGCGACCACCGAGCCGATCACCGCCAGCCCGTTCCCAAAACGCCCTCGGCTGAGGCGGCTGCTGCTGCCGGTCGCCAGGTCTACGCTGAACAGCGAGTTATCGGCGGAGTCCACGCCGCCCGCCACCGCGAACAGCCGCGCGCTGTCGGCAGTAAAGACCATCGCGGACAGCACATCGCCCCGGCTGCCCGCCGAAAGCGTGATCGGCGCCACCCCCGGATTGGCGAGATCAACGATGTTGAGCGTGTTTTCGTTGTTCGGCGTGGTGACGACCATCGCCAGCCAGCGGGCATCCGGCGAAAGCTGCGGGAAGGCGTTGGGCGCGCCGCCGAAGTTGGGCATCACGGCCTGTTTTTCGATCACGTTGGATACCGACAGATCGGCCAGGTTGATCGCCTTCAGGCCGGCGGTGTAGGCCGTCACGCCGTCCGGCACGGTGAAGTAGGCGCGGCTGCCATCTGGCGAGAAAAAGATCGTATTGGTGCCGGCGAACGGCGCGAATGCCCCAGCCTGAAAGTCGCTGGCGGCCAGGGTGGCGCTGCCCGCCGCCGGGTCTACCACGTAAAGCTGCCACTGCGTGCGCGTATCGCCGGTTTTGCACCGCTGGCCCATCACGGTCACAAAACGGCCATCCGGCGCGATGATGATCTGCCCGCTGACGAAACGGCAGCCCTCGCCGGTCGGAACCAGCGTGACGACCTCGCGCTCGGTGCTGCCGTTCCACCACACCACCGCCGCCTCGTCGGCCTCATTGCGGTTGTTGGTGAACAGGCTGATATAAGCCGCGCCGTCGGCGTTCAGGTCGAAGGCGGTGACGTTTTCCGCCCGGAACAGCCGCTCCAGCGAGCTGGTGTTAACCACCCGCAGGAAACCGTCGGCGAATTCGCTCTGGGCAGCGCCCGACTCGTAAGCGATGTAAGCCAGACGATCTCCGGCGAAGACGGCCTGCCCCGGTCCCAGGCAGGTCAGCGCCGGAACGTCGTCCACTTTCACGGGGGACTGCGCGCCGCGCATCAGGTACAGCGCGCCGTTGTCCAGGCCGATGTAGTAGGCCAGCAGCACCCCGTCGGACGAAGCGCCGCATGGCACAAGCCGGCTGGTCTGCGGCGGAATGTCCAGCAGGGGCGTGGCGCTGCCGTCCGCAGCCACCAGCGCCAGCTGCCCCGGAGCCTGCGCCGAATGTTTGCCGGGCGCGGCGCCGCTGCCCACCCAGGCCAGCAGCGGCTCGCTGGGCATCTGGAAGCCGGCAGCGCCGACCAACGGTGGGGCAGCCTCGCCTGCCGGCGGCTGCGACAGCACTTCATCCTGGGTGGCTGCCGGGCTTTCTGCCGGGCGCGACGAAATGAACAGGAAGGCCGCCGCCAGGAACAGCAGTAACAAGATAAACAGCACTAAAAACGATCTGCCGGAAGATGATTTTTTGGCGTTCGGAGAGGAAGTCATAACCATACCCATGTATAAAACTCCTGTTTGAGCTAGGGTTATTCCTTCTCTCACTATAATTGAGTTATTGATTATTTTGCTTAGTACCTTAAGGCTAAATTTATCCCAGCAGGCAGGCTGCCGGGTCGCCGCCCAGTTTTGTGCCGTCCAGCACCAGCGTGGTCAGAAATCCGGCGGCCACCTCAAGCTGCTCACCGCCGTTGGCGCGCAGCAGCCGCGCGCCCGGCATGGTGCGTTCCGTGCCGCCGGCATAAAGCTGCACCTGCCCGACCAGCGCGCCGTCCGCCGCGTTAAAAACGTTCAACATGCCGTCCACGTCCAGCGTATACAGCCAGCAGCCGCCGCCGGTTTCCAGCAGGGGCGGCAGGTAGGCCGGCCCGACTGGGTACGAAATGCGCCAGCGTAACGCCCCGTCCGCCGTATATGAAAGCAGCGTGCTTTCGCTGTCGCCCAGGTAAACGTAGCTGTTGCCCAGCCGGTCGGCGGTCAGCGCCGCCGCGCGCCCGGCAGGCAGGCCGGCTTTCGCCACCGGCTGTATATCGGCCCCGGTCAGGCGCAGCAGGGATGCGCCGTCCAGCGCCAGCCAGCTTCCATCGCCCGCCGGCGCGATCACCGCGTCGCTGCCGAGCCGGTGTTCGACCTGCACCTGTCCATCGGCGTCCACCAGCCGCCAGACTAAGCCGCCCTCCGCGCGCGCGCCGTAGGCGATGTGCTGGCCGTCGGCCTCAAAATGGCTGATTCGATCTGTCCCGACGCCCGGCAGCGTCCACAGGGGGCTGCCCGCCGCGTCGAAGGCCGCCAGGTCGCCGCCGTCGGCCACAAAAACCAGCGTTTCGCCCAGCGCCACAAAAGGCAGGTCCGGCCCGCGCACCGTCCAGATGGCCGCATAACGCCCGTTTTCCAACACCACCACCTGCCCGCTGCGGGTGTGCGCCACCACCCGGCTGCCCGGCAACGCCGCCAGCCCGTTCACCACGCCGTCGGCTTCAACCCGCCAGAGCGTGTAATCCGGCGGGGCGACCCCGACGATGAAATTGCTGCCGGCGATGACGTACTGGCCGTCGTCCAGCCGCGCCGGCGGCAGGCTCGGCACCAGCTCGAAGGTGGCATAACCGGCGAAAGCCGGCGTCAGGCGGGCGCGCCACAGCGCCGTAAAGTCCAGCGGGTTGTACCAGCCTTCGGCCAGCGGGTTGCCGGTCACATAACCCGGCCCGCCGTCGTCCGGCAGAAAATCGCGGATTTCGTAATGCAGGTGCGGACGCCCGCGCGACGGCCAGCCGATTGCGCCCAGGATTTCGCCGCGCTCCACACATTTACCCACCGACGGGAAAAATATCTCGTCGGTCTGTTCCATATGGCCGTACAGGCTGTAGGCGATGCTGCCGTCCGGGAAGGTATGTTCCACGATGACGACGCCTTTTTCGGTATCCCAACCGGCGATATCGGAATAGGTGACGCGCCCGCGCGCCGCTGCCCGCACCGGGTCGCCCCAGCGGTCGAAGCCGATGTCTATGCCGGTATGGTTGCCGCCAAAACGAGGCCGGTAAAGCGAAAAATCGTCGTAGCCTTTTACCAAATCGTCAATCGGGAGATCAATCGCATCCACCACACCGCAGGGGGCCGCAGGGGGCTGGGCCTGGACGGGGAGAACCGCCGTCAAAAATGCCGCCAAAATCGCCAGAACGCTCCGCATTCGATCCGCACCGTTAACTCATTACAACAGACAGGTTTATTATAACGGCTGCGGGCGCGCTTTCACCCGCCGCTTCGATGACGATTGGCATTCCCCGGATGCGCCCGCGCTGCCCGACAGGCTGCCGGAACGGCGCGATAGGCGTGTTATAATAAAAATGATTTTTATGACTGAGGGTGGGACTGATGCCGACGATGATTGACGCGGCAGGCGTGGAAATTGGTCGGGCGCGCGGGCGACCGCTGGCGCACGGTTTCGCGCGTTTTTTGGCGCGCATTAAACAGGCCGTCCGGCAGCATACCCTGGACTCGCGTTATCGAAAGACTATCCTGGCTTATCTGCTGTTTTTCTGGATTCTGGGCTGGACGGTGTGGATGCTGCTGTTCGCCCTGCTGCCATCCCGGCTGCATCCGGCGCTGCTGGCGCTCACCGTCCTGGGCCTGATCGTCGTCTGCGTGGGCATCTGGCTTATCCTGAACGGTGGCAGCGGCAAAACCGCCCTGTGGGGCGCGATCACCACCGCCGCGCTGTTCGCCGCCTTCGGGCTGATCGTGATGCTGATACTGCCGCCCTGGTTTCCGCAGATTGGGTTGATGTGGGCCGGCGGCACGCTGACAATTTACATCCTGGGTTTCATCAGCCTG
Organism: Chloroflexota bacterium; assembly: GCA_014338005.1. Classification (GTDB taxonomy): domain Bacteria; phylum Chloroflexota; class Anaerolineae; order Aggregatilineales; family Phototrophicaceae; genus CFX2. Next base: position 48,508 of record QUBZ01000019.1, on the reverse strand, counting down.
TTTATCCCGTTCTGGCACGTCGAGATCAAACCGGGGCAGATTTTCCTGCTGCAAAAAGGGCTGGACATTGAATATCTGAAATGCCCGCGCCCGAAAGTTGATAAAGAACTGGTTAAAAAACTGCTGGATGCCGGGATGCCCGGCGACCTGCTGGACAACTTCCTTGATTACGGCGGGCCGGACTTTATGCGCGAAGAACTGCTGAACAGGGGCGGGCAGGCCGGGCGCGAGGGTGTCCAAGAGCTGTTCAAGCAGGTGGACGCACCCGAAAACCGGCCACCCGGCCCCCGCCGCGTATCGGCGCTGCAAGATGTGTGGCTGCTGTGGGACAAGTCCCGCACTGTCAACGTTTCCATGCGGCTGGAGCAGATCATCACCCGCGAGGGCAGCCCGGTCAATATGCTGCTGGAATTTTCATTTGTGTTTGACCCGGAGGCCATTCGCCTTAAACCGGACTTCCGGCTGAGCCTGCCAAAGTGGCGTTCGGTCGAGGCGCTGGAAGCAGTTTTGCGGACGGTGATGGAAAACACGGTGCGCCGGATCGCCCGCCCGTTTTTTGTAGAAGTTCCGCTGCAATCGGCGCTCACCATCGGCAGTATCAACACCTTCCGGGCCGAACTGCCCGGCAAACTGAACTGGACGCGCCCGACCCTGGGCATCACCGTCAAAGCCGAAACGGTGCAGTGTACGCCCATCATCCACGAAACGGTGCAGGAAGCCGAAACCAGCATGATCGCCGCCCGCGCCAAAGCCCAGGCGGATATGGCGCGCCTCCAGGCGCTGCTTGACCAGGTGATGCTGGCGGGCGTGCCGCCTAAACTGCTGGCCGGGCTGCTGCTGCTCGACCAGGGCAGCGACACCCTCCTCAACGTGCCGCAGCAGGCCGACGTTCTCGACCTGCCGGAAGCCAACGAGGCGCAGCTCCGACGCTTTTTGCAAAGTAAATACGGCTATGTGCCGCAGGTGCCGGCGCGGGAAGGCACGCCGCCGCTGCCCACGCCGCCCGCGCCGGGCAAAAAAAACCGGCGCGGCGTGTTCGACATCGGCGAACAGCTTACGCGGCTGACGGCCAACCGCGCCGAGGATGGCGTGTTTCGCGTTAAAACCGATACCGACCAGCCGGACAAGGGGGACGACGGCAAACCCTGAGCCGCCTGTTTTTTTGCCACCGGCCATTAAGAACCCGGCGGCAAGCATGTTATAATAGGCGGCGTTTCGTTCCGGCTTCGCCAACAGCGAACCACTCTGCACAAGATACAGGAGAAACCACGTTGGACGCCAACCTGCAAACGCTGGCTATTAACTCTATTCGGATGCTCGCCGTTGACGCGGTGCAGAAAGCCGACAGCGGCCACCCCGGCCTGCCGATGGGCGCTGCCCCGATGGCCTATGCCCTGTGGACTCAGCACCTGCGGTATAACCCGCGCCATCCCCGCTGGGCCGACCGCGACCGTTTTATCCTCAGCGGCGGGCATGGCTCGATGCTGCTGTACGCGCTGCTGTACCTCACCGGCTACGATCTGCCGCTGGAACAGTTAAAAAACTTCCGCCAGTGGGGCAGCCACACCCCCGGCCACCCGGAATACGGCGATACGCCCGGCGTCGAAACCACCACCGGCCCGCTCGGCCAGGGCGCGGCGACGGCGGTCGGCATGGCGCTGGCGGAAACGTTCCTGGCGGCTTACTTCAACCGTCCCGGCCACACGGTCGTTGACCACTACACTTACGCCCTGGTCAGCGACGGCGACTTGATGGAAGGCGTGTGCGCCGAAGCCGCTTCGCTGGCCGGCGTCTGGGGGCTGGGCAAGCTGATATACCTGTGGGATAACAACGGCATCACGCTGGACGGCGCAACGGACATGACCTTCACCGAGGATGTGCTGGCGCGCTTCCGCGCTTACGGCTGGCATACGCTGGAGGTCGAGGACGGCAACGACGTGGAGGCCGTCCTGGCGGCCATTGAGGGCGCGAAAGCCGTCACCGACGCGCCTTCGATCATCTCCATCCGCACCATCATCGGCTACGGCAGCCCCAACAAACAGGGAACCAGCAAAGCGCACGGCGCGCCGCTGGGCAAGGACGAAGTGAAGCTGGTAAAAGAGTTTTTTGGCTGGCCGCAGGAAGATTTTTACGTCCCCGGCGAGGCGCTGGAACACTTCCGCACGGCCATCGAACGCGGCGCGGCGCTGGAAAAAGAGTGGGAAACGCGCTTCCAGGCTTGGCGGGCGGCCTATCCTGATCTGGCGCAAACGTGGGACCTGGCCTTCAGCGGCCAGCTTCCCGATGGATGGGACGCCGACATCCCGGTTTTCACCGATGCTAAAAAGATCGCCACCCGCAGCGCTTCCGGCGAAGTGCTGAACGCCATCGCCAAACATATCCCGACCATGATCGGCGGCGACGCCGACCTGGCGAGCAGCACCAAAACGCTTATCAAGGGCGCGGAAGACACCGGCAAAGGCAAACCCGCCGCCCGCAACGTGCGCTTCGGCGTGCGCGAACACGCGATGGGCGCTATCGTCAACGGCCTGGCGCTGCACGGCGGCATTATCAAACCCTATACGGCCACCTTCCTCACCTTCAGCGACTATATGCGCCCGTCCATCCGCCTGGGCGCGCTGATGAACATCCAGCCGGTTTACGTTTTCACCCACGACAGCATCGGCCTGGGCGAGGACGGCCCAACCCACCAGCCGGTCGAGCATGTGGCCGCCCTGCGCGCCATTCCGGGGCTGACGGTTTTCCGACCGGCGGACGCCAACGAGACGGCGGCGGCCTGGCGCGCGGCCATGACCCTGCCGCACCCGGTGACGATGGCCTTCTGCCGCCAGGATTTGCCGGTGCTGACCGGCGACCACGTGCGCGAGGGAGTGGCGAAGGGCGGTTACGTGCTGGCGGACTGCGACGGCCAGCCGCAGGTCATCCTGATCGCCACCGGCAGCGAAGTTCACATCGCCCACGACGCCTACCGCCGGTTGAGCGCCGAAGGTTTCCGCGTCCGGCTGGTATCGCTGCCGTCCTGGGAACTGTTCGACGCGCAAAGCCAGGAATACCGCGACAGCGTGCTGCCGCCGGACGTGACCGCGCGCGTCAGCATCGAGGCCGGCATAACGATGGGTTGGGAACGTTACGTCGGCTGCCGGGGCGTGATGATCGGCGTCAACCGTTTTGGGGCCAGCGCGCCCTACGAGCGCCTCTACCAGGAATTTGGCCTCACAGCAGAAGCCATCATCCAGGCCGCGAAGGAACTGGTGGCCGGTTAACAAAGTTTAAGGAGCAACCCATGACCACCAACCCCCCTGTTGACGTGCAGCAGTTCGGCCAGAGCATCTGGTTCGACTTCATCCACCGCGACGCGCTCACCAGCGGCGAACTGAAACAGTATATAGACGAATACGGCGTCCTGGGCGTCACCTCCAACCCGGCCATTTTCCAGAAGGCCATCGGCGACTCCGACGCTTACGACGCCGCCATCATGCACCTGCTCGACCTGGACGCCGCCGACATCTACGAACGGCTGGCGATTGAGGACATCCAGACCGCGCTCGACCTGTTCCGCCCGGTGTACGAGCGCACCGGCGGCCAGGATGGTTACGTCAGCCTGGAGGTGTCGCCGCTGATCGCCAACGATACCGCCACCACCATCAGCGAGGCCAAACGGCTGTTCGCCGCCGTCAACCGCCCCAACCTGATGATTAAAATCCCGGCCACCCCGGCCGGCATCCCGGCCATCGAAGAAGCTATCGCGGCGGGCATCAACGTGAATGTGACACTGATTTTCGCCGTCCAGAACTATATCGAGGTGGCGCGCGCTTACCTGCGCGGCCTGGAACGCCGCCTTGCCGCCGGGCAGGACATCCGGCATATCGCGTCGGTCGCCAGCTTTTTCGTCAGCCGCATAGATACCCTGGTAGACCACCTGCTGGAAGACCGGATTCGCGCCGCCGAAGGGCATGACCCGTCCCGCGCCGCCGCCTGCCGTTCGCTGCTTGGCCTGGCCGCCATCGCCAACGCCAAACTGGCCTATAAACAGTTTTTGAACCTCTTCTACGGCGACGAGTTCGCCCGGCTGCGCGAGGCCGGCGCGCGGGTGCAGCGCCCGCTGTGGGCCTCCACCGGCACCAAAAACCCGGCCTATCCCGATACCCTCTACGTGGATGCTTTGATCGGCGCGGACACGGTGAACACCGTCCCGCCGGCCACGCTCAAAGCCTTCCGCGATCATGGCACGGCGGCGCCAACGCTGACCGACGACCTGGACGCCGCGCCGGAGATTTTAGACCGGCTGGCCGAAGTCGGCATCAATTTCGATGACGTGACGCGCCAGCTTCAACTGGAGGGTGTGGCCGCCTTCACCGAAGCGTTCGAGCAGTTGATCGCCCAGGTGGACGCCAAACGCGATGTGCTGCGGGCCGGCGTTATCCGCAGGCAGCAGGTGGCGGTCGGCCTCTACGCCGACGCGGTGCAGGCTGCCCTTAAAAGCCTGGAAGCCGACCGCGCCAACGCGCGCCTGTGGGCGCACGACGGCAGCCTGTGGAAAGACCAAGCCGACGTGATCGCCAAAATCGAAAACCGGCTTGGCTGGCTGGACGTGACCCGCACCATAGACCTCGACCGAGTGAAGGCGCTGCAAGCCAGCGTGCGCGGCGGCTCGTTCCGCCATGTGGTGCTGATGGGCATGGGCGGCAGCAGCCTGGCCCCGGAGGTGCTGTACCGCAGCTTCGGCCAGCAGCCCGATTTCCCGGCCTTTTTGATGCTGGACAGCACCAACCCCGCCGCCGTCCGCGCCGTTGAACAGGCTGTAGACCTGCGTTATACCCTGTTTATCGTCGCCAGCAAGTCCGGCACGACGGTGGAAACCGCCGCCTTCCAGAACTATTTTTACGAACGCGCCGGGCGCAACGGTAGCCAGTTCATCGCCATCACCGACCCCAGCTCGCAGTTGGAGACGGAAACGCGCCGGCTGAACTTCCGCGACCTGTTTGTGAACCCGGCGGACATCGGCGGGCGCTACAGCGCGCTCAGCTATTTCGGCCTCGTCCCGGCGGCGCTGATGGGCCTCGACCTCGACCGCCTGTGGGCGGAAGCGCAGCGCATGAAAACCGCCTGCGGGCCGGCCATCCCGGCGCGCCACCATCCCGGCCTGTGGCTGGGCGCGATTCTGGCGGCGTTGGGGCAGCAGGGGCGCGACAAAGTGTTCATCCAGGGCAGCCCGTCCACCGGCACGTTCGGCAGTTGGATTGAGCAGCTGATCGCCGAAAGCACCGGCAAGGAAGGTAAAGGGCTGCTGCCGGTTGTCGGCGGGACCGACGCGCCGGAGGATTACGCCGCCGACTCGCTGGTGATTTACCTGCGCGTGGACGACGACCCGGCCAACGAAAGCCTGGACGCCGCCGCGCAGGCCGTGAGCGAGGCCGGCCACCCGCGCGTCACCTATCACCTGCCCGACCGCTACGCGCTGGCGGGCGAGTTTTTCCGTTGGGAATATGCCACCGCCATCGCCGGAAAGCTGCTGGGCATCAACCCGTTCGACGAGCCGAACGTGACCGAAAGCAAGCAGGCCACCGGGCGGCTGCTGGCCTTCTACCAGGAACACGGCAGCCTGCCCCAGGTCGAACCGGCGCGCGTTGAAGGCGCGGTTGAATTGTACGCCGACGATAAAATCCGCCAGCGGTTGGGCGATCTGTGCGCGCAGCACGGTTACAACCCCGACAGCCTGGCCGGCCTGCTGGCGGCGCTGCTCAAAACCGCCCGCGCCGGGGACTATTTCGCGCTGCTGGCCTACCTGCCGCCGTCGCCGGAAACCGACGCCCGTCTCGAAGAAATCCGCCGCCGCCTGCGCCGCGCCACCCACCGCGCCGTGACGGTCGGTTACGGCCCGCGCTACCTGCACAGCACCGGCCAGCTTCATAAAGGCGGGGCGGACAGCGGCATTTTCATCCACCTCACCGCCGGAACGGACGACGATCTGCCCGTCCCCGGCCAGCCGTACAGCTTCGGCGTGCTGCACGCCGCCCAGGCCGCCGGCGACCTGGAAGCCCTGCGCGACAAAGGCCGCCGCGCCGTCCGCCTGCACCTGGACGCGGACATATCCGCCGGGCTGGATGTGCTGCTCAAAGCGGTCGAGATGGCCGGCGAGGGCAAAAATTCATAAGCGTGTCGCAAAAATCGAACAATGCGCCGTTTCCGGCGTATTATGGTGTAGGGGCGGGTCAAGCAACCCGCCCCTGTGTGTCCATTTGGATATATTTTAAGCCATAAGGATTTTGATTATGACGACCCCCTCGAACCGCCTGACCGGAATGCGCGCTTTTGTCCTGGTGGCCGTCGGACAGTTCGTGTCGCTCACCGGCACAGCCATGAGCCAGTTCGCGCTTAGCATCTGGGCGTGGGAAAAAACCGGCCAGGCGACGGCGCTGGCGCTGGTGCATGTATTCGGCCTGGTGCCGCTCATCCTGCTCAGCCCTGTTGCCGGGGCGCTGGTAGACCGCTGGAATCGTAAGCTGGTGATGATGCTCAGCGATCTGGGCGCGGGCGTGGCGACCATCATCATCTTCCTGCTGTACAACGCCGGCAGCCTGGAAATCTGGCATCTGTATGTGGCGGCGGTGTTCACCGGCGCGTTCCAGACCTTCCAGTGGCCGGCCTACTCCGCCGCCATCGCCATGATGGTTCCCAAGCAGCAGTACGTCCGCGCCAACGCGCTCTACGGCCTGGCGGAAGGCGCCTCCGGCATCCTGGCTCCCAGCCTGGCGGCGGCGTTGATCGTCGGGGTGGTCATCGGCGGCAGCACGCTGCTGCCCGGCATCGGTATCGGCGGCATCCTGATGCTGGACATCATCACCTTCGCTGCGGCCATTGGCGCACTGCTCATCATCTATGTCCCGCAGCCGGAGCGGTCGGCAGTCGGCGAACAGGCGCGCGGCAGCCTGCTGAAAGAGGCGGCCTTCGGGTTTCAATATATCCTCGCCCGGCGCAGCCTGCTTGGTTTGCAGTTGGTATTTATGGGCGGCAACTTTTTCACCACCGCCGGTTTCACCCTGCTCACGCCGATGATCCTGGCGCGCACCGGCAGCGGCGAACAGACGCTCGGCCTGGTGCAGTCGGTTTTCGGCATCGGTGGTGTGTTGGGCGGCCTGGCGCTGACCGCCTGGGGTGGGCCAAAACGCCGCGTGCATGGCGTTTTAATGGGCTGGATTCTCTCCTGTATGGGCGGGATGCTGCTGCTGGGCATCGGGCGCGGGCTGGCCGTGTGGGTGATCGGCGCATTCGTAGGCTCTTTCCTGGTTCCGGTCGTCAACAGCTCCAACCAGTCCATCTGGCAGGCCAAAGTGCCGCCAGACATTCAGGGTAAGGTGTTTTCCGCCCGCCGCATGATCGCCTGGCTGGTCAACCCGCTGGCGGCGCTCATCGCCGGGCCGCTGGCCGACCAGGTGATGGAACCGGCCATGCAGGAAGGCGGCGCGCTGGCCGGAACGTTCGGCGATATAGTGGGGGTTGGGCCGGGCGCGGGTATGGCGCTGATTATGGTGTTGGGCGCGCTGGGGGCGACGCTGGTTGCGCTGGGCGGATACCTCGCCCCGGCGGTGCGAAACGCCGAAAACATCCTGCCCGACCATGACGCGCAGCCCGCCATTTCGGCAGCCGTCGAACCGGCGGTTTAAAAATTGAACAAAATGGCACTGCCGCACGTATAGAGAAGTGAAGGTCAGGCAGCCTTCGCAGCAGCTTTACTCCAGGGTTTACGCCCGGCTCGGCTCATCCACACGCGCATTTCAATCGGATGGTTGGGCCGGGTGGCCCGTTCTGGCCGGTGAATTTATTATACAGTTCATCATCCAAAATCCAAAAAATTTATTACCGCTCCCGCCGGGATGCCTGCTACAATCTCCCCAACGTGGAGGTTTAAACATGGCGACTCAATCTCTTTGCTGCGACGACTCCTTACAGATGGGGGAATATATGCCCGGCACGGCCCCCCGCTCCGACGTGTGGCTGCTGCTGGAACACCCGGCCCCCTGGGGCGCAAAGGCGTTCGAGGACAGCGATCTGCCGGAGGCGGTCAAAACCGGCCTCTCCGGCTGGCTGAACGCGATCCCCAACGCGCGTTTGCAGTTCATCAGGCAGGAAAACAGCGGCGAGCGGCGGCTTTTTTACGTGGCGCTGGCGCGGACGGGGCGGCTGTACCGTTTTGAACTGGCCGCTTACGAAAGCCTGCTGGCGCTGGACATCCCGGCGCTGGCCGGCGGCGCGGCGGATTACGAGAACCATCGCAGCGACGAGCGGCTGTTCCTGGCCTGCACCAACGGCAAGCGCGACGCCTGCTGCGCGCTGTACGGCCTGCCGCTGTACCGTAAACTGCGCCAGGCCGCCGGCGAGTCCGCCTGGCAGGTTTCGCACATCGGCGGCCACCGCTTCGCCGGGACGCTGGTCTGCCTGCCGCACGGCCTGTATTATGGCCGCGTGGATGACCCCGCGCCCATCGTGGCGGCCTATCGAAAAGACGAGTTTTATACGGCGGGCTGCCGGGGGCGCTGCACCATCGAACCCGCCGCCCAGTCGGCGGAAATTTACCTGCGGCAGCAAACCGGCCTGACGGCCCTGGACGCGCTGCGGCTGGCGAACGTTCGGCAGAACGGCCAGGAATGGACGGCGCGCTTCGAGACGGACGGGGCGGCCTATACGGTGCGCGTGTGCGCCGAGCCGGCGTCGATGCAGGAAAACTCCACCGACGCCGAACGCAAGCAGGTGATGAAGTTCATCCCTGAGGCGTATCAGGCGGCTGGTTAAGTCACTGTCTGAAGGTTTTCAATGACCTCACCCCCATTCACTTTGCTCGTTTCCCCCTCTCCATCGGAGAGGGGGGGAGGTTGCAGGGCGGGGCCGCCACGCCTTCCGGCGTTCCCGCTTCAGCCAGCTACCGGCAGCCCCAGAATGTCGCCGCTCTGGGCGCGGCCATACCGCGACGCAATCCAGCCGGTCTGCCCCTGGTAGGTAATTTGCAGCCAGAGGCCATCCGCGCTGCGCCCGGTGGCCGTCACGACCGTATTGTGCGGGATGCTCGCCAGGATGGCGGAAGTTGTATCCGGCGCAGCCCGCATCCGCAGCGTGTAATCCACCAGAAACCGCAGCGACGAGATGCTCGGCACGGACGGCGCGGGCGGCGCGCCGCCGGCCACCGTCGGCTGGCCTTCGGAAACCGTGACGAAGATGGCGGAAACCCACCCGACCTGCCCGTTAAAATCAATGCGGTACCAGCCGTCCGCCTCGCCGGTGAGGGTGTAGGCATCGCCGGGGCGCAGCGTGCCGATGCGCGCGGCGCTCAGGCCGGGGCCGTTCCGCACGTTCACGCGCTCGGTGGTGGTGACGATGCGCGTGGACGGCTGGTCGGGCTGGCCGCCGATGGGTAAACCCGCGCCGGGCGTGCCGTTCAGGAAGGCATCATCCCAGTAAACGCCGTTGGGGTTGGAAGGCTGGCTTTGCGTGGCGTACAAAAACAGCGTCACCACGCCGGTCGTCCCGGCGCGTGTCGTCACCTGCACCAGATTCCACTGGTACAGCGCGCCGGCCCACTCCGACCAGACCACGCCGGGGCCGTTGGGGTCGGTGCCGCCGTTGGGGTCAATGCCGGCGCGCACCACGCTGCCCCCGGAGTTATGTTCGATGAGCGCCCACGCGCCGCCCTGCACGTCGGTATTGGGCGCGACGCTCACCTGCTGGAGCAGCCAGGCGGTAAACGTGCCGCCGCCGCGCGACATATGATACGAACGCCCGCCGGAACGTTTGATGCCGCCGGTATGCGGAAAACCGTTCGGGTGGACGTTTTTCCAGGGGGCGTCACCGCCCAGGATGAACCCGCCCCACCAGTAAGTCGGCGCGTTGAAGGTGGTGGCCGGGTCGTTGGGGTCGGCGCTTACGCGGCTGTAAACCTCCCCCTCCAGGCTGGGGTCCTGGAGCAGATTCGTACCCTGCGCGCCAACCGGCACAACAGCCGCCAGCATCGCCAGCAGCCCTAACGCCAGTAAAAAGGATCGAGTACGCATGGATTTCTATCCTCATCATTTTCACCGAAAACAAACATATCGGCAGGCCTGCCGTAAATTGTTTATAAACCGGGAAATCCGGGGGCGCAATAGGAATCGCGGCTGAGAAACAAAAAAAGCCTCCCGAAGGAGGCATTCAAAAGTGCGGTAACAGAGGCGTTTCCAGCGTCTCAGTCGGCAGCGGCCTGGGTGGAGGCCGGCGCGGTGGCCGCTTTCGTCTCCGGTTTAGGACTGCCGGCAGTGTTGTTCACGCTGCTGCGGGAGGCGCTTTTGCTGTCGTTAACATAGAAGCCGGAACCTTTAAAAATGATCCCCGCCGGCTGCACCACCCGCACCACACGCTGCCCGGTGGATGGGTCTACAGTCAGCGGTTCTTCCAGGAACTTCTGCCGGATTTCAAAGGTCGAGCCGTCTTCGCGGCGGTAGGTATAGACAGGCATGGCGGATACACCCCTCATCAAACTCAAGCGAGTCTGCGTTACAAGCCGTTTTCCATCATACACCAATTTTTTAGCACTGACCATAGATGAGTGCTAAATTCTGATGAAATTTTTAGATACGGCCACTATTCCAGACGTGGCGCGCGCGCCAAACCTTACCGCCCCAGCAGGGCGCGCGCCATCTCCGCCGTCGGCGCGGCGGCCACGCGCGTTTCGGCCTCGCCGCCGGCCAAACACACCGCCGCATCCGTCCCCGACCAGCAGCCATCTTCCACCGGCGCGTCTTCAAAACGCGCTTCGGCGAAGGCCGCCATCGCGGCGGCGAACTCGGCGGAGTCGGCGGGGGAGTCCCACTTCAAACGCAGCGCCCAGGCGCGCTGGCCGGTGGTTTCGTTATAGTACAGGTGATAGCGGTCGCCGCCCCAGCCGGCAGCGGCTTTGTGAGCCTCCGCCGCCGGAAGCTGCGTATCCAGGTACGACCGCAGGTAAAATTCGCCCAGCGTCCGGTCGGCCAGCAGCACCCAGTCCGGGTCGGGCGGCGCGGTTTCCAGCGTCACCGGCTGCGGCTGTTCCCCGGCCAGGTATTTAGCGGGGTGGAGAATCTGCTCGGTGGAAACGGGCAGGTCATCATAAGCGCGGTTGACGGCCTCCCAGCCGCCTTCGCGGTACAGCGCATTGACGAAGTTCATACCATCCTGGTAGGGGAAGGTTAATTCCGTGACGATAAACGGCGGCGTGCCGGGCGGAATGTTAAACGCCCCGGCGGCGAAACCCTGCACCAGCAGCCCGATGGCCGCCATTGGGTTGCGCTGCGCGGCGGCGTGAAGGTAGGCGGTCATGACGGCGGTGGCGTCGCCTTCCACCAGCGATAAAATCGCCAGCGCGCGGTGGGGGTTGGTCAGCAGGTCGGGGTCATCCAGCAGGGTTTCCAGGCCGAAGTGCTGGTCTTGCAGGGCATGGGTGAACTCGTGCGCGTAGGTGATCTGGTCGAGCAGCGGCAGTTGGTCGCCCGGCTCGCCGCCGCCCAGCAGCAGCACATTCATAGCTTTCGACTCGGTATCATAAAACCCGGCCACACCCGCCGGGCTGTTATAAAAGTCCAGGTAAACTTGCAGCAGGTCTGCATCCGGCGGCAGCAGGTCGAAAGCGACGTAAAACTGCGTTTCGCGGAGAATGGTTTCCTCATCAAGCTGGATGTTCAGTTCGCGCTCCAGGTAGGCGCGCACGTCGGCGCGGGTGGGGAAACGATGCTCCACCGGCTCCAGGGCTTCCAGGCCGCGCAGCCGGGCGGCGGCCTGTTCAACAGCCTCCAGGTGGGCTTCCAACGCCGGGCTGATGTCCTGCGCCAGCACGCCAGATGCGCCGACGATCAAAACGAGGACGAACATACCGATAGACTTCAAAGCGGTCACTCCTGAACAGGGCGGACGAAAAAGGCAAATATGCCAGACTCGATTGTAAGTCAAACGCGCCCCGGCCTTCAACGCCCCGCGCGCAAATTCAGAACGAACGTTAATCCCCGGCAGGGTAATCGCTTCAAACTGTAATTTCGCGTCACGTTAACCCCTATCCCCCCGGCCCCCTTTCCTCCCTAAAGGGACTTCCTCCGGTCGCCGTATATGGAGAAAGGGGGAGTAAGAGTCTTTATAAGCCCCCTCTCCATTGCATGGGGAGGGGGTTTGGGGGTGGGGTCAAGGGCGGATAGCACGCTTATTGAGACCAAGTATCTTCAAGCGATTGCCCTGTAATCCCCGGCGGCTGCCCTTGCCCGCACGCAGGCCGGGGAATTACACTAACTGCGTTTCATTTCCAGGGGGAAATCATGACCGACAGCGAACGTTTTTTCAGCCGATCTTTCCAGAGCGACGACGACTTCTGGAAGGTGCGCCAGTTTTTGATCGAAACCTATCCCATCACCCCGCCTGACCTGAACTGGGAAATCCGCCGCTGGGAAGGCGCGCGCTTCCACAACGAGGATGCGGCGCTCGACCCCGGCTGGGCGGCACAGATTCATCTGTGGGAAACCGAAGCCGGAAAGCTGGTGGGGGTGGTCAACCCCGACGGCAGCGGCGAGGCGCATTTGCAGGTGCATCCCGACTACCGCCACCGGATCGAAGATGAGATGATCGCCTGGGCGGAGGCGCATCTGGCCGTGCCGACCGGGGACGGGCAGCGCCGCCTGCATGTGTGCGTCATGGAATACGACGCCCATCGCCGCCGCCTGCTGGAGGCGCGCGGCTACCAGAAAACCGCCTGGGGCGGCATGAGCCGCCGGCTGCGCCTGGGCAGCCAGCCTTTGCCCGAACCGGCGCTGGCCGAAGGGTACGTTCTGCGCGCGCTGCGCCCCGGCGACGAAGATGACTGCCGGCGTATCGCCGACGTGTTAAACGCCGCCTTCAACCGGGACTTTCACACCGCGAAGGAGTTCCACACCTTCGCCACCTCTGCGCCGTCCTTCCGTTACGACCTGCATCTGGTGGCCGAAACACCCGATGGTAGGTTTGCGGCGCATGTGGGCATCACCTATGACGAAACCAACCGGCGGGGCATCTTCGAGCCGGTTTGCACGCACCCGGCGCACCGCCGCAAGGGGCTGGCGCAGGCGCTGATGTTTGAAGGGCTGCGCCGGTTGAAGGCGCTGGGCGCGCTGTACGTTTATGTCGGCACGGGCGATGCGGCTGCCGCCAACGCGCTGTACGAGGCAGCCGGCTTCACCGAGGCGTACCGGGAGTTCATCTGGCAGAAGATTTTTTAGCCGTTTCGAGTGCCGCCGCGTGGTATTTTTGGTGTTAGGCAGCCTTTAGGCCGTTTGTTATACTATTCACAAAATGGAGGATTAAAAACAGGATAATATCGTGAAACGCGCTCAACTGGCATTGTTGTTGATCCCACTGGCGCTGGCGCTGTTGGGGCTGTTGGGGCTGGCGGGCATCGGCGGGGTGACGGTCGCCCGGCGTTTGCAGCAGTGGGCCGCCGACCGCCAGCCGCCCGCCAATTTTCGCGTGCTGGTTCATCCCGGTTTTGTGGCCGAGGTAGCCGCCAAAGCCGCCGGCGCGAATATCCCAACCGTTGTCACTTTCGGGCCGGACGAACGGCTGTACGTACTGGACGCCGGCGGCCATATCTTTCGTTTTCAGGATGCCGACGGCGACGGCCTGGCCGAAACGCAGGAAATCCTGTACGACAACCCCGGCGGGCGCATCGCGCACAGCGTCGGCCTGACGTTCCGCGACGACGGCCTGATGTACATCTCATATGGCGGGCATATCGCCACCCTGGAGGACAGCAGCGGCGATGGCCGGCTGGACACCCTGACGGACATCGTGCAAGGGCTGCCGACGCTGCAATTCCCCGACCACTCCAACAACGGCATCGCCTTCGGGCCGGACGGCAAACTGTACGTCGGCGTCGGCGCAACCACCGATCACGGGCCGCTGAGCGATGACCCTTATGAAGCGCGCATCCTGCGTATGAACCCCGACGGCAGCGAGCTGGAAACCTTCGCCACCGGCTTCCGCAATCCCTACGATCTGGTATTTTCGCCGGCAGGCGACCTGTTCACGTCCGACAACAATCCGAGCGAGTTCAGCCGGATGATGCCCTACATGCCGCCGGAGGAAATCAACCATGTGCGGCAGGGGCGGGATTACGGCTTCCCCACCTATTATGGCCGCCCGCCGGGGGACGTAACCTGGCCGGATGTCGAGCCGCCCATCACCGACCTGTACGCGGCGGTCGGCAGCGCCGGCATCACTTATTACGCCGGCGGCCCATTCCCGGAGAAATATCACAACGGCCTGTTCCTGGCGCAGTGGGGGACGGGCGCGAACGTGGCGCTCGACCGGGGCATTTCCAACGGCCAGAACATCATCTTCGTTTCGCTGACGCCGACCGAGGACGGCACGTTTACGGCGGAATGGGAAGTTTTCGCCGATTTTAACCTGGGGCTGGGCAACTACCGCCCGGTGGATGTCACCGTCGGGCCGGACGGCGCACTGTATGTGCTGGAATGGAGTACCGCGACGGTGTACCGCATCCGCTACGACGAGGAAATCGCCGCGCGGCTGGCGGCGGCCACGCCCACGCCTTCGCCGCTGCCCGCCGTTTTGCCGGAGTACCCCGCCGAACTGGTCGCCAGGGGCGAGGTGATTTACAACAGCGGCGCGGAAAATACGCCCGCCTGCGTCACCTGCCACCTGCTCGACCCGACTATGAACGGCCTGGGGCCGTCGCTGCTGGGAATCTACCGGGCTGCCGGGTCGCGCGTGCCGGGCCTGAACGCCGAGGCTTACGTGCGCCAGTCCATTGTCGAGCCGAACGCCTACATCGTGCCGAATTACAGCGCCAACTATATGTACCAGCTTTACGGCTCGGCGCTGCGGCCTGACCAGATTGACGCGCTGGTGGCTTATGTGCTGACGCTGCCGGAACAGCCCTGATAAATAATACGAACCGGCCTGCGATCACGATAGAACACGATAGAATAGGGGAAGCGCGGGATTTTTCCGCTGCTTCCCCACCTTTTTTAAAACAGGAGCATTTTTATGCATCTGGAAGTCATCACCCGCCAACCGACCGGCACGCCGCGCCCGACTCCGCTGCTGTTCGTGCATGGCGCGTGGCACGGCGCATGGTGCTGGGACGAATATTTTCTGCCCTATTTCGCCCAACATGGTTACGAAGCCCACGCCCTCAGCCTGCGCGGACATGGCAAAAGCGCCGGGGCGCTGCGCTGGTCAAGCTGGATAGATTACGTCAACGATGTGGAGCAGGTGGCGCGCAGCCTGGCGACCCTGCCGGTCTTGATCGGCCATTCGTTGGGCGGGTACGTCGTGCAAAAGTACCTGGAAAACCGCCGCGCGCCCGCCGGGGTGCTGCTGGCGACCCTGCCGGCGAACGGCGTGCTGCCCTTTCTGCTGCGTTATACCGCACGCCACCCGCTGCCGATGCTCAAAACGGTGCTGACGCTTACCGGCTATCACATGATCGCCGACCCCAAACTCAGCCGCGCCGCCTTTTTTTCCGCCGATATGCCGGACGAGCAGGCGCGCCGCTACCACGAGCGCCTGGGTTCGGAGTCCTTCCGCATGATACTGGACTCCGGCCTGCTGGCCCTGCCGAACCCGGCGCGCGTCACCACTCCGGTGCTGGTGCTGGCGGCGGAGCGCGACACCATCTTCACGCGCCAGGAGCAGGAACGCACCGCGCAGGCGTATCTGACGCAGGCCGAATTTTTCCCGGTGGCGCACGATATGATGCTGGAAACCGGCTGGCAGGCCGTCGCCGACCGGATACTGGCCTGGCTGGACGAGCGCAGGTTGTAGACGCGCTACTGTTTCAGCACTTCGACATTCACGACGTTTTTGAACTCGCCGCGCGTGAGGGCGGCAGCGATCAGATGCGCTGCTTCCACCGCCACCGCCACCTGGGCTTCCTCGGTGCTGGCGGCCAGATGCGGCGTATCAATCACGTTCGGCAGCCCCACCAGCGGATGATCGGGAGGCGGCGGTTCTTCGCCGTACACGTCCAGCGCCGCGCCCGCCACATGGCCGCTTTTGATGGCTTCGGCCAGGTCGGCCTCGTTGACCAGCGCGCCGCGCGCCGCGTTGATGATCCGCACACCGGGTTTCATGCGCGCCAGGCTGTCTTTGTTAATCATGTGGCGCGTTTCGTCGGTAATCAGGCTGTGCAGGCTGATGAAATCGGCGCGGGCGAACAGCGCGTCCAGGCTGACCAGTTCCACGCCAAAATCTTCGGCGATGTCCAGCGGGATATACGGGTCGTGGGCGATGACGGTCATCTCGAAGGCCAGAGCGCGTTTGGCAATCGCCCGCCCGATGCGCCCGAAGCCAACGATGCCGAGCGTTTTGCCGCGCAGTTCTGTACCCATATAGGACTTACGATCCCACCTGCCGGCCTGCATCGAGCTGTGCGCCTGGGGGATGTGCCGCGCCAGCGCCAGCATCAGGCCGAAGGTGTGTTCGGCGGTGGCGACGGTATTGCCGTCCGGCGTGTTCATCACGACGATGCCCTTTTGTGTCGCCACGTTCAGGTCTACGTTGTCCACGCCCACCCCGGCGCGGGCAATCGCTTTCAACCGGGCGGCGGCGTTCAGCAGTTCGGCGTCGGCTTTGGTGGCGCTGCGGATGATGAGCGCGTCGGCTTCGGCGACGGCGGCCAGCGTCTCCGGGCGTTTCATCTGCCCCGGCGCGGTAACGCTTAAACCGGCGCTCTGGAGAATTTCAACGGCGGACGGATGCACGCTGTCCGGCACGAGTACATGGTAAGTGGTCATGGCTGCTCCTGAAGTTTTCAGTTGTCAGCCGCCAGTTTCCAGTTGGAAAGCCGGCGGCAGGCTAATTGTGACCGGATGAAAGATAAACCGGCAACTGGTAACGCTGCCTACACCCCCAAAAATTCGTCCAAGCCGGCCAGCACTTCTTCCAGCGTCGAAATGGTCATGTCGCCCATGTGGGCGATGCGGAAGGTCTGGCCTTTGATTTTGCCGTAACCCTTGTCCATGCTGAAACCCTTGCCGCCCATGAACTTCGCCATGTCGTCCACGCTGATGCCGCGCCCGTTGGCGACGGTCGTCACGGTCGGCGAGCGGTAGCCGTCCTGCGCGAACAGCCCCATCTCGCGCGAGTCCGCCCACTGGATGGTCAGGTCGCGCATCTGCAAATGGCGCGCCCAGCGGTTGTCCAGCCCTTCGGCCAGGATGTCGTCCAATTGTTTGTCGGCGGCGAACATCAGGGCGATGGGCGGCGTGGAGGGCGTGTTATTCTTTTGCAGCAGTTTGTCCAGTTCCAAAAAGTCGAAGTAGTAACCCCGGTTTTTGACCTGTTTGGCGCGTTCCAGCACGCGGTCGCTGACGGCGGCGAAGGCGATGCCCGGCGGCAGCGCGAAAGCCTTCTGTGACGAGGTGAGCGCGATGTCCACGCCCCATTCGTCGGTGCGGAACTCTGCGCCCAAAAAGCCGCTGACGGTATCCACCAGTACCAGCGCGTCGGGGTCAAGTTCGTGGACGACGGCGCTGATGGCCTTGACCGGGTTGGTGACGCCGGTGCTGGTTTCGTTGTGGACAAAACACACGGCGTCGTAGTGGCCGCCGTTTTTCAGCGCGTCCGCCACCATCTCCGGCGTGTGGGCTTTGCCCCATTCCACTTCGATCACGTCCACTTCTTTGCCGTTAAGCTGGCTGACCTCCGCCCAGCGTTCGCTGAACGCGCCGCCCACCAGATGCAGCGCGCGCTGGCCGTCGCGGATGCAGTTGCGCGACGCGCCTTCCCACAGCCCCGTGCCGGACGAGCCGCTGACGATCACCCGGTGCTGCGTCAGAAAAGCCTGTTTGAGTTTGCCTTGCAGACGGCCAAACAGCTCGGCGAAAGCCGCCGAACGGTGGCCGATCATCCACTCGGTTTGCGCTTCCAGAATTTCGCGGCGGACTTCCACCGGGCCAGGAATGACCAGGCGTTTATGATTACTGCTCATGCTGCCCCCTTATGGGTTCGGTTTGCGACAGACGCCGGAATTGTAGCGCAAAGCCGGGGATAAACATAGTTGAGAACGAACGAGGAAACAGGGGGTGCTATTTGTGCATTTCGCATTCCGGTTCGTGATGTCCAGGAATGGGGATGCCCAGTTCCGGCGCGGTAGACAGCAAGGAGGGCCTAAGCTCCTTGCTGTCCGGCGTATGGGCAAATACTGCTCGTTTTGTTCACTCACTTTTCGCCAGGTAATCGCTTAAAAAGCGTTCCACCTCGTCCTGGTCTAAAAAGCCGAACCACCGCTGAATGATGTTACCCTCGGCGTCAACCAGCGCATATTGCGACCGCTGCACCATGTTAAACCGCTGGCGCGCGGGCAGCGTCTCCGATTTATCTATATCCAGTTTGATAAAATCCACCCGTTCTCCGAACTGTTCCGCCAGCCCATCCACGATGGGCGCATTACGCTGGCAGGTCGTTCACCAGGTGGCGAAGGAGTCCAAAAACTGTGGGCGTCCGGTTTTGCCGATTAAGGTGAAGTCCTCGGTCGGCTGCGTGCCGGGGGCTGCCGATTCGGGGTCGGCGGGTTGGTCTGTAGGCAAGGCCGGGGCAGCGGCACAGGCCGCCAGAAGGCCGAACAGAGCTAAACATATCAAACATAGAATCCGCTTCACTTTCCCCTCCACATCATCACCACACCATCATAAATAAGAGGCACAGCGCCGCCGTGCCTCATTTCTGTTTATACGATTTTGGTGAGTGCCAGATTGGAAAGGGCAAAGCCGGACCTTAACGCACGGCCTCGGCAGCGTGTCCGTTGGCGCGCGCGCCGTCCGGCAGGGTTTCCAGCCGCCCTTCGGTAAGCGACTGGATGTAAATGCACATCCGCCAGTCAATCGCCACATCCTCGACGCCCAGTTCCAGGTCGGCCAGTTCGACGCCGGTATTCCGCACTACTGCCAGCGGCGTGGCTTCGTCCCGCTCGCCCATCACCATCTGCGCGCAGACACAGATCGAATCGGCGATGCCGCGCTGCGTAACCAGCATCGGGTTGCCGAACAGATCATGTTTGCCGCGTTCGTCCTGGATGGGTTTAAAACCCGCCGTCGCCAGCGCCACGCCGGATGTACCCAGGCGGCCCGGCATCAGCCAGCTGTCGGTCAGGATGATGCCGACATCTACGCCCAGGCGGTCGCGCAGCGCCCGGCGCAGGTCTGCCGCCAGACGATAGGGCTGCTGAGGGAACAACACGGCGCGCCCGCTGGGGATGTTCGAGCGGTCAATGCCGGCATTGGGGGATAGAATGCCGTCTTTATACGTCAGCAAAAAACCGGGGATACCGCCGAAAATATGGTCGGCTTCCTGTATCACCAACTGCGCCATACGGGGGTTCATCTGGTAGCATTCGGCCAGCTCCAGCGCCGCCGGAGTGATGGTAATCGCGTCCAGGTTAACCACCCGCCCCTGGCTGATGGCAGCATATTTGCTGGAAACCGCCAGCACGTCGCCGTTTTGGAGCGGCTGGCCGGCAGCGGCGGCGGCTTCGACGATGGTGGTGGGCAGGTCGAAGGCAGCCTGCTGCACCGGCGCTTCGATGGGGAAAACCATCAGCGGTAAACGAGCCATGTCTGCATCTTTCGTGTTAGCTTTCTAGGCGTTTTTCATCCTACCACCGGCGCGGGGGGAAAACCAGACCCATTAATAACCGGCGGCGGGCTTATCCGCTCATCGCGCAGGGCCGTGCGCCGGATGCGGCAGCCCCGCCAGATAGCGCCGCAGCAGCGGCAGCGCCAGCGACGGCAGCCCCTGATGGGACTGGTCTACCAGGTGTTTTTCCCCCAGGCTGTTCCATGCCTCCTGGTCAAACGAGTCGAACTGGCCGTTTGCGACCTGCCACAGACAGATGCGCTCCACCAGCGGCAGGCTGTCCAGGATGGTCTGGCATTCCTGTAAAACGCCCCGGTGTCGCAGCAGATAATCGCAAATCTGGTCGAGCGTGAGCGAACTGACGGCGACGCGGTGCATGGGCAGAAAACTGCGCCGCAGCAGCCCGGCATGGCGTCCGGTCGCGTCCAGCAGGTTGCGCCGGTTGGCCGGTTCGAGTTCCAGATTATACCGCTTTTGCAGCCGCTGGATGAGCGCCTCGGCGCTGTCCCGGTCGAGCAGCCGGATAAAATGCGTGAAGCCGCGAAACAGTTCCAGAAAGCCGTCCATGATCTCATGCCCGCGCGGGTCATTTTCGTACCACTCATTTATCAGTTCGTCCAGCGGGCGGCGGCTGGCGGTGACGAACATGATGCGGTTTTTGAATTCGTCCCGCACGCCGCGCAATGACTCGAAAAATTCCGGCGGCAGGCTGCGAAACCCCTCAAACTCGTCGAACAAAAAGGCGATCTTCCAGGAGAGATTCGGCGGGCTGCCCGCCGGCATTGCCATCCGCATGACCGCAAAAACCGCTTCTTCCAGGTGACGGATGCCGGCCTGCGCCAGCAGCAGTTGTTCGTTGAACAGGTTCAGATACAGCCGGCTGATGGTTGCGATGATGTCTGCGCCGTCCTGCTGCGGCAGCCGGTTTTTGTCATCCAGTTCTTCCAGGGCGCGGCGCAGCCGGCTAATCATGATCTCGTAACCCGGCCAGGCGGTGCCGGCCTGGGCCAGCGCCTGTTTTTGCAGGTGGACGATTTTGTGCGGGTCAAGCAGCACCATGATGATGTACGGCGCCTGCTCGCGCAGGTGTTTTTCTTTGGCTTTATCGTCACTCATCAAAAAATGCAGCAGGTTGCTTTTGCCAACGCTGCCGATCCCCACCAGCGAGCAGGACTCCCCGGCATACAGGAAGCGGTAAACGTATTCGGCGTCGCGCTCCTGGTAGTTCGACGGCAGCGGGTCCTGCGTGACGTAAGGCTGAGTGGTCATAATAAACTCCCCTCAATGCAGTTTTTCAACAACAGTTGTCTGCTCTATTACACTTCTGGTAACATTTTAGCTCTATTCGCGCCTTTCCACCAAGCGAGTTTATACCATGCTCAACCCCTGGAATCCGCTCAGCCCGTTTCGTCTGCTGGCCTGGCTGCTGTTGGAGCCGGCGCGTCTGGCGGACTACCGCGCCCGCGCCGGGGAACAGTCGTCCAAAAGCGTCGGTTCGTGGTTAACCAGCAGCCTGACCTGGCTGCCGATGCTGATTCCGCTGCTCGGTTACGGCCTGGGCAGCATCCCCGGCGCGTCGTCCGGCGGCCTGTATCTGGCGGGGTGTTCGTCCTGTGCTGGCTGGCGACCGGCTTCCTGGGCGCGCGCGCCAGCGAACTGGTTGGGTTTATGGCCGGGGCGCTGACGTTTTTTGTCATCCTGGGCATTTCGTTCACCATCGCCGCCGGGGTGACGCCGGGATTTATCGCCGGGGGCGCACTCAGCCTGATCGCCATCGTGGCGCGCGGCGTGGGCATGAGCGCCGGCGGACACTTCGCCTCCAACGTGGCCGGCGGGCTGGCCGGGGGCGTGGTGGCCGCCACCGTCACCCTGCTGGGCGGCGGGATGCTGGCGGGCGTTTTTCTGGCTTTTGCCGTCCCGCTGGCGCTGGTGCTGATGTACCTGCTCTCGCTGAACCTGTCCATCCACCTGAATCGCAATATCCAGGCCGGGCGGCCATCCTTCCTCAGCCGGGTTGTGCTGGCGATCATCCCGCTCGGCCTGCTGGTGCTGGTGTGGCTGTATTTCCTGGGCGGCTGGGCGTGGCTGCACCCGGCCTGATGCGGAAATGTGCTGTTATAACCCTTCCGCCCGGTTTTCGCGCGCCCCGGCAGCCGCATTTTGCGTATACCAGGTATATATATGCTGCTTGAGGGGAAGAAAAATGCCGCTGGAAATCACCACCATCACCACGCCGTTTATCCTGCATATCACCGTTAACTGCTACCTGGTCAAAAACGGCGGCAGTTTTTTCCTGATCGACACGGCCACCTCCGGCCAGCGCCGCGCGGTCACAGCGGCGTTGGACAGGGCCGGCTGCCGCGCCGGCGACCTCAAGCTGATTGTTTTAACGCACGGCGATTTTGACCACTGTGGCAGCGCCGCCTACCTGCGCCGGGAGTTCGGCGGGTTGATTGCCATGCACGCCGACGATGCCGGCATGGTCGAACGCGGCGATATGCTGTGGAATCGCAAGACGCCGCCGCTTGCCATGAAGGCGCTGATGGGACTGCTGTTCCGCCTGGACGAAGCCGACCACTTCATGCCCGATTTTTACGTTAAAGAGGGCGACGATTTTTCGCCCTACGGCTTCGATGCCCGCGTCATCGAACTGCCGGGCCATTCTAAAGGCAATATCGGCCTGCTGACCGCCGGCGGCGATCTGTTCTGCGGCGACCTGCTGGGCAACACCGGCAAACCCGCCGTCTGGTCGCTGGTGGACGACCCGGCGGCTGTGCGCGCCAGCGTCGAAAAACTCGACCGCTTCGACATCCAGACCGTTTATCCGGGACACGGCCAGCCCTTCCCGATGGCGCAGTTCCGCACCGCTCGAACGCCGTTCTAACAAAACTGCCGCATAATCGGGCCATCGTTTTTAACCGCCAGGACGCCGCCCATTATGCCCGAAATCGCCGTCCTCATCGTCGGAGACAACCCGCTCGCCCGGATGGGGCTGGTTTCCCTGCTGGCCGGTCAGCCGGGGCTGGTCGTTGTGGGCCAGGCCGCCGGTGGCAGCGGCTTGGCCGCCGATATTGACCTGTACCGCCCGGATGTGATCGTCTGGGATATGGGCTGGAGCGCGCCGGAGCGGCTGGCCGACGCCCGCGAGAGCGGCGTGCCGGTGGTGGCGCTGCTGGCCGACCTCACCCAGGCCGCCGACGCCCGCGCCGCCGGAGCGCGCGGTTTTTTGCCCGGCGATGCCGCCCCCGACGCCCTGGCCGCCGCCATCACTGCCGCCGCGTCCGGGCTGGCGGTGATGACGCCCGGCCTGCTGGAAACCCTGCTGCCCCCCGGCGACCCCGCCGCCGAACCGCCCGTCGAGGCGCTGACCGCCCGCGAGCGCGACGTGCTGCAGCTGCTGGCCGAAGGGCTGCCCAACAAAACCATCGCCCGGCGGCTGGGCATCACCGATCACACCGTCAAGTTTCACGTTAACGCCATCATGGGCAAGCTGAACGCGCAAAGCCGCACCGATGCGGTGGTGAAGGCCACCCGCCTGGGGCTGATTATCCTGTAGGGGCTGGCTTTACGGTGAAGCGGGCGCAGATGATCCTGATGAGCGCCGATGAGCAGCTCAAAGTGGATGAGATTGGGCGGATCGGCGGACATTAGACGATGCAGCGCGTGAGCAGCTGCGGAACTGATCCGACACGCCCCCCGCAACATGGGCTATGACGCCAGCCTGTGGACGCCGGAGATGCTGGCGCAAACGTGTTTTGAACAGGGCATCACCACGACGCAGGTCACAGATGAAACCAGCCGGTCGCCAGCAGCATCCCGGCACGCACACGCGGTCTTATGCGAGCGTGATCTTATTGAGAAGCGCCGTAAAACCCCAACCTTCGCACTTTGGGGGTATAAGGCGCACTGGTATGAGACAGCATTTTCGCTATACTACTGGTTGAGGCGGGGCGTCGCCGCATCCTGTCTCAGTCGGGATAAGACCTCGTGAAAATGGGTCATCCGGCGCTTACGGCAGTTTTCCCCATCTTTAGCTTTAAGTGTGGGGAGTATGTCACCCCTATAGTATGGAAAGCACAGCCATCATGCTCAAACATTTCGCCGTTTTATTCGCCCTGCTGGCCCTGGCCGCCCCGGCGGCAGCGCAGGAAAACCTGCCGTATTTCGAGCGGCTCGACCGCTGCCCGCCCTGGTTCCGCACCGACCTGCTCAATATCGAATGCGGCTTTTTGCATGTGCCGGAAGACCGCGCCAACCCCGACGGCGGCAGCATCAGGCTGGCGGTGGCGATCTACCGCACCGGCCACCAGGACGCCACCCCCTACCCGCTGGTTTACCTGGCCGGCGGGCCGGGGGCGTCGTCGGTCGGCGCATCCGGCGGGCTGATGGGACGGACTTTTTTACACTTTTTGCCGTTTGGCGACGTGATTTTTTTCGACCAGCGTGGAACAGGTTTTTCCGAGCCGTCGCTGGAATGCCCGGAAGTAGACCTGGGAGCGGCCTGGCAGCTCGAACATCGCCCCGCCCTGGACGAGCGGGTAAGCCAGCAGATCGAGGTGGCGCTGCTGTGCCGCGACCGGCTGCGCGAAGCGGGCGTTAATCTGGCGGCCTATACCAGCGCCGCCAATGCCGCCGACGTGCGCGACCTGATTCAAACCCTGGGGTACGAACAGGCCAACCTGTACGGCGGCTCTTACGGCACGCGGCTGGCGCTGACGACCCTGCGCGACACGCCGGAAGTCGTCCGCAGCGCCATTCTGGACGCCACGCTGCCGGTGCAGGCCAACCTGTACGCCGAAGCCGGGCCGAACGTCGAGCGCGCTTTCCACACGCTGTTCGACGGCTGCGCTGCCGAAACCCGCTGCGGCGAAAGTTATCCCGGCCTGGAAGCCGCGTTTTACGATCTGGTGGAGCGGCTGGACGAGCAGCCGGTGACGATCAAAATCCAGCACCCGCTGTCCGGCAGGGTTTACGACGTGATGCTGGACGGCAGCGCCCTGGGGACGATCTTCTTTCGCAGCCTGTACGTAACCGACGCCATCCCCTTTCTGCCGCGTATGATCGCCGCCGCCGCCGCCGGAAGTTACGAACTGCTGGCGCGTTATGCCGAAAACGCGCTGTTCGCCTTCGCCGGCCTCGCCGACGGCATGATGTATTCGGTACAGTGCAGCGACGAAATGACCTTCACCAGCCCCGAAATGGTGGATGACCTGCTGGAAAATGTTAACCCACGCATCGGCGATCTGGTGCGGGTAGAAATACGTTCGCTGGTGGGAATCTGCGCGGAATGGGGCGCGCAGCCGGCCCCGCCGGTGGAAAACCAGCCGGTCGCCAGCAGCATCCCGGCGCTGGTGCTGGCCGGCGAATATGACCCGATCACGCCGCCGGAGTGGGGACAGATGGCTGCCGCCACGCTGGAAAACGGCCACTTTTACGAGTTTCCCGGCCTGGGGCATGGCGTCGTCGCGGCGGGGCGCTGCCCGCTGGAGATGGCGCTGGCGTTCGTGGCCGACCCGTCCGCCGCGCCGGATTCGTCGTGTATCGCCGGGATGCGCGCGCCGCGTTTTCGTTAAACATCTGAACCTGCTCATAAGCCGAATTGAGGGGTTAAAATGCCTGCCTGTCGGCGCGAAGATAGGGTAAGGGGGTGCAGAGTGCCGCGCCCCCTTGCGTTCCCGATATAGTTTCAGCTCATCGAGCCTGCGTTATATGATCGGTAAAAGTCTGCCCTAGCCTCCATCTGGCACGAAAGTCAGTTTTGCGCCGATGCTTATCAGATAGTCAAGATTTTCGGCATCCGCTTTCGGCAGCTGTATTGTGACTGTGGTCTCGTTCTCAATACCCATCACCTTAATATCCTTGAACCAGAATTGAAGCAGGGTATCCATTGCTGTCGCCTGGATATGATTAAAGGGGGGCCGGCAAATCAACCATCTGATAACCTTTGGAGTCCGGCAGACCGACAATCAGGTCGAAAGTGTAATCTTGCGGCAGCGGTTCAGGCGATGTAAACGTGTATTCCACAGGGGTCATATCTGCCGCCGCCGCGCCTGTATACAGACGAAGCGCGTAGGGTTCGCCTGTGCGGTACAGGCCGATCAGAATGAGATGCTGCCAGGTAGGGGCCGCAAGTATCACCATGTTGTCCTGAATATCCGCCAGCAGGACATTTTTAACGATCACTTTGATCTGCCCGCCGGCAATCGCCAGCACACCAACCCGATCACCGATCTTTAACCCCTGAATAACGTCGGCCAGGAGACCTGCATCGGTCGGCAAACCGATTGTCGAATACCCTTCTGGAACTTCGGGACAATAAGCGCCGGGTAAATCGCACAGATCAACCGGCTCGCCGAGCGACAGGCTGTCAATCGGGCTAAACCAGAAAATATCAACAGCCGCAGGCTGTCCGATGACTTGCGCGACATCACTGAAGAACTCGCGCCCCGGCTGAGAGATACGCAGTTCCGCCATATCTGCCGCCGAAAGGCTCACCACGCCGACGAGATCATCGGTGATAACAGTTCCGGCAATGATGTCCTGAGTGGCGATCACAAGCTGAACCGTTTCCAGGGTTTGGGCGACGGCGGTTGATGAGGTGCCGGAAAGGGCCGGCGGTCTGCCTCCATTGGATAAACCAAACATCAGTCCGCCGATCAGGATCACGGCGACGGCGGCGGCTGCCCACGTCAGGTAAGAGAATGATCTTGCCTCGGTCTGACGTTTGAGCATTACATGAGGCAATACATAAGCGGCTGTAACTGTGTGCATAACTTTAGGCTCCTCTTGCGTATCTGAATGGAAATGGGCGGCGACCGGCTGCGCGTGCTGCGCTTTAAGTTTCGCCAGCAGCCGTTCTTCGAGCGTATTCTGAAATCCTGAATCAATGCGGGGCTGCGTGTGCGCGAGATGATTCACGACAGCCTGGTCGCCGGTTGTCGCCTGATCCAGAACATGATCCACTTGCTTAAGCAGTTCGTTGTCAGGCTGGGGATTCATTTACTGCGGCCTCCTTTCAATTCCTCTGCTTGAAACTTGTGCGCCAGGTCTTCTAAGCCCCGGCACAAGTGGCTGGCGACGGCGTGTTCATCGAGGTTCAGCACCTCGGCGATTTCGTGGTTACGCAAGCCCGCGAAAAAGCGCAGTGTGATGACCTCCTGGCGGCGCGGCGACAGTGTAATGAGGGCCTGTCGTAAATGCGCGAATTGTTCCTTGCGGGCAAACATCTCCTCCGGCAGCAGCTCATGGCTCTGGATTTCCGGCAGATTGTCCAGATCAACGGGTTCGTAACGCAGGTTCGCGCGGTAAAAATCCTGTACCGCATTATGGGCGATGCGAAACACCCATGTCGCAAATGACCCCACCCCGCGATACGCGAAGCGCATAATCGCCTCGATGACCTTGAGGAAAATGTCGGCGGTCAGATCTTCCGCGTCCTGCTTACTCCCCACCCGATAGACCACGTAATTAAACACACGCGGGCTGTAGTGACGATACAAGCGTCGGAATCCGTCCGGCTGATCGGGCAGCCGCAAAATGAGATCGCGCTCCTCATCGGGTGATAACGCTTCTGGCGAGACATGCTCACGCATGTTCAAAGTGCCTCCATGTCGGTCGGATCGCTCAGTTAATGGTAAAACGGATCATGGGAATGATTTACTGCAAAATTGGAAGAAAACCAGCGTTTTTGTCCGCGCCACAAATAAACAGCGCGCATCTGGAGACTCTTTATTTCGCTCGTGTCGGGTACGCCCGCCCGGCATTTGAACCCGGCGGGGCGGCTGGCGATAGTATAGGCAGCGGCCTGTTTTGTGGCACACCTGCCGCGTGCCTCCACCAAACGAGGAATAGATATGCCAGCACGGTTATTAACCGCCCTGTTGATCGGCCTGGCGCTGCTGCCGGCTGCCGCCGGGGCGCAGGACGCGCCGCCTGCCTTCGTGCCGCAGCCCTGCGCCTTCAAAGCGCCGGATGGAATAAACGTGGACTGTGGTTATGTCGTCGTGCCGGAAGACCGCGCCAACCCGGACGGGCCGGGCATCCGGCTGCCGGTGGCAATTTTCCACAGCGTCGGCGAAACGCCCGCGCCCGACCCGGTGGTGCTGCTGGTGGGCGGCCCCGGCGGGCAGGCGCTCGAATATCCCGACTATACCTTCCGCCCGAACTATGCCGAATTCCTCAAAACGCGCGATTTCATCCTCTACGAACAGCGCGGCGTCGGCACGTCGCGCCCGTCGCTGGACTGCCCCGGCCTGGAACGCCTTTATCCGGCCATCCTCGGCCAGCCGCGCACGCCGGATGAAGCCCTCGAACTAGAGTATCAGGCATTGGGCGACTGCCGCGAAACGCTGGAACGGCGCGGGCTGAACCTGAACGCCTACAGCAGCGCCATCAGCGCCGCCGACCTGGACGACCTGCGCCGCGCCCTGGGGTACGAATCGTGGAATTTGCTGGGGGTATCCTACGGCAGCCGGCTGGCGCTCACCGCCCTGCGCGACCGGCCTGAAGGCATTCGCAGCGTCATCCTGGATTCGGTCTATCCGCTTCAGGTCAACCTGTTCGAGACGCTTGCGCCGCACCAGCAGCAGGCCTTCGAGCGTCTGTTCGCGGCCTGCGCGGCGGACGCCGCTTGCAGCAAGACCTTTCCCGATCTGCCGGAGGTGTTTTACAGCCTGGTGGAGCGGCTGAACGCCGAACCGCTGGATGTGCGGCTGCCCGGCAGGGTGTACGTCAACGGCGATCTGGTAGCGAACATGGTCTTTAACCGGCTGTATCGCGCGGACGAAATCCCGCGCATTCCCCAGATGATCTACGGCATTCGTGACGGACAGATGCGCTGGCTGAGGCCGATGATCGATGACTACCTGGGGCGCTCATATGGCCTGAGCGAAGGGTTTTATTACACCGTTCAGTGCGGCGAAGAAGTATCTTTTTCGACGCTTGACCGGGCGCTGGAGGCCGGGGCGGCCCTGGAAGCACGCCTGCGCCCCGGTTACGAGCGCGACATGCGCGGCCTGTATGCCTTGTGCGAACGCTGGGGCGCGCCGGCTGCCGCCCCTTATGAAGACGAAGCCGTGACCAGCGATATACCGGCGCTGGTGCTTTCCGGCCAGTTCGACCCGATCACACCGCCGGAATGGGGACGGCTGGCCGCCGACACGCTGGAAAACGGCCACTTTTTCGAGTTCCCCGGCGTGGGGCATGGCGTCGTGCGCTCCAACGCCTGCGGCCTGCAAATGACGCTGGCTTTCCTGGACGACCCGACCCGCCCGCCGGATGATGCCTGCATCGCCGCCCTGCCGGGGATGACGTTTGAAACGCCCTAAGCGGACGTTAGTGGTTGGATGCGTAGGGAGGCCGTTCGCTCCGGTCTTCCTCAAATGCGGTAAAACGCATGAAAGCCCGCTCCTGGGGCGTCATATCCACCGGGTACTCGGTTTCGTCGTAGGCTTCCAGGATGCGATAACCTTCTTTGATATAACCGCGTATGGTGTGCAGGCTGATGCCCATCTCGTCGGCGGCCAGATGGGCCGGCATCCCTTCTACAACGCACAGTTTGATAGCCTGCCGGATGCGGTCGGTTAGTTCCGGGAATTTCCGCATCTCCGGCAGGGCGTTGGCGCGCAGCACGCGCCGGTTGGTGAGGTGTTGGCAAGCTTTAGCGATGCCGGCGGTCACAATAAAATCGTGTTTGAGGGCGTAAACAATCGCCCAGGCGATTTGCAGACGCACCTCCTGCTTGAGCAGAAAACCCGCCGCGCCGGCTTCGGCAGCCGCTTCGACCAGTGCCGGGTCGGCGATTTGCGCCAGGCAGATGACCCGAACTTTCTCGATCAAATCGTGAAGCCGGTTTATCACCCGGCGGAGTTCCGCCGGCCCGCCGATGTGATCGGCCTCCAGCAGCACCACGTCCGGGTGTTCGGCCAGCGGCGTGCGTTCGATGTAAGCCCACATCTGCCGCACGGTTTCGGACAAATTGGTAACGCGCGTCCGGCGATCCCAGGCCAGGAAGCCGTTGATGGCGTGCAGGGCGTAAAAGTCCGTATCCATGACCAGGACTTTGAGGTTAATATCGGTTATGCTCGACATTCCGCATCCCCCGCTTATGCAACCCGTCTCCTCAAGTGTACGAAGATTCGCCCGAATCGTCCAGTGATGGGGGCGGCGCGGCGGGGGCAGCGCGCATGGGGTAGCCGCCTTAACCGCCGCTGGCCGCCGCTTGCAGGCGGTTGATGGCCTCGCGGGCGGGGGTGAAGTTTTTATTCTGGTTAAGCGCCTCCTGGTAGTTCGCCAGGGCGCGGTCACGCTCGCCCAGCCCTTCGCGGGCGACGCCGGCGTAATAGTAGGTTTCTTCGATATGCTGCGATGTGCCAGGTTCGTTGAGCAGCACGCGCGCCAGTTCGATCACGTCGTTGTAGCGCCCGACGGCGTTATAAGCCTCATACGGCCCGAACTGATACCACATCATACGCCAGGGCAGGCCGATATTACGCGCCTGGTCATAGGCGGCGGCGGCATACTCGTAAGCTCTGGCATCGAAGCTCGCCAGCGCCACGTAGTTCGTCCCCAGGTTAAACCAGGCGAAAGCGTCGTTCGGGTTCGCCAGCGCCCACTGGCGGTTCAGTTCCAGGGCATTCAGGTAATTCTGGGTCTGGTCGGCATCGTCGCCCAGCAGCGCCAGTGCCTCCTGCTCGCGGGAGAAGTCGTACAGCACGATATAGGTGTTGTTAAAGTGATGCCAGAACTGCTCGATATGGTCGTAGCTGTAGCTGATGTTCGGCCCCAGGTAGCTGTCCTGCGTTTTGAACGACCGCGCGCCGTCGTCATAACCCATCACCAGCAGGTAATGGCCCATCCAGCCCAGGCGCTGCGGTTCCGGGTCGTAACCGGCTTCGATGATGACCGGGAAATCGGCGGCGATCAACTGTTTGAGCCGTTCCAGGCTGCCACCCACGCGCACCAGGGCGCGCGTCGTGCCGGGAAGCTGCGTATTCACATAGTCGGCCATCTGCCAGGGGCTGACGTTGCCATCCTCCGGGTTGGGCTTCAGCCAGCTGGCCGCCGGGTTCTGGTCGGCAGGGACGCCGAAGTAAGTCAGCCCCATCGTCAGGGTCGCGGGGCCGCAGTTGTTCCACTGCTGCGGGATGTGGGTAAAGCCGGCCATTTCGTAAGCCGGGGGTGGGGCTTGCTGCGCCAGCGCGCCCGCCGCCGGCAGCAGCGCGATGCTCCATAAAACCAACCAGGCCAGATGTCGTTTTTTCATCGTTAACCTTCGCCACTTGCTCGTTAGCTCGCATTATAATGGTTTGTTGCGCGTTGAACATAGACCGTTTGGCTACGAATGCCCCACGCCGCCCCAATCGTAATTTGTAATGTTATTTAATGATTTTCTGGCGATTCGAGATTGAATAGCCTATACTATAGTCGAGGATTTTATCCCCAGGCATTGCCCGCCCAACATTAAGGAACCGGTATGCCAAACGATGATTTGATCGGTAGACGAATTGACGATTTTGTAATCGAGGAGCGCCTGGGGCAGGGCGCGATGGCCGCCGTTTACCGCGCCTACCAACCGTCCATTAACCGGCATGTCGCCCTCAAGGTGATCCGCCTGAACCAGGGACAGCACGAGGAGTTCCGGCAGCGTTTTGCCCACGAAGCCGAAATCATCGCGCGCCTGGAACACATTCACATTCTGCCGATTTACGCCTACGGCATTAACGATGAAATGGCTTATCTGGCGATGCGCTGGCTGCGCGGCGGCACGCTGGGCGATTTGATGCGCGCCGAACGGCTGAACTTCGACCGCGCGGCAGAAATCTTCAAGCAGGTGGCGCAGGGGCTGACCTTCGCCCACAGCAAAGGTATCATCCACCGCGACCTGAAACCCAGCAACATCATGCTCGATGACGCCGGCAATGCCTACCTGACCGACTTCGGCCTCGCCAAACTGTCGGAAGGCTCGCTGGAACTGACCAAAACCGGCACAATCGTCGGCACGCCGGCCTATATGTCGCCGGAGCAGCTTCGCGGCGAAACGCTCGATCATCGCAGCGACATCTACAGCCTGGGTGTCATCCTGTACAATATGCTCGTCGGGCGGCTGCCCTTCGATACGGCCAGCAGCGATCTGGTTTCGATCATCTACCAGCATCTGGAAAAAGCGCCCACACCGCCATCGCAGGTGAACCCGGACATCCCGCTGGAAGTTGAGATGGTCATCATGGCCGCGCTGCAAAAAGACCGCACCAAACGGTATAACAGCGCCGTCGAAATGTCGCGGGCGCTGGACATCGCGCTGGGGCGCCCGGTCGGCAGCAGCGATCATCTGCTGGCCTCTAAACCCAGTTCCAATCCCAACATCCTCGAACTCAGCCGGGCGACGCTGATTGTGCAGCGGCGGCCCGGTTTTTACCTCGCCGTCGGCGCGCTGCTGCTGGTAGTGGTCGCGGTGGTGGTCGCGGTCGTCGTGCAGGGGTTGATGTCCAGCAGCCAGATGGCAGCGGCGGCCACCATACAGGCCGAAACGGCCTCGGCGCTGGAAGCCGCGCTGACGGAAACGGCGGTGGCGGCGGCCTGGACGCCCACCCCCCTGCCGCAGCCGACGGTGCGGGCCGGTGAAAGCGGCCCGGCCTCGCAGGTCATCCCCAGCGGGGAGGAAATCGCCATCGTGCAGCGGCGGCTGGGCGAACGCGGTTTTATCGCCTACGTCGCCTGCACGCTGGACAGCGAGTTTCATGCCGGCATCGCGCGGGAAATCCGCGATCAGGCCGCGCGCTACGGCCTGGAACTGCGCGTGTACGACAGCGAAGCCGACCCCTACAAACAGATCACGCAGATCGAGCGCGCCCGCACCGATAATGCCACCGCGCTGATTATCTGCACGCTCGACCCGAACCTGCTGGTGAATACCCTGGCTGCCGCCCAGGCGGCTAAAATCCCGATGGTCTTTTTCGCCGGCGACCAGCCCAGCTACGGCGGCGTGCTGGTGGCGGGCGACAACTACGCCCTGGGGCTGGAGCCGGGCCGGCTGGCAGGCAAAATCATCCGCAGCGAGATGGGCGGCCAGGCCAACGTCATCCTGCTGGATTTCCCCGACCTGCCGGACATTGTGCAGCGAGCGAATGGCATGGAGGACGGCCTGCTGGAATTTGCGCCGGACGCCAACATTATCGGGCGCTTCCTGGGCGGCACGCGGGAAAACGGCAGAGAATCGGTCGCCAAACTGCTGGAAGAAGGCGTGGATTTTAACGTGATCGTCAGCATCAACGACGCCGGGGCGTTCGGCGCGGTTGACGCGCTTAAAGCGGCGGGCGTCCCGCCGGATAAGGTCATCATCACCAGCGTGGACGGCGAACTGCTGGCGCAGCAGTACATCGCGGAGGGATATTATTTTCGCGGTACGGTGCAGTCGTCGCGCATCGAAACGGCGCGCATTCTGGTTAACGCGGCGGTGCGGCTGCTGGCCGGGGGAACCCTGCCGGAATTCATCGGCGTGCCGCCCGGCAAGATGATTACCCGCGACACCCTGCCCCGCGAGGACCCCACCCGCACCGGCGGGGAGTAGTTTTATACGACGGTGATTGCCAGTCCCCTCCCCCTGCCCAAATTTTGGAGAGGGGGTCAAAACAGGCCACAACAGGCTTTTAAGTCCCCTCTCCATTTTGTGGGGAGGGAATTTAGGGGAGGGGAACCTTTAGAGCAGAACTGGCAATCCCCCTGATTACACCACCGTCACCACCACACCCCGGCGTCCGTCGGGGCGTTCTGTTTCCACACCGCCCGCAGCCGGGCGTTTTTCCCCCGGCGGCAGCACGAATTCGACCTCGGCATACGGCAGCGTATAACCGTCCTGCGTCCGGCGGGCGCTGAAGGTGATGCGTTCCGGTCCGGCCAGGGCTTCGAGCAGCACCTCGGCATACTGGCCGTGCCGGTAATCCAGGCTCACGCCGTCATCCTCGACCAGCGCAAAAACGCCCCGCCCCGTCCCCGGATGCGGGAACACGTACACCTCGCGGCGGGTGGGGTCAGCCTCGCCCGCCAGCGGAATGAGCGCCCCGGCGGGCGCGAACAGCGGCAGGCGCTCCAGCGGCGCGTCGGCCTCGATGGTCTGCCCACTGGCGAACCACGCGCCGGAATAAAAGTCACACCAGTCCCCGCCATTTTCATGTGCCTGTTGACCCCACCCCCGAACCCCCTCCCCGAATTCAGGGAGGGGGCTTAAAAGACTCTTGCTCTCCCTTTCTCCGTGTGCGGCGACCGGAGGAAGTCCCTCCAGGGAGGAAAGGGGGGCGGGGGAATAGGGGTTGAAATTGTGTGCGATAATTGGCAGGTACACCGCCCGGCGGCGCGCGCCCGCTTCCAGCACCGGCGCGGCCAGCAGCCCCGGCCCCAGCATCAGGTCGAACGATTCGGTGTGCGTGCGCGGGTCGTCCGGGAAGTGGTAGACGGTGGGCCGGATGACCGGCGCGCCCGTCTGCGCCGCCCGGAACAGCAGCGTGTACAGGTACGGAATCAGCCGGTAGCGAAAACGGAACAGGTCGCGCACCAGCGGCAGGATGTCCGGGTACATCCAGGGTTCGGTGGCCGTGTTTAAACCGACCGAATGAATGGTGAAACGCGGGTGAACCAGCCCGCATTGAATCCAGCGCACGAACAGCTCGCGGTCGGGCGGCGTGCCGAAAAAGCCGCCGACATCATGGCCGGTGTTGGGCATTCCCGACAGACTCAGGCTGAGGCCCATCGGGATGTTATACCGCAGCGTGTCCCAGGCGGTGCTGTTATCGCCCGACCAGGTTTGCGCGTACCGCTGAAGGCCGGGGCAGCCCGACCGGGAAATCAGATAAGGGCGTTCATTCGGGCGCGCCTCCCGCAGGGCTTCGTAAGACGCGCGCGCCATCAGCAGCGTTTGCAGCGGGCGGCCCAGCCCGGCGCGCAGCGGCTCGCCCATGCCATCAAAACGCGCTTCATCGTCCGGGATTTCAAACTCGTTGTTGTCGTTCCACAGGCCGTCTATATCGTAGGCCAGCAGCGTTTCGCTGATCTGCCTTTTCCACCAGTCGAAACCCGCGCCGGTAAAATCCAGGTACGAAGCGTCGGCGCTCTGGTTCAAACCGGCGCTCCAGCTTTGATGCACCAGCGGCGCGTCCCGCTCGGCATCGTGGACGAACGCGCCCAGGGCGGCGGCCTCATCATAACGCGGGTGGGTCGCCAGCAGGTAGGGTTTGATGTTGGCCGACAGGCGAATACCCGCCCGGTGAAAACCGTCCACCAGCGCCTGCGGGTCGGGGATTTTGTCCTGATTCCAGGTAAAAACGTTGCGCCGCCCCTCCGCGTCGGTGGTGTAACCGGATGACAGGTGGAACAGGTCGCAGGGGATGTCGTGCGCGCGGCATTTTTCGATAAAACCGTCAAGCTGCGCCTGGGCATCCGGCATTTCGGTATACAACATGGTCGAGCCGAGATACCCCAGCGTCCAGCGCGGCGGCAGCGCCGGGCGTCCGGTCAGCCGGGCGAATTTTTCCACCACCTCGGCAATACTCGGCCCGAAGATCAGGTAATAATCCAGGTCGCCGTCCTCGGCGCGGTAGTACCGGTAGCGTCCCCAGATGCCGTTGATCTCCTGCCCCAGGTCAAACACACCCTCGGCCAGATTGTCGTAAAACAGGCCGTAGGCGATCTGTAGTTCCGGCACATAGGTGATGTAAAACGGCCAGTGTTTGTAGAGCGGGTCGGTGCGGGCGGCGTCGTAACCGAGCGCGTCTACAGCGGCCAGCCGCAGCCGCCGACCGTGTTTGTCCAGCGGGCCGGCGCTTTCGCCGCAGCCGTAATAGTGTTCGTCCGGGCGGCGTTCCAGGTAATGCATCACCGCCCGCCCCGCCCAGTCATAGGCGTAGGCGCGCCCGGACAGGTCGGCGGCGAACGAACGCCCGCCGGCATCGAACCAGCGCAGCGCAAACGAACCCGGCGCGACTTCCAGTTGAAGCGTATCGGTGCGCCGGCGTATCACCCCTGGCGGCGCTTCAACCGGCTGCCAGCCCGGCAGCGAAAACGGCGACAGATCATCGCGGCGGCGGCCTTCGCGCGGCACGTCGCCGTCCGCGCCGACCACCAGCCATGTCCGGTTCAGGCGCGGGCGGCCTTCCGGCCAGTGGCAGATACGTATGATGTCCGGTTCCAGGGCGGTGACCGTTAAATGTTCGCCGCGCGCGCCGGCGAAGGCCAGCGTATGCGGGGCGGAGTCGGTTATAGCACTCTGAACAAAAGTCGTGAAACGCATCGAAAACACCCCTGAGCGCGAAAGGGCCTTCAAACCAGATGCCCCGGCGAAGATTTGAACACAGCTTATCGCTTTTGTGTAATCATTACAAGACGCGCGCCGCCTTTGCTGTGGGGTGTTTCGTTGCCCAGTTTGTTCATACCGGTTATCATACAGGGGCGATGCGCTGTGGCGCTTTTACTTAAATCTATGTGTGGAGGAAATAAGAGGAAATGAACCGAAAATATGTTTTTGTCCTGCTGGCGGCGCTGGCCTTGATGGTCGGCCTGGCTGCCCCGGCTGCCGCGCAGGGGAAAACCCTGACGGTTTCCTGGCCGCAGGAGCCGGACAGCCTGAACCCGATGTACACCACTATGACCTTCGCCGGGTACACCTATCAGTTGTTCCTGGCGGCCACCTGGGAATTTGATGAAAACTACCAACTCACCCCCATCCTGGTCAGCGAAATTCCGAGCGCCGACAACGGCGGCATCAGCGAGGACGGCACGACCTTCACGCTTAAGCTGAAAGACGGCCTCACCTGGTCGGACGGCGACCCGCTGGATTCGGCGGATTTTGTATTCACCTACGATATGTATATGTCAGACAAAAACACGCCGCTGGGTCGCACGCCCTGGGATCAATTCGAGAGCATCGAAGCGCCCGACCCCACCACCGTTGTCATTAAATTTGCCGAGCCTTACGCGCCCTGGTCGGGGCAGCTCAGCCTGCGTCCTATCCCGGAACACATCCTGCGCCCGGTTTTTGAAGCCGATGGCACGCTGGACAACGCCGCCTGGAACAGCAGCCCCACCGTCGGCAGCGGCGCTTTTGTCTTGCAGGAATGGGATCGCGGCAACTTCGCGCGCTTCGCCCCCAACCCCGGCTTTGCGATGGGCGCGCCCAAGATCGAAACGCTGGTCGTGACCTTCATCCCCGACGATCAGGCTTATGTTGCCAGTCTGGAAGCCGGCGACAGCGAACTCGGCACGTTCATTGACCCGCGCGACGTGCCGCGTTTGCAGGATGCCGGCCTGGACGTGCGCCTCATCCCGTCGGGCTACAACGAAGGCTGGTTCTTCAATGCCAGCCCCGAACGCGCCCACCCGGCCATGACCGACGTGCGCGTGCGTAAGGCCATCGCCCTGGGCTTCGACCGCTTTAGCATGGTGGAAGACCTGCTGGGCGGCGTGCTGCCGGTCGGCCACAGCTATTGGGAGCAGACACCCTACGCCAATCCCGACCTGCCGCCCGTACCGTATGATCCCGAACAGGCCAAAGCCCTGCTGGATGAGGCCGGCTGGGTGGACACCAACGGCAACGGCATCCGCGATAAGGACGGCGTGGAACTGGAACTGCGTTTCGTTTCCACCACCCGCCAGATTCGCCAGGATATGAAGGCGCTGGCGCAGCAGCAGCTTGGCGAAATCGGCATCGGCATTTCGATTGAAAACTACGAATCGAACGTGTTCTTTAACGGTTATGCCGAAGGCGGCCCAGCGGCCACCGGCCAGTACGACATCGCCACCTGGTCGTCCTCGCCCGGCGGCTTCCCCGACCCCGACACCAACCGCTTCCAGTGCGACCAGATTCCGAGCGACGATAATCCGGTTGGCAATAACTGGAACTACTACTGCGACCCCGCCCTGGACGAGCTGTTCGTCAAATCGCGGGTGACGACCGACTTCGACGAGCGCGTTGCCATCTATCACCAGATTGACAAGCTCATCTACGACTCCTATATCTGGATTAACACCTGGTACGACGCCGACATCTGGGTCGTCGGCAGCCGCGTCCAGAACGCCCGGCTTAACGGCACGACGCCGTTCTTCGATGTGGTTAACTGGGACGTGGCCGGGTAAAACGTATCTGCGGGTAGAAGGGCGCTTTTAAGCGTCTTTCTGCATCTGGGGGGGCGGGTAAAAACCCGCCCCTATGTATACCTGGCCGACAGCAAGTCGTTTTTGAGCAAAGCCCATGTCCCGATATATTATTCGCCGCCTGATTCAGGCAGTCCCATTATTATTTTTTATCAGCATCGTGCTGTTTTTGTTGATGCAGGCTTCCGGCGACCCGCTGGCGACCCTGGGCGGACGCCAGCCGCCCCGCGCCGAAGACCGCGAACGGCTGAAACGCCAGATGGGGCTGGATCAGCCGCCGCTGATGCAGTATTTCATCTGGCTGGTGGGCAACGATTGGATGGTCGTCAACGACGAAACCGGCGAAACCGGCACACGCCGGGGTGTTATCCGGGGCGATTTTGGCACGTCGTTCGTCACGCGCCAGCCGGTGATCGAAGTGATCTGGGAGCGGATGCCGAACACGCTGATTTTGATGGGTACGGCGGAGGTGGTCATCATCATCGTTTCGCTGACCATCGGCGTCATCTCGGCGGTGCGGCAGTACAGCCTGCTGGATACGGTGGCGACCGGGTTTTCGTTCGTGGCCTATTCCATCCCGGTATTCCTGATGGGGCTGATGCTGATGTATATCTTCGCCGTGCGCTTTCGCCAGTGGGGGCTGCCGTACCTGCCCATCAGCGGCATGTTTGACCCAACGGTAGGGCGCACCTTCGACCAGATCGCCCGGCATCTGGTGCTGCCGGTGCTGACGATTTCGCTCATCAGCATCGCCACCTACAGCCGCTACATTCGCTCCACCATGCTGGAAGTGATTAATTCGGATTACATCCGCACTGCGCGGGCAAAAGGTTTATCGGAGCGGCGGACGCTGTTCGTCCACGCCTTCAAAAACGCCTCGCTACCGATTGTGACGCTCATCGGCCTGGATTTGCCGTTTTTGCTGGCCGGCGCGGTGGTGACGGAAACCATCTTCGCCTGGCCGGGTATGGGGCGGCTGTTCATTGACCACCTGACGCGCTCCGATTACCCGGTGCTGATGGGGCTGCTGATGATGATTTCGGTGGCGGTGGTTTTCTTCCAACTGCTGACCGACGTTGTATATACCTGGCTCGACCCGCGCATCCGGTACACGTAGGGGACGAAGATGGCAACTTCATCTCAGGCTAAACCGATCACTTTAAACGATCAGACGACCGTCAATTATTCCCGCGCCCGGCGCACGCTTAACCGCTTTTTGCGCCATCGGGTCGCGGTGGTGGGGCTGGTGGTTTTGATCGCTATCGTGCTGTTTGTGACTCTCGGCGCGCTGTGGTATTCCGAGGCCGACGCCAACTACAACGATACCAAACGCAGCCTGTTAGCCCCCAATGCGGAGTTCCCCCTGGGGACAGACACGATTGGCCGCAACATCCTGGCGCGTATCATCTACGGCGGGCAGATTTCCATGCTCATCGGCGTCACTGCCGTGACCGTTTCGGTGCTGGTCGGCACGACGATAGGCGTGTTTTCCGGCTATTTCGGCGGGGTGGTGGATTCGCTGCTGATGCGTTTTACCGAGGCGATGTTAAGCATCCCCTCGCTGCTGCTGCTGCTGGTGATGGCGAAGTTTTTCAGCGGGCGCATCCCCCAGCAGGAATTTTTAGGGCGCACCTTCAGCGGCAGCGTGATCGTGATCGTGGTGATTATCGGCCTGACAAGCTGGATGTATCTGGCGCGCATCGTGCGTTCCGCCGTGCTGTCCATTAGGGAAACC
This sequence comes from Chloroflexota bacterium, assembly GCA_014338005.1. Classification (GTDB taxonomy): domain Bacteria; phylum Chloroflexota; class Anaerolineae; order Aggregatilineales; family Phototrophicaceae; genus CFX2. The sequence continues at coordinate 9,018 of QUBZ01000019.1, read as the reverse complement.
GAATATGTGATGGCGGCCCAGGCGCTCGGCGCCACCCACCGGCGCATCATCCTGGCGCATATCCTGCCGAACACCTTAGCGCCGGTGATCGTGGCCGCCACGCTGGGCGTCGCCAGCGCCATTCTGTCGGAGGCGTACATCAGTTTTCTGGGCGTGGGGGTACAGCCGCCAACGGCCACCTGGGGCAATCTGCTGGAAGGCTCGCGCCGGTATATTGACGATGCGCCCTGGCTGTGGATTTTCCCCGGCCTGATGATCGTGCTGACGGTGATGAGCATCAACTTCGTGGGCGACGGCCTGCGTGACGCGCTTGACCCGCGCTCCGACAAAAAAATCTGACCTATCGCCCCGGCTTGCGGGCGATAAGCAGGGTGCTGAAGTTGAACGCCCAGGGCAGCGCCACGCGCAGCACGCCGCCGAGTACGTCGGCCAGCGCGCTGGTCTGGTAATAACCGCGCCCCCGGAACGGCCCGCCCAGCCCCCACAGCGTAAAAGCGTGGCTGGTCGGCACAGCCTCGACAACCGTAAAACCGGCGGCAGCCGCGTTATCGCACAGCGCCCGGCGGGTGTAGGTGCTTTCGTAAAAAGCGTCGTCGTTTAAACGCCCGCCGCGCCGCCAGTGAACCAGCCGGTGAACCACGTTCGGGTAGGGGATGGTCAGCACCAGCACCCCACCCGGTTTAAGAACGCGGTAAGCTTCGGCCAGCGCCGCGCCCATGCCCTGCTCGAAGTGTTCCAGCACGCCGAACGACAGGTAGGCATCCAGCGCGTTCGCCCCAAACGGCAGCGCGTGAACGTCGCCGGCGGCCAGCGGCAGCGACGGGTCGTAATGGCGCGAAATGTGCAGCGCGTTTTCGGCATAATCCAGCCCGATGACCGGGTAGCCCTGCCGCCGCAGCGTGATAACCGCCGCGCTAAGACCGCTGCCGGCCTCCAGAATCACGCCGGTTTTTGGCAGGTAAGCCGCGTAACGCGCCGTCGTCCGCCGCGCGCGGGCGTAGGCCATCGTCTCCAGTTCGGCCTCGACCGAAGCATTATCCCAGATGGTTTCCCAGGCTTTGCGTGTGCTGTCGTAACGCGCGCCGGGTGAGTCGTGTTGGTGCATCATAATTCTTCTCATCGGTTGTAGGGGCGGGTTTCTAAACCCGCCCCTACGGTTGGCTTATTTTGCGTTTGAGCGCCATACCCCACAGCAGCGGGCGCGAGAGCAGCCACAGCAGCGCCGCCCGCGCCGTCCCGTGATGTTTGCGCGCGTAGATGAGCATATCGCGGAAATAGGTCTTTGTCGCCAGCCACGTCCGCGTGACGCTTTTTTCCTTGTGGATAATCACCGCGCTCGCCAGAAAGCGATTTTTCACGCCCGGCGTCCGCCGCGCCAGGTCATCTTCCGGGAAGTACAGCCGCAGATCGCCGTCCAGCGCGAAGCCCCGCCGCCGCATCAGGCACGACCCCGGCAGCACCTCCACGTCTTTGTCCGTATCCCGCGCCCACTCGCCATACCAGCGCCGCGCCGCCGCCCGCTGCCGCCCGCCGGGGAACAGCCAGCCCAGCGGCGTATGCTCCAGCAGCAGATCAGCATAGGTTGGCGCGCGGGAACAGGTGCGCTGGATCGCCCCATCGGGATACCGAAGCTGCGCCGTGACGCCGGTATAATCGGGGTGCGCGTCCAGAAAGTCAACCATGCGTTCCAGCGCCCCCGGCTGCGCCACCGTATCCGGGTTGAGCAGCAGAACATAATCGCCTGCCGCCGCCCGGATGCCGGTATTATTGCCGCCGCAGAACCAGGTATTGCGCGTCTGCGCCAGCAGTTTCACGCCGGGGAATTCGGCACGCACCATTTCGGCGCTGCCGTCGGACGAGGCGTTGTCCACGACGATAATCTCCAGCGGCACGGTCACAGCGCGCAGCGATTCCAGACAGGCGCGCAGGTCGTCGCGGGTGTTGTAACTGACGATGACGACGGAGAGCCGCTCAGCGGCGCGCGACGTAGATGAGTTCATAGGCCAGCAGCCCCGGCAGAATGGGCGCGGGCAGCGGGCGATTGAAGCGCCGCGCCAGCGCATGAACGGCGTTTTGCAGGCCGCTGCCGGCGATATACAGCGCCTCGACCGGATAACCCTGATCTTCCAGCAGGGCGCGCCCGGTGCGGGCCGTGTACAGCCGCAGATGTGTCCTGTCCATGACGCCGTAATCGCTGTAATCGAAGCGCCCGGCCAGCAGCATCAACCGCAGCCGCCAGTAGGCGATATTCGGCAGCGACACGATCACCCGCGCGCCGGGCGGCAGCAGCGCCCGCGCCTGCTGTAACAGCCGTTCGGGGTATTTGAGGTGTTCCAGCACCGCCGCCGCCAGCAGCACGTTATATGGCGCGTTCGACCGGGCGGCCTCCAGGGCGTCCGGGGCGTCCAGGTCTACGGTGTGGACTTCGCTGCACCGCCGCGCGGCAATCGCCGTCGCCGCCGGGTCGGCTTCCAGCCCGGTCACGCGGCAGCCGAGCGCCTGCTCCATGTAACCGGACAGATAACCGGACGCGCAGCCCAGTTCCAGCACGCGGCTTCCGCGCGGGATGAGGCGCATCAGGACGCTGTGCGCGTCGTCCGGGTGGGCGCGCGCCGGGTCAAAAATCGACTCCAGGTGATATTTGGGCGTGGTCATAACGGCTTCCGCGCGTAAATGACGAGGCTGGTATTTCGCAGCAGCCCGGCGCGCACCAGCAGCCGGTCAAGGCCGCGCAGGGTTTTGAGCAGCGGCAGCGCCAGCGCGTCCGGCGCTTTGAGCTGCGCGGTGACATAGCCGGTGAAGGCCGGCAGATTCACCCGCCGCTCAATCGTGAAACGCGCCTCGACCAGCGTCAGCCAGTCCGTTTCGCGCCCTGCGCCTTCAAACGGCGACAGCCCTTCCGCCTCCATGCTGGCCTGCACCCGCGACGGCGCGCGCAGCCCGAAGCGCAGCAGGGCGCGCAGTTTTTCGCGGTAGGGCGTCTGCGTCGGCAGCAAAAAAGTCAGCGCCCCGGCGGCCAACACGGTCGAAAAGGCTTCCTGGCCGCGTGTATCGCTGATCCACAGCAGGCCGCCCGGTTTGAGCGCGCGGTGAATCTGCTCGATGGCGCGTTCCAGGTTCACCAGATGGTGCAGGGTGGCTTTGACGGCGATCACGTCATAGGTTTCGGCAGGCAGGTCAAGCGCGTTCAGGTCGGCGGTGTGGTATTCAACCGTCCCCGGCACGCTGGCGCGCACCTGCTCGTAATAAGCCCGCGCCACCGCCAGCGACTGCTCACTGATGTCCAGCCCCACCGCCCGCGCGCCGCGCTGCGCCATCGCCAGCGTCAGCCAGCCGGACGCGCAGCCCAGTTCCAGCGCATCCATGCCGGGGCGAATGCAGGCCAGCAGGCCGTCTATATTGGCGGCGTGGATGACGGCGTTGTGCCGTAAAGACCGGTGATAGCGCCAGTCCGGCGGCACGTCCCGCGCCTGGCGTTCGGATTCCGCGCCCCACAGTTCGGCCTCGGCGGCCAGTTTTTGCCGGTAGTCGTCGGTCATATCGTTAAATCAATTCCTGAATCAACTGCTCCACCCGCGCCATACGCCGGTCGTAGGTGTGATGGGCGTAGGCGTGTTCGCGGGCGCGGCGGGCGATGGCCGCGCGTTCGGCCTCGTGCGACAGATAATAAGCGACTTTCTGACGCAGGTCGCCGCCGTCCTGATAGGTGACGATCATCTCGCCCGGCGAAAACCACAGCCGCGTCCCCGGCAGGTCGTCCGCCACCTGCAAAACGCCCACGCCCGCCGCCTCGAACGTCCGCATATTGCCGCCGTAGTGCATAAAATCGCCGTGTACGTTGAGCGTGATTTTAGCCGCCGAAAGCACCCGCAGCATAGTCTCGCCCAGCGCTGCCCCGCGCACATAGGGGCGCAGACTTGGCGGCACGTCATGCACGCTCCAGATGCCCAGGTCGAAGTCGCGCAGGCTTTCCAGCGCGGCCACCCGGCGGCTGTACAGGTTATCCGGCACCAGCGTGCCGACGAAGGCCACGTCGCAGGTGTAAGCCGCGCGTTCCTCCGGTGTCAGCTCGTAGGGATGGTGAAAGTCCGGGTCGCAGGCGCTCACCGGCAGGCATTCCATCCGCTGCGCGCCCAGTTCCAGCCATTGAATGCCGTGATAATAATCGTTGACCAGCACCAGATCGTACAGCCGGGCGGCGCGTTTTTCGATGGGCCGGGCGAACACGATGGGCGAAACGCCGGTGGAATACACCAGCTTGCAGCCGGTTTCGGCTTTGATGGCCGCCAGCGTTTCCGGGTAAATCACGGTGTTGTCGCCCACCAGCCACAGCACGTCCGGCTGGAAAGCGCGCGCCTGTTCGACCAGCCGCCGGTTACGCAGCCGGTAGTCCGGGTTGGCCTCCGGCCGCAGGCGGTTGAGCGCCGCCCGCGCCAGCTTACCGGGTGTGAGTCCCTGGGTGTGGCGCTGGGCGCGCATCCCGCCCAGGGTCGGGCGGTTGCGGTAAAACACGTCGGTGATATGCCCGCGTTTGCGCAGCGCCCGATCCCACCAGTGCTGCGCCATGCTAGGTGGGAACAGCGGCGGCGGTTCGCCGGGGGCGGCGGATTTTAACGCTTCGGGATGGTGCAGCGAGGCGATAAACAGGATACGCATCAACGATTTGTGAGCATAACGGTAGGGAATATCCCTACACCAAGACGAAAAAGCAAATTATACTCTACCTTCATGTGACATACTCCCCACACCTAAAGGTGGCGGAAAAACCGCGCTTGAGGCTGCGAAAACCTTTATCATTCGGCCTGCTCTTTTAAGGCCACAATACGCAGCCGCCGGTAATCGGCTACCCACCGGCCATCCCGGTAGAGCATCGGACGCAGCCGCGTTTCGATGTCGGCCATGATTTCATCGGTCTGGTCGGCGGGGATGAGCTGGAAAAAACTGCCGCCGAACATCGCCAGCCAGTTCCGCAGGCCGTCTTCCCCCTCCAGCGGCGTGGGGCGGTCGAAATCGGCGGCGTACACCACGCGGAAACCCTGTTTTTCCAGCAGCGAGGCGTATTCGCCCAGGGCGGGGAAGTACCAGGGCAGCGTTTCCTGGAGCAGGTAATACCCGTAAGCCTGGAGGGCCTGGTTGATGCCGGTGAGGATGGCGCGGATATTTCCCCGGCTGCCGAACTCCGCCACCAGCCGCCCGCCGGGTTTAAGCGCGTTCCACATGCAGGCGGCCACTCGTTCCGCGTCCGGCATCCAGTGGAGCGCCGCGTTGGAAAAAATGGCGTCAAACGGTTCGTCCGGGCAGTAGTCGCTGCTCTCGGCCTGGATGAAGGTCAGGTCGGGGTAGTTCTGGCAGGCCAGTCGAATCATGTCCGGCGAGTTGTCCACGCCGACCACACGCGCGCCAAAGGCGGCGATTTTACACGCCAGATGCCCGGTTCCGCAGCCCAGGTCGAGGATGGACTCGCCGGGTTTGGGGGCCAGCAGTTCGATCAACTGCTCGCCGTAGTCGGCCACGAAGTGGTGTTTGCTGTCGTACAGGCCGGCGTTCCAGGTATGGGGAGGCAGGGATTGCATATCACGCACGCTCGCTTTCCAGAAACGCTTCACAGACGCCGATAATTTCCGGCAGCGCCGCCAGCGAAGCGCGCCAGCCGCCGCTTTCCAACGAATGATTCAACCCTTCGTACACTTTCCAGGTTATGCGGGGATGCTGGTCGAAGGCGGCCACCACTTCCGGGGAATACAGGGCGTCGTCCGTGCCGATGATCGCCAGGGTGGGGATGTCGTCCAGCCCTTGCAGCGCGCCGCCGATAGGCGTCAGCAGGATGAGCGACACCTCAGGCGTCTCCAGGGCGCGCGCCAGTTCGCCGGCCAGCGGCGTGCCTAATGACTTGCCGGCGATACATACGCGCCGGTAGCCCCGTTCCAACACAGGCCGCACCGCCCCCCATACGTCGTCCATCAGGTAGGCCGCGTTTTGGACATCCAGTTCGGCGTTGGCGGCCTGGAAACCGTACTCCACGCTCAGCACGTCGCAGCCCAGCGCCAGCGCCGCCTGCCGCAGATAATACAGCAGCGGGTGCTGGCAGGTGTAACCCTTGCCGGGAAGCTGCACCAGCAGCCGGCCAGTTGGGGGGACATGCGCCAGCAGGACGTTGTAAACTGTCACGCCGAAGCGCGACGTTACGGGAATGGAGATGGTTTCGACGGGCATCCGGCAGCTGCCTCGATTGTTTTGGTGGATAACCGCATTTTAACCAAAAAAGGGCGGTCGTATCAAACTGTTGGATAAACGGAAAAGAATGAGCTTGCTGCCCACTCAGAATCAGGCATAGTCTAATGGGTTTATCCACAGTGTTTAACGCCAAAGCAGCAAAAACGCCGCTGGCAGGCGGCGTTGGTTGAACCTATAAGCGGATAAAAGCGGTTTTCAGCTTAAATAATCCCGAAGCTGGCGCGCGCGGCGGGGGTGGCGCAGGCGGCGCAGCGCCCGGCCTTCGATCTGGCGGATGCGTTCGCGCGTCAGCCCGAACTTCTGGCCGACTTCTTCCAACGTGTAACAACGCCCGTTTTGCAGGCCAAAACGCAGCCGCAGGATGCGCGCCTCGCGCGGGGTGAGGGTCGCCAGCACCTGCTCGATTTTTTCCCGCAGCAGGTTATCATAGGCGGACTGGGCCGGTGTCAGCGCGGTGTCGTTTTCGATAAAGTTGCCCAGTTCGCTGTCCTCATCGTCGCCGACCGGGTGTTCCAGGCTCAACGGCTGCCAGGATACGCGCAGCATCCACTGAACTTTACGCGGCTCCAGTTCCATCTCCTCGGCGATTTCCTCGGCGGTGGGTTTGCGGCCATATTCCTGTTCAAGCTGGCGCGCCACGCGGTACAGGCGGCGGATGCGGTCGCTCATATGCACCGGCACGCGGATGGTGCGCCCCTGGTCGGCGATGGCGCGGGTGATGGTCTGGCGAATCCACCAGGTGGCGTAGGTGCTAAAGCGGAAGCCGCGCCGGTAGTCGAACTTCTCGACCGCCTTCATCAAACCCAGATTGCCTTCCTGAATCAGATCGAGGAACGGCACGCCCCGGCACATATATTTTTTGGCGATGGAAACGACCAGCCGGGTATTGGCTTTAATCAGGTGGTCGCGGGCGTTGATAGCGTCTTCCACCTGCAAGCGCCATTCCAGGGCGTGCGGGCTGTGCGGCTCATCCAGCAGCCGGCGCTCGCATTCCAGGCCGGTTTCCAGGCGCATCGCCAGGGCGATTTCTTCTTCGTTGGAAAGCAGCGGCACGCGCGCCATTTCCTTAAGGTACAGCCCGACGGCATCGTTTGACGACAGGTTGATGAGGTCGTAATCGTCGTCCAGCTCCTCGTCGTCGAAGTTCATATCGTCCTCGAAGTCGTCTTCCACGAAGTCGTCCAGTTCGTCCCCCGCGAAAGCCACCTCGTCGAACGGCTCGGCGTCGGCCAGGTCATCGGCAAAAAAATCGGTTTCCGGCGTAACATCCAGGCCGGTTTCGTAATCATGGCTGTAATTTATCAAGATAAAATCCCCCGTATCTCGCGCCCGAAACAGGTTTACTTGACGAAATTTTTGAGCTGCGCCAGACGCGGGTCAGCCGCTTCCGGCCCACAGGAACAGGTGGTCAGGTTGAGATTCGCGCCGCAGTTCGGGCATAACCCCCGGCAGTCCGGTCGGCACAACAGCCCGCGCGCGGTAGAGAGCAGGACCTCGGCGCGCAGCAGCGGCCCCAGGTCTAGGATGGCAGTATCGTTGATGCTGAATTCGGCGCCGCGTGGCAAGGGATAAGCGAACAGCTCTTCGAGGTCAATTGTGACATTTTGTGTCACACTATCCAGGCAGCGGTAACATTCTCCGTTAATACCAGTTTCCAGCCGCCCCTGAACCAGAATCCCCTCTTTTGTGCGGCTGAGGCGCAGCGGCCCGCGCATGTAGTTCAACATCAGGTCTTCGGCAACCTTCACCTCAGGAACGTCGAAACGTGTCGCATGATTGTGACCGGGACCATCTGCTAACAGAAAGCCTACGTTGATTTTAAGGACGCGGTTGCTGACATAACTCATAGTAAGTTGTCTCGCGCCTTTCGGCCACCGACCGTAACATTTTTCCTAAGGTCTGTTCGCATTATAGGGGGATTTTGTAAATTGTGTCAAGATATGCGACAACACCTCAAACCAGAATCAAACCGTATTTTTGTTAATTTTTATGTTTGTGACACAATCTGTCACAACCCGGTACAAACGTCATAGGACTTTGTTCCTAATCGCAGTTTGTGACATTTGTTGCGCGGGGTGGTGTCGTTTAGCACCAGCCCACCGGCGTTTTGGCTGGTAAAATAAAAGCAGCCGTAAGTGTATTCACGGGAGGCAGCGATGGCAGCGGTTCAAAATCAACCCACCATCACACTGCCCGGCATTCACAACGTCCTCGACCTTTACCCCGACCGGGTAGTGATCCACCATAAAAACGTCTATCTCAGGATGTTCTCAGGCGACCAGGTGCTGCCCTTCAGCGAGATCATGAGCGTGCAGCTTTTTGAGTGCCGCTTCAGCGATTATGGCGAACTCCGGTTTATACTGGCCGGGGCGCACCAGGAAGCAGTGGTTTTTAAGTTCAAGTGCGAGCAGCACCAGACGGCCAGCGCCATCAAAGCTGCCGTCGAGGCTGCCCGGCAGACCGTTTGAGGCAGCGTTTGTGCCGGGCTGCGCCGGCGGCTATAATGCCCGTTAAAAATGGAGTCCGGCGCGGCTGCTCATGCACATCAACCCAAAATCTGAACATGATCCCATCGCCGATTTCTGGATGGTGGATGGTTATATGCGTTGGGCGCTGGAGGCCGCCCGCGAGCAGATCGGCGACGAACAGTTAGCCGTCGTTTTGCGCCGCGCCGGGTTGGAAGCCTTCATAAGATTTAGCGCAGGAAACCACCTGCTTCAGCGGGTGGAGGAATGCGCCTTCGCTCCTTTCAATCTCCGACTCTACCAAATTCAAGGCCTTGAA
>QUBZ01000018.1 GCA_014338005.1 Chloroflexota bacterium | reverse complement strand
GGCGTTACCCAGGTCCATCTCTGGCGCCCGGGCTATGCGACGGATGGTTCGGTCCTGTTCACCTCGGAATTCATCACTGCCATGCGCAAGGTGCAAATCCTGCGGGCGATGGACATGACATCGACCAACACCAACCCCACGGCGCACTGGAGCGAGCGCACGCGCCCGGCGCGCGGGATAATATTGTCCTGCGGGCGCAGCACGATGCTGGGCCGCACCTGTCCGGCGGTGAGGGTGGGCAGGAAGCCGAAGATGACCGTGACGACCACGCCCACCACCAGCCCGCTGACCGCCGCCCTGGGCGCGAACAGGAATGGCAGATCGGTCGCCAGCAGCGATTCCGCCGCGCCCCGGATGGCAAACACCGCCAGCCAGCCCAGCACAATGCCGGCCAAGCTGCCGATGATGCCCATGATGACCGCTTCGACCAGGAACAGCACCGTCACCTGGTTGGCCTCCAGGCCGATGGTTTTGAGGACGGCCACTTCGATCATGCGCCGCCGCACGATCACCTGCATGGTGTTGACGATGCCGATGCTGCCGATCAGCAGCGATACCAGCCCCATGATCGTCACCAACTGGTCAATGTTCTGCGACAGGTCGGTATAGTTCTGGCGCAGGTCTTCGGTCGTCTGTGTTCGCAGGTAGGGGAAAGCGGCCCGCAGGGCGTCATCCACTTCGACCACCCGCGCCGGGTCTTGCAGCCGCACAAACACCGTATCGGCGCGCGGTATCACGTCCCCGAACAAATCCAGCGAATGCCGGTCGAGATAATAAAAACCGAACAGCGCGCCGAAGATGTCGCCAGAGGAGGGGTCTTTAACCTCCATTTCGGTGAGGACGACGCCGCGCACGGTAAAGTCCTCGCTCGCACCGCTGATTCGCACCGTATCGCCGGCGGCCACGCCCAGCGTTTGCGCCACCTGCTCGCTGATGATAATGTCGGTCGGGTTTTGCAGCGCGTCTTTTAAGGGCCTGCCGTCGGTGGTGATGACTTCGCCATAATAGGGATAAACCGCCGCATCAATGATGAGCGGCGATACCTGGGTGATCTGCTTGCCGGTGGACGGCGCGCTGATGGCCGCGCCCTTGCCCGTCCCCATAAACAGTTCAATGACGGCCACCAGCGGCTGCCGGTAGGTCAGCTCGACCTGGCCGGGGAAATTTTCGTCCGCCCAGGATTGGATGGCGGCGATCCCCTCGGTGCTGATGGCGTATTCGTCAAGCTGCTGGCCGAAGAAGGTGGTGGTGGATTTGACCAGCACGCCTTCATCCAGCCCGCGCTGGATGTTCGCCTCCGAATCCAGCACCGACGGGCTGGGCTGGAACTGAATATCGCCCCGGTTATTTTCCTGGAGATTGCCAGTCAGCGCCGAACCGATCATGGCCGCCAGCGTTTGCAGGCTGACGATGGCTGCCACGCCCGCCGCGATGCACAGCAGCGCAAAAAACGTGCGCTGGCCGTTCACCCGCAGGTCGTTGAACGAGTGCCGCAGATAAAACCCCAGTTTTTCGGCCATCTCAATCCTGGCCTTCGGGGTGCATGACTGCCCCCCACTCGCCGGTGGCGCGTTTTTCCTTGATAAGTTTTACCGCCGCCATCTGGGCGCTGGACTGCGGATCGAAGTCGGCGGCAATGTGGCCGTCCACCAGGTTGATGAGCCGCTCCAACTGCGAAGCCACGCCCGCGTCGTGGGTGACGATGATGATGGTCGTATTGGTTTTGGCGCGAATTTCGTGGAACGACCGCATGACGATCTCGCTGGATTCCGAGTCCAGGTTGCCGGTCGGCTCGTCGGCCAGCAGCAAAGGCGGTTCGTTCGCCAGGGCGCGGGCGATGGCGACGCGCTGCTGCTGCCCGCCGGAAAGCTGCATCGGGCGGTGGTCAAGCCGGTCGCCCAGGCCGAGCAGGGTCAGCAGTTCTTTAGCGCGTTTGTTGGGGTTAAATTTGCGCTGGCGGGCGAATTGAATGGGCAGCGCCACGTTTTCCAGCGCTGTCAGCGTGGGAATCAGGTTAAAAGCCTGAAAGACGAAGCCGATTTTTTCATTGCGGATGCGGGTCAGGTCGCGCTCGCCCAGGTTGGTGATGTCCGTCCCGTCAATGAAAACCTGGCCGGAAGTGGGCGTGTCCAGGCCGCCGATCAGGCCGAGCAGGGTGGACTTGCCGCTGCCGGAAGGGCCGATGATGCCGAGCATTTCGCCGCGCTGGACAGTCATGGTCACGCCGCGAAGCGCCTGCACGGTCACTTCCCCCACCTTCAATTCTTTGGTTACGTTTTCCGTTCGCAGGACAAAATGGTTGCTGGTGTTCATCATCTTCCCTGTAATCTTCTGGTTTCAGACAGTATACGCATAATCGCTTATAAATGTTGCAACACACCGGCCTGGAAACAGCCGGGGAGCGCACAGGCACTCCCCGGCGAGCGGCCACGCAGGGCCGCCTTTACATTATATGATTATTTTGTTCTGTATAAGCCCTCTGTCCGGCAAATCATCGGACTGACAGATCATTTCAGACGGCGTAATACAGGCGGGCGGCCAGGCCGCCTTCGGCCTTCAAACGGGCGGCAGCCTCGCCATGCACCAGTTCCAGAGCAGCGTTAGCTTCCAGCGCCCGCAGCGGAAGCTGCGCCATCAGCTCCGCGTCGTTCAGCGGCCAGGGCGCGACCACCATCTCGACCCGCTGCTGGTCAAGCGCGGCCAGCACCGCCTCGCGGCCCAGCGCGCCGCGCCCGCCGCCTTTGGCCTGGTTGATGATGGCTTCCACCAGCGCCATTTCCTGCTGGCGCTCGTATTCCAGCGCCTTCGGCAAAATGTGATTAAGCACCTCGTTCGGCGTGGAGCGCATGGGGATGGGCTGCACATCCACCACGCCCCTGGCCGCTTTTTCCGGCAGCTGGCGGCGAACGTCGTGGGCGGCTTCTTCGCTGCCGCCGATGAACAGCCGCCCGATTTTGTGCGCCTGCATCATCTCCTCGATACGCCCGGCCACCTCGCGGTAAAACCGTTCGGTATGCACTTCCACCCGGTCTTCAAAATCATCGCGGGCGCTGCGCTGCACCAGCTTATCGGCAGCGCCGGAAGTCGCCCGCATGGTTTTCTCTCGCCAGTCATCGGTATCTATTTCCAGGGTCAGCGTGTCCTGGTGGCCGGCGCTGCCCAGGTAGGCGGTAATGAAGTGGGCTTTTTCGGCGTCCACCATCGTCACCAGATAGGGTTTGTATTCATCTATCGCCCACAGCAGAGGCGTCAGCAGCGGCTGGCCGAACATCAGCCGGTTTTCGACCGGCACCGGCAGCCGGTAAATAGTTTCCCAATCCACGCCGAAAAACAGCGCCAGTGACTTGGCATCCGGCGCGTAGGTTTGCAAAAGCGCCTCTACACGCTCGCGGATGCCCGGCCAGGCTGCACGCTGCGGCTCTTGCAGGTCGCGTTCGGCAGTTTTGAGGGCGTTCTTCAGCCAGATACGCCACGCGGGAGGGCTGGCTTGGTTTTCGCGCACCGATGGGTCTACCAACAGGTACAGCGACAGGGTATGGTCATCTGCTTGGGTCAAGAGCTGCTTTACATCACCCAGTCCGATCATAAAACGCACCTCCTTGTTAAGTATCTATTTGGGAACAGCCGTTCATGTTCTCGCGGCCTCCCCTCATTCTAAGTATAGCCGAATCCGCCCCGGTTATCGCATCGGCTTGAAACCTTTGCCGTAGGCGACATGCCCCTGACCGATGACCACGAACGCTTCCGGGTCGGCGGCGAATACGATCTGCCGCAGTTGGCCGACCTGCGGGCGCGCGACCGTGACGAACAACACGGTATGTTGCCGGTCGGTGAACATGCCCGTACCCGGCCAGGCTGTCACGCCGCGCCGCATGGCCTGCATCACGGCGCCGGCCACCCGCTCCGGCTGGTCGGTGATGATGGTGGCGGTGCGGATTACGCTCGGCCCTTCCAGCACGTAATCGGACGCCGCCGCGCCGACAAACAGCGCCACCGTCGCGTACAGCGCGCCTTCCCAACCGAACACCAGCCCGGCCAGCACGATCACACCGGTATCGGTATACAGCGCCGATGTACTGAGCGGCACGCCCATTTTCTGCTGCAAAATGCGCGCCAGGGTGGAAGTGCCGCCCAATGTGCCGCCGGCGCGGTACACCAGCCCGCCGCCCAAACCGCCGATGATGCCGCCGAACAGCGCGTTCAGCAGCACGTCTTCTCCGATCCGGGCTGCCGCCAGATACGGGCCGGCCAGGTCTATCGTCAGCGAAAAAATCACCACGTAAACCAGGGTTTTCGCCACCACCCGCCAGCCGCCCAACGTCAGAAAACCCATGATCTGAATGGGAATATTGCCGATCAGCACCATCAGGCCAATCGGCAGGCGCGGGTCCAGATGGTTGAGAATGACGGCCACGCCCGAAACGCCGCCGGGCGCGATCTCGAAAGGCGCCATAAAGACGCTCACCGCCGCCGCCGAAATCACCGAGCCGACCGCCAGCAGCAGCATGTCGGTGATGATGGACAGCCCGTTCACATTTGCCGGTTGTTTGTCTTTGACCACGACTCCCCTCTCCTGGTTATCAGCAGGGCATGGCAGGCCCCGCCGTTGATTGTAGCGGGTCGTGGTGAGAAAGGCAGGCCGGGGAACAAAACCGGGGCGGCCATGCAGCGCCGCCCCGGAGATAACGGGGTATCGCACTTGCCGGCTTTAGGCCAGGGGCGCGCCGCGCCGTCGGCGGATTTCCGGCCACACCAGCAGCGAAATCAGGCCGTTTAGCACCACGATTACGGTGCTGCCTTCGTGGCCCAGCACGCCCAGCGGCAGCGGCAGGTTGATGAAAAAGGCGCTTAAAATCAGCACGATGATGACGGCTATCGCAAAACCGATGTTCTGCCAGACCACACGCCGCGCCTTGCGGCTGAGCTTCAGCGCATAGGGGATCAGTTCCAGCTTGTCGCCCATCAGCACCACGTCGGCGGTTTCCAGCGCCACGTCCGTACCCGCCGCGCCCATCGCCACGCCGACCGCCGCCGTCGCCAGCGCGGGGGCGTCGTTCACGCCGTCGCCGACCATTGCCACCGGGCCGGTTTCGTCCTGAATCTGCTTCAAAACCCGCACTTTATCTTCCGGCAGCAGTTGGGCGTAGACGGCATCTATACCCAGCTGGTCGGCGATGCTGCGCGCCACGCGGGGGTTATCGCCGGTCAGCATCGCCACCCGCAGGCCGCGCTCGTGCAGCGCCCGCACGATGCCCGCCGCCTCCGGGCGAATCTGGTCGGCCATCGCCACCACGCCCATCCAGTCGTTCTGGCCGCCGGCTTGGTCGCACCCGCCGCAGTCCCGGCAGTAATCCTCGCGCACCACGCCGATCACCGATTTACCCTCGGCTTCCAGCCGGGCATAAACAGCGGACAGGCGCTCCGGCATGTGGCCGCGCTGCTCCAAAAACTTGATGTTGCCCAGGTGAACAGTCTTGCCGTCCACCCGCGCCACCACGCCCAGGCCCATTTCGGCCTTAAAATCATCTACGTCGCCCACCGGCAGGCTGCGTTCTTCCGCCGCGCGCACGATAGCCTTCGCCAGCGGGTGTTCCGAACGCGACTCAACGGCAGCAGCCACTGACAGCAGATCGTTTTCGCACAGTTCGCAGCACGATACTACATCGGTGACGACCGGGCGGCCAACCGTCAGCGTGCCGGTTTTGTCGAAGGTGACGGCTTTGATGCCGGCCAGCCCTTCCAGATACGCGCCGCCCTTAAACAGCACGCCGCTGCGGGCGGCGGCGGCGATGGCCGAAATGAACGACGCCGGCGTGCTGATGACCAGCGCGCAGGGCGAAGCGACCGTCATCAGCACCATCGCCCGGTAAAAGTTGCTCTCGAAGTCCACCAGCCCCAGCGCCGGCGGAATGATGATGAACAGCCCCACGCCGCCCAGGATGAGTTTGGCGTAAATCTGCTCGAAGCGGTCTAAAAAGCGTTCGGTGGGGGCCTTCGAGTCCTGCGCTTCCTCCACCATTTTGATGATGCGTGCCAGCGTGGTATCCTGCGCCGACTGGGTGGCCTGTACATCCAGCGCGCCCTGGCCGTTGAGCGTCCCGGCGAACACCTTATCTCCGCTGCTTTTTTCGACCGGCATGGACTCGCCCGTGATGGGCGCCTGATCTACCGCCGAGCGCCCGTTAATCACCAGGCCGTCTACCGGGATACGCTCGCCCGGCTCGATCAGCACCACGTCGCCGGCGCGAATTTTTTCAATTTTGAGCGCCTGCACCGTGCCATCACGGCGCACTTTCGCCTCTGCCGGGTAGAGTTTCATCAGGCTGCGGATCGCCTGGCGGCTGCGGCCAATGGCGTAATCCTGAAGCACGTTGCTGAGCGAAAACAGGAACAGCAGCATCGCGCCCTCGTGCCATTGATCCACCACCGCCGCGCCCAGCGCCGCCAGGATCATCAGCAGGTCAACGTCCAGCTTGCGTTCGCGCAGGCTTTCCAGCGCGCCCTTCAGGCCGAACACGCCGCCGGTCACATAGGAGAGGATATTGAAGGTGGTCGTCAACCAGCCCGGCCACCCCAGCCGCTCGCTCAACAGGCTGAGCGCGATGGCCGCCAGCGTGATGACCACAAAACGCGGCTCCAGCCAGCTTTGCGTCAGCCAGGGCGGTCGAGCGGAAGTCTGCTCACTGCTCTGTTCGTTGGCATAGGAGAGGATGCTCATCAAAAACCTTCCGGTAAATTTCCAGCTGCAACAACTTAAAATTTAACCACAGTCAATCACTATTTGCAAGTCCCGTTAGTCACTTTTCTCACATGCTGTTAATCCTGACTCGCCAGCTCGCCAGGGGGCGTGTCGTTCAAAAATCGGGCGGTCGCCCCTCGCATCTGGCCGGACGCGGCGCTACAATACCGGCCATGCCAACACCGTTTACGCATCTGGTCGCCGCTGAGCATTTGCTGAAAGATGAGCGCATCCCGCCGGAACAGCGCGCCCTGCTGGAGGGCCAGCGCGGCGCGTTCCTGCTGGGCAGCGTGGCTGCCGACGCGCGCCCGCCGGGCAGCAAGCGCGAGGATACCCATTTTTACGCCTACGACAAACCGATAAACGAAACGCCCTGGCGCGTGATGCTGAGGCGGTTCCCCGCTTTAGGTCAGGCGAACGGCGCGGCGCAGCAGGCGTTTCTGGCCGGTTACGTGGCGCACCTTTCGATGGACGAAATCTGGACGATACACATGCTGGAGCAGCATTTCGTCCGGCACAATTGGGGGGCGGCGCGCAGTTTCCGGTTTGTACTGCTGCACGCGCTGCTCATCCACATGGACGAACGCGACCTGACGTTGATCGAACCCTGGCAGCACGCGGCGCTGGCCGCCGCCGCGCCGGATGGCTGGCTGCCGTTCATTGACGACCTGACGCTCTACGAATGGCGCGATTTCATCGCAGAGCAGATCAGACCCGGCGGCCACAGCCAGACGCTGGCGGTGTTCGCGCCGCGCATCAATAAAACGGTGGAAGAACTGCGCGCCATCCTCAATTCGCCGCAGCAGATGCGCCCATTGTGGGATAACGTGCCGCCGGAAATCCTGGTCGAAGTCGAAACACGCATGTACGACCACGCCCGCGACCAGATGGTGATTTACCTCAATTCCCCGGTCGAAGGTGGAGAGGAAGATTAAAAGAGCCGTCTGGAGGGTAAAATCCGTTTTTACCCGGCATTCAGTACTTGGAACGCATCACTCATACCTTATGACAACAATATGACAACAATCATTTTCGGCGGCACGGCTGCCTATCACCTCAAATTGGAAGATTTAGCCCAGGTGGGCGAACGGCAGGTTCTCGACACGCCTTACGGCCCGTCCGCGCCGTTTGTGCGGCTGGCAGCGGGCGAAAAAAATGTCTGGTTCAGCTCGCGGCACGGTGAGGGCGGCTTGCAGCGGTCGGCGGCGTTCGTCAACCACCGGGCGAACCTGT
The DNA here is from genome assembly GCA_014338005.1 of Chloroflexota bacterium. GTDB lineage: Bacteria > Chloroflexota > Anaerolineae > Aggregatilineales > Phototrophicaceae > CFX2. The sequence goes on along the minus strand of QUBZ01000018.1, from coordinate 46,537 downwards.
GGGCGGCGCGGGCGCTGGGGGCATCCGGCATATTATCCTGGAACGGCGTGGGGGCCGTCGCGCCCGGTTTGAGCGTCGGCCAGGTGGTCGTGCCGGACGACGTGCTGGACATGACGCGGGCGCGGGTGGGGTCGTTTGCGGAAAACGAGACGGGCGAGCCGCCGGCTTATCCCTACAGCGTACCCCAGGGAAAACCGTTTGATGAAGGGCTGCGCGCCCGCCTGCTGGAAGCCTGCGCGGCTGCCGGCCTGACGCCCGCCGCTCATGGCACATATGTCTGTACCGAAGGCCCGCGCCTGGAAACGGCGGCGGAGATCGCCCTGTACGGCTGGGGCGGCGCAGCGGTGGTGGGCATGACACTGGTGCCGGAAGTCTGGCTGGCGGCAGAACTCGGCCTGCCTTACGCTTCGCTGTGCATCGTCACCAATATGGCGACCGGGCGCTGGCATCTCGACCCCCGCCGCGATTTTGGCCCCGGCGTGGGCATCACCGGCCTGCGGCTGACGCTGGCGGCAGCCTGACATGCCCCTGCCTAAAAACCCGCTTGGCGTTATACTACCCAGCATGGAAAAACGTTACCGAACCGCTTTTTTCTGCCTGCTGATTGTCGCGCTGGCGTTAAACGCCTGTGGCGCGGGCGCGCCGCTGGTCATCCCCACTGCGCGGCCTTCGGCGACGGCCACCTTCACCGAGACGCCCACGCGCACGCCGGGTTTTGAGGCGCTGGTTTCGCCCACGCCGCCGCCGCTGACGGCCACCTTCGGCCCGTCGCCCACGCCGCTGTTCGGCGTCACGCGCGCCGCTGCCGCGCTGTCCACGCCCACCCGCGCCGCCAACCCCAACGCGCCGCGCATCGAATTTTTTACGTCCGATACGCTGGCCGTCGCCCCCGGCGACCCGGTAACGCTGTTCTGGTCTACACGCGGGGCCAACGGCGCGGTCATCTACCGCCTTGACCAGAACGGCGAACGCAACCAGTTGTGGAACGTAGCGCCGGACGGCAACCTGACCGTGCCGACCCGCCGCGCCGACCGGGGACAGGTGAGTTTTGTCCTCAGCGTTGGCGACGGCGCGCTGAAGGCCGAGCAGACACTTACCCTGCCGCTGGCCTGCCCGGACGCCTGGTTTTTCCTGCCGCCGCCGGAGGCCTGCCCGAACGGCCCGGCGCAGCCGACCACGCTGGTCGAGCAGCCGTTTGAGCGCGGGCGTATGGTATACGTTCAGGCGCTCAACCGGGTGTACGCGCTGTTCAACGACGGCCTTGAGCCGTCCTGGGTGGCCTTTGAAAATCGCTACAACCCGGCGGTGCATCCCGAACTGGACGAAAACTTCGAGCGCGCGCTGCCGCCGGGGCTTGTCCAGCCCAAACGTGCGCTGGGTTTCGTCTGGCGCGGCAATGATCTGGTTCGCAATCGGCTGGGGCTGGGGCTGGCCGAAGAATCCGCCTACGAAGGTTTCTCTCAGACGGTGGGCGTCGGCGAAGGCGCTGAAAACCTGTACCTGAACAGCGCCAACGGCACGGTGCTGCAGCTGCTGCCGCAGGGCCGCGCCTGGCAGATTATCACGCCGCCTTAATGTGAATCGGTTATAGTGACGACTGCCATCAGTCGCCGGGTGAAAGCACGGCTGCATCGCGCGCAGCGCCCGGCAGGCTTTATACCCAGGAGCAAACGATGTTTAATGAACCCGCTACCTCTCGCAACGATCAGACCGCGCTGCGGTTGGCTCAACCGCCGCTGACCCGCGAGGAGATGCTGGTCAACGAGATTCGCCAGATGGTGGCGGGCGTCCTGCTGATCGAAAAAGAAACCTTCGCCGAACGCAGCCCGCAGCCCGACGGCCTGCCGCCGAACCTGATGGAAAACCAGCTGCTGGCGACTTTTGAAGGCCGCCTGCTGATCGAGTCGGAAGAAGCGTATGATAAACTCGACCGGCAGTTGGCGGACATCCAGCACCTGCCGATTTTTCGCCCCGCCGACCCCAATCGCGGCGAAACCGCCGGGCCGCACGTCGTCCAGATCATCTGCGGGCGCATCAACCCGCAGCCGCGCCCCTGGTGGCCGAACCTGGTGCTGTTTTTGCTGACGCTGGTCAGCGTGCTGATCGTCGGCGCCGACCTCGCCATCGGCAATATCGCGCGGGTGAACCCGCTGTTGGCGGTGCGGTTGAGCAATAACTTCTGGGGCGAGCTGTGGCGCGGCCTGCCATATGCCGCCAGCATCCTGCTCATTCTGGGCGCGCACGAACTGGGGCATTATTTCGCGGCGCGGCGTCACAAGCTGGCGGTGACGCTGCCGTATTTCATCCCGCTGCCGCTCATCAGCCTGTTCGGCACGATGGGCGCGTTCATCCAGCTTCGCCAGCCGATGCGGAACCGCAAAATGCTGCTGGACGTGGGCGCTGCCGGGCCGCTGACCGGCCTGCTGTTCGCCATCCCGATTTTATTCATCGGCCTGTCCAGCGCGCCGCTCCAGCCGATCACCGGCGGCGGGCTGTACGAAGGCGACTCGCTGCTGTATGCGCTGGCGAAAACGCTCACTTACGGGCGTTTTGTGCCGGATGGCCGGATGGATGTGTGTATCAATTGCAGCCAGCTTGCCTGGGCGGGCTGGACGGGGCTGCTGGTGACGGCGCTCAACCTCATCCCCATCGGCCAGCTTGACGGTGGGCATGTGCTGTACGCTTTGATCGGCGACCGCGCGCGCAAGCTGTACTTTCCGCTGCTGGCGGTGATGGTGGCGCTGGTGCTGGTCACGGATGTATGGCTGTTCTGGGTGATTCTGCTGCTGATCTTCGGGCGTATGTACGCCACGCCGCTGGACATGATAACGCCGCTGGACAGCCGTCGGCGCTGGGTGGCGGTGCTGGCGCTGGTGGTGTTTGTGTTTATCTTCGTGCCGGCACCGCTGTCGCCGGTGGAAAACAGCCTGCCGTTCCGGTTAGCGCCCGGCGACAGTGTGCTGCCGTTCCTGGCCCCTGCCGCGCTGGCGCTGGTATCCCGCCTGCGGCGCTAAACCGTCGGCAAACCCTTTCACGTACAACGAGTCGGTGGAGAGGGGCGCGAAAATGCACCAGGCGCGTCATGGAGACGGCAGCCTGGCCTGATCTGCGCCCCTGCCTCACCGCAGCGAGTCGCGCAGGCGCTCCACCAGCGCCTTCTGCTCGGCGTTCAGGTGTTCCGGCACGGTAATCAACACGCGCGCGTACAGGTGGCCGCGCTGGTCTTTCTGCCGCAGCACCGGCATCCCTTTGCCGGGCAGCCGGAACTTACGCCCGGACTGCGTGCCGGGCGGAATCCGCAGTTTGACCGGGCGCTCCATCGTGGGGACTTCCACCTCGCCGCCCAGCAAAGCCGTGAACATATCCACTTTCACGTCCACGTACAGGTCGTCGCCTTTACGCTCGAACTGCGCGTCCGGCGCGACCTCCACGATCAGATACAAATCGCCGTAGCGACCGCCGCCCGTGCCGGGCATCCCCTCGCCGGAAAGCCGCACTTTCGTGCCGGTGGCGGCCCCCGCCGGGATGTTCACCTTCACCGTCCGGTCGCCTTTAGTCACCAGGCGGCTTGTGCCGGTGTAGGCTTCCTTCAGGCTGATGGTCACTTTCTGGCGGATGTCCTCGCCATCCGCATCCATATTCACCGCCCCGCCGAACGGGCTGCCCCGAAAACCGCCCGACGCGCCCCGCGAACGCCCTGACCGGCCAAAACTGCCGAACAGCGACTCCAGGATGTCGGCAAAGGGCGAATCGCCCATGTCCACATTGGTATATGTGTAGGTCTGGCCGGGGAAGTTCGGGTCGAACTGCGGGTTGGCCGTGCCGAAGCGGTCATAACGCGCCCGTTTTTCCGGGTCGCTCAACACCTCATACGCCTCGTTGATCTCCTTGAAGCGCGACTCGGCGTTGGGATCGTTCGGATTAGCGTCCGGGTGATGTTTTTTCGCCAGCTTGCGGAAGGCGGTTTTGATGTCTTTTTCGCTGGCGTCACGTTTGACACCCAGCGTTTGATAGTAGTCCTTCGCCATAGGTTATGACCCGACACTTTTTCTACACGAAATATAAACCCTTACACAGTATTTCAGTCCACCTTAATTTTATGGTTAAGCTGAGGGGGAGTCAATCGGGCGTGGGTTTTTCTTAGACAATATTTACGTGGGTGAGCGGCTGTGTTGGGCCGCCCACCATGCAGAGAAAAGACTCAACGCAAAGCGCGTAAAGAGGGGAAGGTCGCAGAGAATTTCCGCAGGGGCGGGTTTCTCAACCCACCCCTACCTACACACTGCCGCGTGTTTACCCGCCCGGCTGCGGCGTCGCTTCCGGCTCGGCCTGCGGGACGGTGATCTCCGGCACACTGGGCGCGACGAAATCCGCGTTTGGCTGGGCCAGGCTGGCGAAGTCGAACAGGAACGGGCTGTTGGACGGAACCAGCGCGATGCTGACATTATCGCTCAGGTTTTGCACGTACAGGTATTGGATCAAACTGGGGTTGGCCGCGATCTGCTCGCTGACCAGCCGCAGGGCTTCCGCCTCGGCCTGGGCGCGCAGCACGATGGCCTGCGCTTCACCTTCGGCGCGGGCGATGCGGGCGTCGCGTTCGCCCTGGGCCTGGGCGCGCAGTTGGGCGGCCTCGTTTTCACGCTGGCGAATCTGGAGTTCAGCGCGCTGGGCTTCCTGGTCGGCGATCTGCTTCTGTTCGATAGCCTGGCGGAACTGCTCCGAGAAGCTGATGTCGCGTACCAGCAGGTCGGTCAGGATCAGCCCTTCTTCATCAAAACGCTGGCCGACGCGCTCCTGCATTTCATTTTCCAGCGCCCCGCGCGCCGTGCCGTAGATTTCCTCCGCGCCGTAGCCGGACACCACCTCGCGGACGATGCCGCGCACGGTCGGGCGCACAAAGTTGTCCTGGTAGCCGGTTTGCCAGCGGGTATGCACCGTGTTCACCTTGCCGGGGTTGACGGCGTACAAAACGGTGATATCCATCGAAATTTCCTGCCCGTCCCGCGTTCGTGCCTGCACGGCATCGTTGCCGCGCACCTGGCCCTCCAGTTCTTTACCCGCCATCGTATACTGCTGCTGCGTGATGGGATAGATGTAATACAGCTGGACGACCGGGATAACGATGGACGTACCCGCGCCGCGCGCCGGTTCCTCCAGCGTACCGGTCAGGGTATTGACGACAACCGCTACCTGGGTCGGCTCGACGATCAGAATGCCCTGGCTGACGAGGCTGAGCAGCAGGCCGGCCACCAGGCCGATGAGCGCCAGCAGCACGCCGCCGCGCGCGGGCCGCCCCTGCGAGGCGGCCATGACGGCCAGCCCCGCGCCGACCAGAAAGAGCAGGAAACCTAACAGGGCCAATGTACCGATGATGGCACTGACTCCACCCATGCTTTTCACTCCTTAATTAACCGACTTTTCATCATCAGATCGCCTGCAAAATACCTTTAGGTATAGCAGAATCAACGGTATTATAACATCTGATTTCTGCCTTACCCATTGTGACCCCCCGATATTAGGGGTACGCTCATATTAACCTTCGGCAGAACCGGAAGGTGTTTATGCCTAGCTTATATACGACGATTGGCCCCTGGACGTTGCAGACGTTTACCCTGCTGCTGGCGATAGCCATTCTCGCCAGCGCGGTTATTGGCCTCCACCGCGCCCGGCTGGCAGACGGCGAAACACGCTCGCTGCTGCGTGCTGCCGCCGCTGCCGACGTTTATCTGGGGGCGCTCATCGGCGCGGTGATCCTGGCGCGGCTGGGGCATGTGCTGCTCAGTTGGGATTATTTTGGCAATAACCTGGGCGAGGCATTCCACCTGGAGCTGGGCGGCCTGAACTGGCACGGCGCGGCATTGGGCGGCGTGATCGGGCTAAAGCTGGCGGCGCGGCTGCGCCGGGTGAATGCCGACTCCCTGCTGGACACACTGATGCCCGGCCTGCCGCTGATCGGGCTGGCGGGCTGGTGGGGCTGCATGGCCGCCGCCTGCGGTTACGGCCAGGAAGTCCCCACGCTGGCCGATTATCCGCCGCTGGTGGCCGGGGAAAGCGCCGACATCTTCGGCATCGTCGCGCCGCGTTATAATACGCAGCTTTTCGGGCTGCTGCTGTCGGCGGGCGGGCTGCTGCTGGCCGGCCTGCTGCTGTGGCGCGGCTGGCTGCGCCGCCGGCGCTTTTGGCTTGTATTGGTGCTGCTCAGCGCCGGCATGTTTGTGATAGGCTTTTACCGGGGTGATGCGGTAGCGACCCTGATCGGGCTGCGGCTCGACCAGTGGTTCGACCTAGGGCTGCTGGCGCTGGGCCTCTGGCGGCTGGTCAAAGGGAGTTAGCCCCGTACACAGGGAAAAAAGATTTTGCATTTTGAAGTCCCTCTCCGTGTACGGGGAGGGATTTAGGGAGGGGTTTCATGCCCGACTACGACATCCTCATACGCGGCGGTACGATTTATGACGGCGGCGGCGGCGCGCCCTTCCGGGGCGATCTAGCCATCGGCGGCGGCAAAATCGCGGCGGTCGGCGACCTGAAGGATGCCGGCGCCGCCCAGATCATCAACGCCGATGGGCTGGCGGTCGCGCCTGGCTTTATCAATATGTTAAGCTGGTCAAGCGAGTCGCTGATCGAAGATGGCCGCTCGCAAAGCGAGATTCGCCAGGGCGTGACGCTGGAAGTGATGGGCGAAGGCTCGTCTATGGGGCCGCTGACCGAAGAAATGAAAGACACATCGCCCGGCGGTTTCATGCGCCAGGGCGACATTCGTTACGACATCGAATGGACGACCCTGGGCGAATACCTGGACTACCTGGAGCGGCGCGGTGTTGCCCCCAATATCGCCTCGTTCGTTGGGTACGGCACGCTGCGCGTTTACGCCGTCGGTTACGATGACCGCCGCCCCACGCCCGCCGAACGCGAACAGATGAAAACGCTGCTGCGGCAGGCAATGGAAGAAGGCGCGGTCGGTCTGTCAACGGCGCTCATTTACCCGCCGGAATTTTATTCCACCACCGAAGAACTGGTCGAGCTGGCGCGGGTGGTCGCGGAATACGACGGCCTGTACATCTCGCATCTTCGCAGCGAAGGCAGCGCGTTTTTAGAGGCGCTGGACGAATTTTTCACCATCGTGCGGGAAGCTGGCGTCCGGGGCGAGATTTATCATCTCAAGGCGGCGGGGCGCTCCAACTGGCACAAGATGGAAACGGCCATCGCCCGCATCGAAACCGCCCGCGCCGAAGGGCTGCCCATCACCGCCGATATGTACACCTACCCGTTTTCCGGCACCGGGCTGGATGCGTCGCTGCCGCCCTGGGCGCACGAGGGCGGCCACAACGCGCTGGTCGAACGGCTGAAAGACCCCGACACCCGCGCCCGCATCAAGGCCGAAATCGTCCAGCCCGCCGACCAGTGGGAGAACATGTACGCCGAAAACTGGGCCGACCGTATCATGGTGGCCGGTTTTAAGACCGAACGCTTGAAGCCGCTAACCGGCAAAACGCTGGCGGAAGTGGCCGCCGAACGCGGCACGTCCCCGGAAGATACGCTGATGGATTTGATCGTGGAGGACAACAGCCGCGTTTTTACCATGTACTTCAGCATGTCGGAGGACAACCTGCGGCGGCAGGCGGCGCTGCCCTGGGTGAGCTTCTGCTCCGATGCCGGGTCGCAGGCCCCGGAGGGCGTATTTTTAAAGTCCAACCCGCACCCGCGCGCCTACGGCTCGTTCGCCCGTGTGCTGGCGAAATACGTGCGTGACGAGCGGTTGATTCCGCTGGAAGAAGCCGTCCGCCGGCTGACATCCTTCCCGGCAGCCAACCTGAAGATCGAAGGGCGCGGCTGGCTTAGGCCCGGTTACGCCGCCGACGTGGCGATTTTCGACCCGGACAAAGTGCAGGATCACGCCACGCCGCAGCAGCCGCACCGGTACAGCACCGGCATGGTTTACGTGCTGGTGAACGGCGCGCCGGTGCTGTACGATGGTGAGCATACCGGGGCGACGCCGGGCCGTGTCGTGCGCGGCCCCGGCTGGAAGAGAAATGCATAACACAGAGACACAAAGACGCAGAGGCACAAAAGAGAATCTTCTCTGTGCCTTTGAGCCTCTGTGTTGAATTTTTAAGGAGATGGTATGCGGTTGAAGATCGGACTGGCGCAGATTTACCCCAAGCTGGGCGACGTGGCGGCCAACCTGGACAAACACCTGGCCTACATCGAGCAGGCCGACCAGGCCGGCGTTGACCTGATCGTTTTCCCTGAACTGTCGCTGACCGGCTACCAGGTGCAGGATTTAGTGCCGGAGGTGGCGATCCGCGCCAGCCGGGACGACACGGCCTTCCGCGCCCTGCTGGACGCCAGCCAGCACATGGACATCGTGTTCGGCTTCGTGCAGGAAGACCGCCGCGAACGTTTTTACACCAGCGCGGCTTATCTGTCGCAGGGGGAAACCCTGCACATTCACCAAAAAATTTACCTGCCGACCTACGCCATGTTCGACGAAGGGCGCTACTTCGACCAGGGCGAACATGTGCGCGCCTTCGATACGCGCTTCGGGCGGGCCGGGATGCTGATCTGCGAGGACTTCTGGCATATGTCGCCGCCGTATCTGCTGTGGCTGGACGGCGCGGACATCCTCATTTTTCACAGCGCCAGCCCCAGTCGGGGGCTGGATGCCGGCGACCGGCTGTCCGGCTCGCGCTGGGTGGAGCTGGTCAATCAGGCATACGGTAGCCTGTTCACCAGCTACATCATTCACTGCAACCGCGTCGGCTATGAGGACGGCAAAAACTTCTGGGGCGGCTCGTCCATTGTTGACCCAGACGGCGAATTTTTGACTCGCGGCTGTTACTTCGACGAAAAGCTGATCGTGCAGGAAATTGACCTCAACCAGCTTCACCGCACGCGCAGCCGCCTGCCGCTGCTGCGCGACGAACGCCCCGATCTGGTGCTGCGCGAGATGGGGCGCATCCTCCGCCGGGACGGCGCGTGATACAATGATGGTGGGGCGACCGCACCGGGGCGCTCTTGCGGGCGAGGAGGACGAGACTTATGGCTATCCGCGAACAGCGTTTCACCCGTGAGGATTTATCCGCGCTCTACGACCAGCCTGAGAACGCCCAAAAACGCTTTGAACTGCTCGACGGGGAGATCATCGAAGCGCCACCGGCGAGGCCGCGGCATCAGTGGATTATCGCGCATATTATGTTCGTGATGCTCAAATATGTCGAACCTCGGCAGATGGGTTTTGTCTTCAGCGATGGAGTCAGTTATACCTTGCCCAACGGCGACGTACTCATCCCCAATGCATCGTTCGTGTCGAGGGAACGGCAGGGCTGGCCGCTGCCGGATGCGTTCCAGTTCGCCCCCGATCTGGCCGTCGAGGTGGCCTCCCCCGGTAGTTGGGAGCGGCAGCTGCTCGGCAAGGCCGAGTCGTATCTCGAATCCGGCACAAAAATCGTCTGGATTGTCTACCCGGACAGGCAGATGGCCTCCATCTGCCGCCGCAGCGATGACGGCAGCCTGAACCTGCGCAAAGTGGATGCCGCCGGCGCGCTGGATGGCGACGACCTGCTGCCCGGTTTCACGCTGCCGCTGCGCGACATCTTCCCGCCGCAGCCGCCCCAGGCGCCGGCATGAACGCCCAGGCGCATTTAACAGGCAGCAGCGCCGGGATGCGGCTGATCGCCCTGCTGACGCTGTACAACCGGGGCGACTTCGACCGCCTGCGCGCCTACATTGCCGACGGCTGCGCGCCGGCTGCGCTGGCCGAGGCCGACGCTGCTGCGCTGCTGGCGGACTGGCGCGACCGCCGCGCCGCGCTGGGCAAACTGCGCGTGGAGCAGGTGGTCGCCATCGGCAAATATCAGGTTATTGTCGTAGTGCAGGCGCAGGAGAGCGGCGGGTATCATGCCCTGCAAGTCGCCGTCGAAGAAGATTTTCCGCACCGCCTCACGCTGGTGGCGTGGGGCGAAGTTGAAACAGATGCCGAAGAAACCCCAGCATAAACGCCGCCGGTCGGCAGGTTTTTTTCGCCCTGCATGACCGGAAAAATTCCTCAAATTGGGGTCTTGACTTAGAGCGCGCTCTAAGTTGTAGAGTCTGAATCATGAACACACAAACCGAGCTACTCACTATCCAGGACGTGGCTGAAGCCACCGGTTTGAGCGTCCATACGCTGCGTTATTACGAGCGTATCGGCCTCATTCATTCGATTGGCCGGGCGCAGAACACGCACCGCCGCTATTCGATGGATGACGTTGGCTGGATTGAGTTCCTTAAAAAACTGCGCGCCACCGGGATGCCCATCCACCAGATGCTGCGTTATGCCGAACTCCAGCGGATGGGCGACGAAACGCTGCCCGAACGGCTGGAAATGCTGAAGGAACTCCGGCGGAATGTCGAAGCGCACATGGCCGAACTTCAGGAACATCTGAAGGTCATCCAGTACAAAATCGAGCTGTATGGGGAATTACTCGCCGAACGAACACCCTGATTAACCAGCCCTAAGTTACGTTACAGGAGGTTATCATGTTTCCACCGATGACCCCGCTGACCGAGCGGGTACGTATTGAATTTGAGCAGCGCCAGCTTGAACAGGCCGCCGCTGTACCGTCTGCCGGAAATTCTATCTCGCTGCGCCGGCTTCTGGCCTGGCTCAGGCCGCCGTTAAGGCTGCCGGGCCGCCCGGCACTGCCCGCCGCCAAGCCGATCACCGGCACGCTTACGACATCATGCGACGCCGAATGTTAAGGGAGAAACGATCATGACTGCTGCATTTAACCGCGTATTGGGCCGTTCCGGCATCCAGGTCAGCGCCGTTGGCCTGGGCTGCTGGGCGATTGGCGGGCCGTTCTGGTCGGGCGATACGCCGGTGGGTTGGGGCGAAGTGGACGACGAGGAGTCGATTCGCGCCATTCACCGCGCGCTGGAACTGGGCGTGAACTTCCTGGACACTGCCGACGTGTACGGCACGGGCCACAGCGAACGGGTGATCGCCCGCGCGCTGGCCGGACGCCGCCACGAAGTGGTGATCGCCACCAAGTTCGGCAATCTGTTTGACGAGTCCGCGCGCCAGATCACCGGCGCGGACGCTTCGCCCGGCTATATCCGCCGCGCCTGCGAAGCCTCGCTCAAACGGCTGAATACCGACGTGATTGACCTGTACCAGTTCCACATTAACGATTATCCCGCCGACCAGGCCGCTGAAGTGCGCGATACGCTGGAGGCGCTGGTTAAGGAAGGCAAAATCCGCAGCTACGGCTGGAGTACCGATTTTCCAGAGCGCGCCCGCGTGTTCGTCGAAGGGCCGAACTGCGCCGCCATCCAGGTGGATATGAATGTGCTGACCGACAACGCGGCCATCATCGCGCTGTGCGAGCAGTTCAACCAGGCGGCCATCAACCGGGGGCCGCTGGCGATGGGGCTGCTGACCGGCAAATACGCCGCTAACTCAAAGCTTGCCCAGAACGACGTGCGCGGCGAACACAGCCCGGCATGGATGCGTTACTTTAAAGACGGCAAGCCGCATCCCGAATGGCTGGCGCGGCTGGACGCCATCCGCGAAATCCTCACCGGCGGCGGGCGCACGCTGGCGCAGGGGGCGCTGGCCTGGCTGTGGGCGCGCAGCCCACAAACGCTGCCGATTCCGGGTTTTCGCACAGTGGCGCAGGTGGAAGAAAACGCCGGGGCGATGCGCTTCGGCCCGCTGACCGCCGACCAGATGCGGGAAATTGATACGCTGCTGGGGCGCGCCGTCAGCCAGGAAGCCTGATTGTAGGAATAAAAAACCAATGTTGAAGGGGTTAGGGAGTGTAGAGGGGAACAGCAATGGTAAAGGTGCTGCCTTTGCCGGGTGCGCTTTCCACGCTGATGGTTCCATCGTGCTGTTCGAGAATTTTCTTGGCAATCGGTAGCCCCAGGCCCAGTTTTTCAGGCGCAGAGGGCGGCAGGTTAAAGTGATAGAACCGCTCGAACAGGTGCGGCATAAGATCAGCAGCAATCCCTATCCCCGTGTCTTGCACTTCAAGGACACCATACGTCTCTTTCCTGAAGGTACTGACCGTGACAGTGCCATTTTCCGGCGTATATTCGAGGGCGTTTTCGACCACCTCTTGTACCGCGCGATACAGCTGCTGCTCGTCTGCTCTCACCGGTGGAAGTGTATCGGCGGGCTTGAGCGTGAGCGTGATTTTCCTGGCTTCAGCCAGGGATGATATAGTGGTTTCAAGGTAGTGGAGTACTCGGTTGAGATGTACTGGCCCAAAAGCAAAATGCGCGCGATTGGCATCGAGTTCGGCCATAGCCAGTACACGCTCAAGAAGCGAAACCAGGTGCTGAACTTGCAGTTCGATAACATTTGCAGAAGAAAAGGCGGCCGGCTCGCTGATTTGTCTTGTCAGCCAGTAAGCGACCAGATTAACCCTGGTTAAAGGGTCGCGCGCCCTGGTCGTCGCAGCACGAATCAGGTCATAGAGCAGCTGAACGCCTCTTTGCTCCTGGGAAAGCTCCTCCTGCTGCTTTGCTAACTGCTCATCTTTGGATAAGTCTCGAACCAGCACCCAAACATTTTTAACTTTGCCCGCTTCGATTTCTGGCTGTCCGACCACCTCAACGAGGCGATACTCCCCCGAACTTTGTAACAGACGCAGCTTCCCCGGCGGTAACTGCTCTCCGTTGTTCAAACGCTGTAAACGTTCGATAGTCAGCGGCAAATCCACAGGATGGACAAGCGATTGAACGTAACTTCCAATAAGTTGGCTGGTCGTCCAGCCGGTTAGGCTTTCAAAAGCTGGGCTGAGGCTGGCAACAATGCCGTCGAGTGTCACCACCGAGATACCTTCACTGATGCTTTCGACCAGGCGGCGATAGTGCGTGTCCAGATACTCGACCTGTCTTTTTAAATCGTCAGGGTCTTCAGTGGTGGCGACCATCTGTTCTACATCACTCCCGGTGAGCGGATTTCACGATAGTTTATGGAAAACCCCCCATCAATTGAACAGCTGAAGTGTGGATACTAATCGTATCTTATATTACTCCTGAAATGTGAAACCCGCAAGCTTATGAGAAGTGGAGAGTATCCAAATGACCGGCGTTCGGGTTAATCTCGACCGTTCTTATCCCGAACTGACGTTATGTAACACGCCGCAAGGATGAGATATGTCTCGTCCCCTGGTTATAACCGCTCCTTGTCGGCGCGCCGAAGCCCCTCTATACTGGAAACGATCAGCCAGGAGAAACCGCCATGACCACCAGCACGCCATCTAACATCCTGCACCGCCTGGACATCAACACCGGCATCGCCCGTAAAATGCTCACCGGCTTCATCAGCGATCAGATCGCCAAAGCCGGCATGAAACGCGCCATCATCGGCCTGTCCGGCGGCATTGACTCGGCGCTGTCGGCTTACCTATCCGCCGAGGCGCTGGGCGCAGAAAACGTGCTGGCGGTGCGGATGCCCTACCGCGCGTCGTCCGAAGCCAGCCTGCTGGACGCCGAAGCGGTCATTCAAGACCTGGGGCTGCCCAGCCTGACCGTGCCGATCACCGACATGGCCGACCCGCTCATCAATCAGTTCCCGGACATGAACCGGATTCGCCAGGGCAACATCCTGGCACGGCTGCGTATGATCGTGCTGTACGACCAGTCGGCGGCCTGGGGCGGGCTGGTGATGGGGACGAGCAACAAGACCGAATTTCTGCTTGGTTACAGCACCATTTACGGCGACAGCGGCGTGGCGCTCCAGCCGATTGCCGACCTGTACAAATATCAGGTGCGGCAGCTGGCGGCGGCGGTGGGCGTGCCGCCGGCTATCATCCACAAAGCGCCGTCCGCCGACCTGTGGGAAGGCCAGACCGATGAAGGCGAGCTGGGTTTTACCTACAACGACGTAGATCAGGTGTTGTTCCTGCTGGTGGACGAACGTTTTACGGTGGATGAAGTGGCGGAGGAGGGTTTCGACCGCGCCTTCGTGGAAAACGTCTGGCGGCGGGTGAAGGCCAACCATTACAAACGCACCATGCCGAACATCGCCAAACTCAGCCGCCGCACCATCGGTCACGACTTCCTCTACCTGCGCGACTGGACGGGCCGGTAGGGGGAAAGTGCCGAGTTGGCAAGTGCTGAGTTGGAAGAAAAACAAAAGGCCTGATTGTTCAGCAAAACTTTGACAATCAAGGCTCCACTTGGCACCCCATTGGGTTCCTTTAGAATAGATGTTCAGGAGGACATCCGTTCTAAAGGTGATGTGAGCGTGTGGGTGTAAGGGTAGATCAGGTAATCCTGGGCGACTGCCTGGAAAAACTGGCGGACATCCCCGACAACAGCATAGATGTCTGTTTTGCCGACCCGCCCTTTAACCTGGACAAAAAATATGCCACTTATGACGACCAGAAATCGTTGGATGATTACCTGGCCTGGTGCGAAAAGTGGCTGGTGGAACTGGTGCGCGTCACCAAACCTACCGGCTCGATTCTGGTGCATAACATCCCCAAATGGCTGACGTATTACGCCGCCATCCTGAACAAACACGCGCACTTCCGCCACTGGATTGCCTGGGATGCCATGAGTACGCCGCTCGGCAAAACGCTGCTGCCGGCGCATTACGGCATCCTATTTTACAGCAAACAGGCCAAAGGCACGAAGTTTTTTGAAATCCGCGCGCCGCACAAAACCTGCCAGGAATGCGGCGCGTATCCTACCGTTTGCCGTCGGCGATGTAACACCTGTCACGACCAGGATATGATGGATGGCACTGGGCGCGAGGCTTTGCGGCAGGTAATCTATATTCGAGATGTTGAATATAAAGGGACACCATGAGCCACACGTATGATGACCTGGCGCTCGTTTTTCGGGCCTTGGCGCACCCGGTTCGCCTGCACATCCTCGACCTGCTGCGCGGCGGCGAAATCTGCGTCTGCCAGATCGAAGCCGCGCTGGGCAAACGGCAGGCCTACATCTCGCAGCAGTTGATGGTGCTGCGCGAGGCCGGCCTGGTCGAAACGCGCAAAGAGGGTTTGCAGGTGTTTTACCGTCTGGTCAGCCCGGTAACGGAAGCCGTCCTGGCAAGCGTGTTGGGCGAAAGGCCTGTCCCCGTACCGTTGTTTTGTTCGGATTCGCGTTTGCCGGCGGCAGTGGCCGAGGCGAACGTATCAGGAGGTCAGCACACATGATTCACGTCAAAGTTCTAGGTTCGGGCTGTTCCAACTGCAAACGCCTGGAAGCCGAGGCACGCGCCGCGCTGGACGAGGCCGGCATCCCCTACGAACTGACCAAAGTCACCGAAATGAGCGACATCATGGCTTACAACATCCTCAGCACGCCGGGGTTGGTCATCAACGAGAAGGTGGTGTCTGCCGGGCGTATCCCCAAACGCCAGCAGATCATGGACTGGGCGCGGGAAGCCGAAATGGCATAGGCCGAACAACCCCGGCGGAAAACCGGGGTTTTCTGTGAGCCGGCATATTCAGGAAAGTGAATGTAGGGGAAAACATCATGCCAGTTGGCGATTACATTGTTCAGCTGCTTCAGGCCGGGTGGATGGGACTGCTGGATTACCTGGCCGCTCATGTCCTGCTGTGCCTGGTGCCGGCTTTTTTCATAGCCGGCTACCTCAGCGGGCTGATGCCGAAAGGCGTCATCACCCGCTATCTTGGCCCGCGCACGCCCAAATACATCAGCTACCCGGCGGCAGCGGCGGGCGGCTTTTTGCTGGCGGTGTGTTCCTGCACCATCCTGCCGCTGTTCGCCGGCATCTGGAAGCGCGGCGCGGGGCTTGGCCCGGCCATCACCTTCCTGTTCGTCGGCCCGGCGGTGAATATCCTGGCGATCAGCTATACAGGCGCGGCCATCGGCATGGATATTGCGCTGGCGCGTATCGTCCTGTCCATCGCTTTCGGCATTCTCATCGGCCTCATCATGGCGGCGCTGTTTAAACAGCCGCAGGCCGCGCCGGTGTCATCGGATTTGTTCCAGGATGACACCGCCATGCGCCCGGCGCTGTGGGTTTTCTTCGTCCTGCTGCTGGCCGTCCTGGTGGCCGGGACGCTGCAAATAGACCTGCTGACGGGGACGCTGTTCACCGTGCGGCTGCCGGTGGATGTGCCGGTGCAGCCGGCGCTGGACGCGCTGAACCTGACGTTCCAGGGCGCGCTGCTGATCGTGCTGCTGGTTATTATCGCGCCGGTGGCCTGGAAAGGCCTGAACGACGTGCTGAACGGCTTCAACCGCTGGACGTGGGCCTCGCTGGCGCTGGTGGCGCTGACGCTGCTGCTGGCCGCCCCGGCCACCGAAAGCGGCAGCATCGTCATTCATTTCACCGGGCGTTTTGTGGCCGAAGCCCTGCTGCTGGCGGCCATCGTCTATGTGGCGGCGCGCCACCTGGAACGCGACGAACTGGCCGGCTGGCTGGCGGAAACCTGGCGTTTCGTCAAGCAGATTTTCCCGCTGCTGATTGTGGGCGTTTTTGCGGCGGGTGTGGTGCGCGCGCTCATCCCGGAGGACTGGATTCGGACGCTGGCCGGGCAGAACACCATCGGGGCGAACCTGCTGGCGGTGACGTTCGGCGTGTTCATGTACTTCCCCACCCTGGTCGAAGTGCCGATTGCGCGCATGTTCCTTGACCTGGGCATGAATCGCGGCCCGCTGCTGGCCTACCTGCTGTCCGACCCGGAACTGAGCCTGCAAAGCATCCTGGTGACGGGCAAAATCCTGGGGCGGCGCAAAACGGCAGCTTACGTCGGCCTGGTGGCGGTCTTCAGCACGCTGGCCGGCTATCTGTTCGGGCTGTTTTTAGCCCAGGTGTGAGCTTAAAGAAAGGCAAATCGGCGTGAGCGACTCGCAAACATTGGTCAAACCCTGGCACGGGATACCCCGCGAAGAAATTCACTGGAATCCAGCGATTGTGGCTGAACGCTGTATCGGCTGCGGGCTGTGCGTGACTTCCTGCGGGCGTCAGGTCTACCAGTTCGATTATGAACACAATGTAGCGGTGGTTGCAAACCCGCTTAACTGTATGGTGGGCTGCTCAACCTGCGCCACAATCTGTCCGCGTGAGGCAATCGAGTTTCCGTCGCGTGGTTACATTCAACAAATCATCCGCGACAGAAAAATCCTGCGCGAGAGCAAGGACAAACTGCGCGAAAATCAGGCTATTTACCGCATAGACCAATCATAGTAGGGGCGGCCCAATGTGGCCGCCCGGTGGCGCTCCCCTATCGCGCGCATTATTCTCATCTGGTTGATGTAACAGAGCAAAGAGGTTATCAACTATGGTCAGTCAATCTCAATCCCTTACGGCGCAGCCCGGCGGCGTTTTCCACCAGCTCTCTGTTCTTGACCGTTTCCTGCCGGTGTGGATTTTTGCCGCGATGGCTGTCGGCATCATCCTGGGAAAAGTGTTTCCCGACCTGGCCCCGGCGCTGGATTCGGTCAAATTGGATACCGTCTCGCTGCCTATCGCCATCGGGCTGCTGTGGATGATGTACCCGGTGCTGGCGAAGGTCAAGTACGGCAAAATTCCCGGCATCGTCAGCAACTGGAAGATGTCCGGTACATCGCTTGTGCTGAACTGGATTATCGGCCCGGCGCTGATGTTCGTCCTGGCCTGGCTGATGCTGCCCGATCACCCGGAATACCGCACCGGTTTGATTATCGTCGGTCTGGCGCGGTGTATCGCTATGGTGTTGATTTGGAATATGCTGGCCTGCGGGGATAACGAGTATGCCGCCGTGCTGGTGGCGATCAATTCTCTTTTCCAGATCGTCATGTATACGGTGCTTGGTTACTTCTACCTCACCATCGTCCCCGGCTGGTTGGGCGCGCAGGGGGTGGCGCTTAACGTCTCGATGGGGGACATCGCCAAAAGCGTCCTGATCTTCCTGGGCGTTCCGCTGGCAGCGGGTTTTCTCACGCGGCTGATCCTGGGGCGGCTCAAAGGCGAAGAATGGTACGAAACCCGCTTCATGCCGCGTCTTGGCCCGACGGCCATCATCGGGCTGCTGTTCACCATCGTCATCATGTTTTCGCTCAAGGGCGAGGTGATTCTGGAAAGACCGCTGGATGTGGTGCGGATCGCGATGCCGCTGGTGTTTTATTTCGTCATCATGTTTGTCGTTTCGTTCGGCCTTTCCTATCTGCTCAAATTCCCCTACCCGGATACGGCCACCATTTCGTTTACGGCGGCCAGCAACAATTTTGAGCTGGCTATCGCCGTAGCGATTGCCGTTTTTGGTCTGGCATCCGGCGAGGCGCTGGCGACTGTCGTCGGCCCGCTGGTTGAAGTGCCGGTGCTGGTGGGGCTGGTGTATGTATCGCTGTGGCTGGGGCGCAGGCTGTACTCCGACAGCCCGCTCTGGTCGGCCCAACCGCAGCCGGAAAAGAGCGCCAGCGATTAACACCGATTTCGATCTGGCCGGAGCGCACGACCGCGCCCCGGCGGACATATCGGCTGCCATAAACGCGGCGGCTTTTTCCGGCTCAAACGGCGACTCCATCCGGCAGGCGCAGCGAACGACGCCAGAGGCAGTCATGATGGCAATCTCCTTATACATGCGCGGCTCGCGCGCTGCGCGAGAAGGGGAAAAGATTCGGAGTGCGGCTCGCTTCACGCGCCCCTAACGGATACAGCCTCACCGCCGTTGTGCGCCCCAGGTTGACTGGCGCGAAGGCCGGCACGTCCATTTTGAGGATGCCGGGCATTTCCTGATGTGCGACCGGTTCGAGCGTTTCATCACAGTGGTGAGGGATTTCCTGTGGGCGCGCCGCGCGCCGGCATAACAGGTTTACACCGGGGGCGACTTAAAGGCGAAGTCCACGAACGACTTGTTGGTATTGGGCAGGCGGCCAGAGTCCAGAATTTCCACGTCGGCCACGTCCAGCAGTTTTTCTGCCACTTCGCCGGTCGAGCGATATTGCAGCGGCAGAAACAGGATGCTGAAGGTGCGGTCGGGGTGGGCGCGCAGTTCGGCGGTGGAAAGCCCGGCCAGCTTCAACACCGTCTGCGCCGTGTCCAAGGTCACCTGGGCGTATTCGACCGGCGCGGCCTGGAGATCGCCGGACTCGCCCGCCAGCAGGTCGCGCAGTTCGGCGGCGGCGCTGCGGTACGCCTCGGCCTGTCCCCGGTAAAACTCCGCCCGGTTGGCGCCAATGCGGCTCAAATTCTGGGCTTTGTCGGCGGCGTCCTGGGCGCGCGCCAGCCAGCCCTCAATCAGGGTTTCCAGCGCCGCCAGGTCGCCGGGCGGCGGTTTATCCATCGGCGTTCCCTTTCGCCTGTTCAATCGCGTGTTTGCCGATCATCTCTAAAGCCCCGTCGCCGGACGGCGGGTGCATTAACCCGGCGCGGGTGTCGCGGAAAAAACGTTCCAGCGGCAGCGCATGGGTGATGCCGGCCCCGCCCGCGATCCGCAGCGCCTTTTCGGTCACGCTGGCGGCGGTTTCGGTGGCGAGGACTTTGGCGGCCACGATGCGCGGGAACCACCGCCGCCGGGACTCAGCGTCGCCGCCCCAGCCCGCCGCCGCTTCCAGCAAAAAGCTGCGGGCATTTTGCAGCGCCAGGTCTATTTCCCCGATCTGCCGCTGGATGCCGGGCAGGGTGGCAATCGGGCGCCCCAGCGCCGTCGGCACGCGCTCCAGCGCATAGGCGATGACGGCATCTCGCGCCGCCAGAGCCGCGCCCAGGTACACCGAAGCGACCAGGATGACGAACCAGGCGTCCGGCGGGCGCTCCGGGTGCGCGCCGCGCTCCAGCAGGTGGTCAAACGGCACGATTACATCGTCAAAACAAACGTCGTGGCTGTCGCTGGCGCGCAGGCTGAGGGACTGCCGCCAGGTTTCGATCCAGACCACGCCCGGCGCGTGGTTTGGAACCAGCACCGCCGCCGGGTCATCCTCGATGTTGAGTTTAACCAGCAGGTGCGTCAGGTGTTTTCCGCCGGTGATCCAGGTTTTTTGACCGTTGATGCGCCAGCCGTCCGGGTGCGGCGCGGCGGTGGTGGCGAACGCGCCGCCCCGCGAAGGGCTGCCCAGCGCCGGTTCGCTGGCGACCGCGTTGATTAAGCCGCCGTCGGTGGCGATGCGACACAGCCGCTCAAAAGCGGCTTCCGGCCAGGGGCGGTTTTCCCGCGCGCTGCCGAACACGTGAAGCTGCATGGCCGCCACCAGGGCGGAGGCGGCGCTGCCCTGCGCCAGCTCAAGCTGGGCGGCGGTACATTCCCGCAGCGAAAGTTCCTGGCCGCCGTAAACACGCGGGATGCTGAGGGTTAAATAGCCGGATTCAACCAGCGCGCGCACATCCTCCGGCGGCAGTTCGCCCTTCCGGTCGGCCTGGTCGGCGCGGATCGCAAACTGCCCGGCCAACTGCCGGGCCAGATTAAGAGTGGGGTTTAAAATCGGTTCGGACAAAAGCGTTTCCTCACGGCATCCCTTCAGGGCAGCGTCGGCGCGGCCTGGGCTGTCTGGGTGGCGAAAACGGCGGCCTCCTGCTGCAAATACTGTACCTGGCCGATGGCGAGCAGGACGGCCAGTACGAACATGATGCCTGCCCCCACGCGCCACCAGCGCCGCCGGTTTTGTTCGCGGCGTTTTAGCTCATCCAGCTCCATTGTTCAATCCCCCTTAAGCGGCCCGGCTGCGTAAATCCTTGACGATCACGCCGTCTTTAATCACCAGGATGATATTATCCGGGTTTTCCAGCACGTGAATATCGTTGAGCGGGTTGGCCTTGCTGACGATGATGTCCGCTATTTTGTTCGGCTCAAGCGTCCCCAGCCAGTCCCCCCAGCCCAAACATTCGGCGGCGGTCTGGGTGGCGGCGGTGATGACCTTCAGCGGCGACATACCCACGCCGCACAGCAGCGCCAGTTCGCCCATGTTCGTGCCGTGCGGCATCACGCCCGCGTCCGTCCCCATAACGATCTTCACGCCCGCCTTGTAAGCGCGCGCGATGCTTTCCCGGTGAATATCCAGCACTTCGCGGGCTTTCCGCACGCCATAAGCCGGCATCGTGCCGGCGGCTTCCGCGATCTGCACCACCGAAACCGGCGCCAGCAGCGTCGGCACCAGGAACGTGCCGCGTTCGAGCATCAGTTCGATGGCTTCGTTGTCCAGGTAAATGCCATGTTCGATGGAATGCACCCCGGCGCGAACCGCATTTTTAACGCCTTCCGCGCCCTGGGCGTGCGCCATCACCCGGATGCCGCGCCGGAAGGACGCCTCCTGCACGATGACCGCCAGCTCCTCCGGCGAAAACTGGGTGAACTCCGGGTGATCGGTCGGGCTGAGGACGCCGCCGGTGGCCGCGACTTTGACCACATCGGCCCCGGCGCGCAGCACCTCGCGCACCTTTTTCCGCACGCCGTCCACGCCGTCGCAGCGGCCATCCGGTCGGCCAGGGTGCGCCGGGAACAGCGGCATATCCAGACCTCCCGGCATCCAGGAGTCGCCATGCCCGCCGGTGGTGCTGAGCATCGTGACGCAAATCTGCATCCTCGGCCCTTCGACCAACCCCGTCTCGACGGCCATTTTAACGCCCAGGTCGGCCCCGCCGGCATCGCGCACGCCGGTGATGCCGGCGTCCAGGGTGCGGCGCATGTGGTTGATGGCCTTGTAAAAATTGAGCGAAAACGGCGTCTGCATCGTCTGCGCCAGGTTGAAGTTTTCGATCATGATATGCACGTGGGTATCAATGAACCCCGGCATGATGAAACCGCCCTCGGCGTCTATTTCTTCAATCGTCGTATTCGGCAGGGTCAGCGAATCTACCGGGCCGACGGTACGAATGTAGCGGCCATCCAGCAAGATGCCGCCGTTCCGCAGTGGTTTTGTCCCTGTGCCGTCAATCAGCGTGCCGTTACAAAGCAAGGAATAAGGCATAGCCACAACCCTGAATAAAATAAACAGGATATTATATTATCGCTTTACAACGATTTGCAACACCCCCGGCCCGTGAACCTGTTTGACCAAAATCATCTCAATGTCACCGGTTTTGCTGGGGCCGGAGACAAAACACAGGTTGGCGCTGCCCCGCGCCGTTTCCAGGCCGGCGGCGCGCTGCCGGGCGACCCAATCCTCCAGGCGCGGCACGAGCTGGTTTAAGGTGATGACGGCGATATGCGCCGGCGGCAGGATGGTCGGGAGGCGGCCTTTGCCGGCGGCGGTGCTAAAAACCAGCGTGCCGGTGGCGGCGATGGCAGCATCCGCGCCGGTTAGCCCCGCGCCGGCATCCCGGATGGCCGCGATGGTTTCCGCGCGGGTTTCGTCGCGCAGGCTGGGCTGGCTGACGGCGATTCCGGCGTCTTCGATGGCCGCGCGCAGGCCGCGCACCGGGATGCGCGTGAAGTGCCAGGCCAGCACATGATCGGCCTGGTGGCTGTGCAGCAGGTCGAGGACTTTCCGGCGGGCGGCCTCGTCGCCCTCGACCGCGAACACCTCGCCGCCCAGGCGTTCGACCTCCTCGCTAAAACGCGCCAGCAGGCTGTCCGGCGACTCGTCGGCGACCGCCGTCACCGGTAGGTAGGTTTTGGGGCGCGGCGGCGCGTCCGGGAAGGGCTGCCGCGCGGCGCGCAGTTTGTGTAAAATGGACTCGCGGGTGTTCATAAGGCCGGCCTCGACGGTTGTATCAGGGGGAATTGTCGCTCATTCGGCGGCTTTTGCAAAATATCAGACCCGCACCAGCACAAAAATACGCGGGTTCAGCCCGCCCTGCGCCACCTTGATGATCTGTTCGATCTTCCAGCGCGGCGAGTCCGCCAGCAGATTTTCCATCAGCCGCACTTCATGGCTGATGAACACAGCCCGCCCGCCGGGTTTGAGCAGCCGCGCCGCCTCGCGCAGCAGTTCCGGGTACAGTTCCAGGTTGCCTTCGTGCGAGCCGACCAGATGGCCGAACGGTAGGTCAGCGCAGATGGCGTCCACGCTTTTATCCGGCAGCGGCAGCGCGCGGGCATCGCCCAGGTTAAGGCTCACCCGGTCGGCCAGCCCTGCCGCCTCGATGTTCCGGCGGGCGCAGGCCAGGGCGGTTTCGTCCAGGTCATAACCGGCGGCGCTGGCGGCGTTTTCCAGCGCCAGCCGTTCGATCAACAGCGTGCCGCTGCCGCACAGCAGGTTGAGGAACACATCATCCGGCTTCGGCTGTGTCAGAAAAACCATCGCGCCGGCGATGGCAGCGTTCAGCGCGCCTTCGCGGCTGCACACGCGCCAGGAGCGGGTCGCCAGCGGGCGCGGCGACAGACGTACCAGCACCTCCCAGGCCGACGGGTCGCCGGGCGGATGCCGCAGACGGATGAGCAGATCGCCTTCATCGGCGGGTTTGAGGCCGGTGGCGGCGGCCAGTTCGTCCTTCAGCCGCCGCATCACCGACGAGTCCGACCCCGCTGCATTGAGGGTTAAGGTCTGGTAGGCTTCCGCCGGGGAAAGATCGCGCACGGCGGCGATCATCGCCAGCAGCGCCGTGAAGTGCTGGTGTCCCAACAGCGCCTTCGGGCGCGGCACATCGAAGCGCCGCACCAGATAAACCGCCTGCGCCATCCGCAGCCCCAGCAAATGGTACAGGTTGCCGGCATAGGAAAAGCGCAGCGCGCCGGGTCGCGCCTCGCCCCTGTCCAGCCGTTCGACATTTTCGCCGAAACGCCGGCGCAGTTCGCTGAAGGCGATGCGCTCCAGGCCTTCGGCCACGTCCGCCTCGCAGAGATGTTCGGGCGTTTCCGGCGTGGGCGGCAGTTTGGGGCGGGCCAGCGGACGGCGCGGCGGTTTTTGAGCGGGCAGTTTGGGGCGGCGGGATGGGCGGCTCATCGAAAAAATTCCATCTTCGGCTGCACCAGCACGTAGGTTAGCGCGATGTAAACCAGTTGGTACAGGATGCTGCTGATCGAAGCTGCATCCAGCGCCAGGGCGATATTAAACATAAAACCCAGGAACATGCCGTACAGCGCCAGCCGGTACCACTTCCACACGCCCAGAGCGCACACCAGGCCGAACAGACTCCAGGCCAGGGTCAAAAAATTGCCCTGTTCCAGGCTGCGGACGACCGAAAGCGCGTTCGCCACGCCGAAAAAGATCAGCCAGCCGCTTAACAGGTTGCCGCGCTCGCGGGTGATCGGCGGCGGCGGTTCGTTGAGATACCCCATGAGATAGTTCCGAGTTGTAAATTACAAGTGCCGAGTTAAACGCTCATCCAGCGCCGTGAAAATGCGGCAGCACGTCGCGGGCGATCAGCTCCAGATCCGCGATATTGTCCTGGTCGAGCCATTGCAGCGTAAAACGTTCCACGCCCGCTTCGGCAAAACGCCCCAACTGCTCGATAACCGCCTCAGCAGTGCCGACGATCAACCCGCGCGCGACCAGCTCATCGGCGTCCCGGTCGCCCAGTTTGCGGCGCAGGTCGGCGTCGTCGCGGCCAAATATAAGCTGTGTCATCAGCGAGCATTTGACGCTGCCCGGCGCGCGCCCCTGCCGGTCGAGCAGATCGTCAAGCTGCCGGCGGCGCTCCTGGTAGGTTTCCAGGCGGATGAATACGGCGTTCCATTCAGCCGCGTAACGCGCCACCAGCGGCAGCGTGCGCTCCGGGCCGTTGCCGCCGATGAGGATAGGCGGGCCGCCGGGGCGCTGCGGGCGCGGCAGCAGCACCGCTTCGTCCAGGGTGTAATACTGACCCTGGAATGTGACCGGCGCATCACTGGTGAGCAGGCGTGTCACCACTTCCAGCCCTTCGGTCAGGCGGGCATAGCGGGTCGGGAAGTCGTAAAACGGCACACCGAACTTATAATGCTCGCGCTCCTGCCAGCCCGCGCCCATGCCCAGCACCAGCCGACCGCCGCTCAGGTCGTCTACGGCAGCGGCCATACGTGCCGTGATGGCCGGGTGGCGGAAGGTGATCGGCGTTACCAGCGGCCCGAACTCGATGCGCTGAGTGTGGTCGGCGGCGTAAACCAGCGACACCCACAGTTCCAGCGAATCTTTATCCGGCGCGCTGGCGTTGGTGAAGTGGTCGGAGCGAAACAAACACTGGTAGCCGAAGTCCTCGGCGGCTTTGAGCAGCCGTACCCAACGCGGCCAGTTGAGGCCGTCCTGCCCTTCGATCATCAAGCCGATCTGCGCCATATGGCCTCCTGCTTAGCGTTTTGTCGTGCCGGGCGGCAGGCGCGGCGGGGTCTGGCCGCGTTTGGCCGCCAGTTCGGCTTCCAGTTCGGCGCGGCGCTGTTCGCTGGCTTTGCGCGCTTCTGCCAGCGTGTCCTGCCAGCCCTGCTTCAGCCGCGCCACCAGGTCGTCGCCGGCCATCGGCGCGAACAACATCACCAGCGCCGCGCCCACCAGCGCCCCCGCCCCCAGGCCGAGCATAAAACTGAGCAGTTTGTTCATCGGGCCGTTTTCCCTTCGCTACAAGTTTCTAAATCAATCGCCTGGTTATGGGCGTTAATCCCAACTCGTGAATCATGTCGCTGGGCAGCGGCAGCTTTTCAAGCGCGCGCGGCTCGACCTTGATGGCATCGCCGCCGTAAGACTTACCGACTGATGTTAGATTAACAAGCGTTTGCGGATGCTGCAACACCTGCCACAATTTTTCAATGTAAGCAGTATCCTGCCGGTGAGGGTAAACACATAAAAAGCCAGTGAGCGGCACAACACCTGCCCGGTTACGGATAAAACGCACGCTGCGCCGGCCCAGATAAGCAAACAGGATGGGGGGAACTTCGCGGGTTTCCATTTTGTACCAAGGATTTCGGGACGCAATCAAAGCACGCCGGTGAACACCCTGCGACTCAATCTGCTGTAAATAATGTTGCACAGCACCAGGAAATTGATTCATAGCTCGACCGTCCGGCGAAAACAGTAGGGTCGGGCGACCTTGTCGCTCCAATTTGCGGAGCGTTTCTATATTGATTTCATCCCCTTCGACATCACGAGTGCGACCAACTGCCGGGCGCAGGAATTCGCCAGGAATGTTCAGTTCGTGCGCCCGCCTTGTAGTGAGGAAAAAATACTCATTGGCGCCCGTCGCTATGCCACGTAATACGCTGGCAAAGTCCCCTAATACAAAGGTTGGGCGATGACCGTTCGTGGCAGGCTCTCTAGACAGGCCGGTTTCCAAACCTTCTACAAGTTCTCGTCGGTGAATTGTCAGCGAACGATAAGAGCGTTCTGCGAAATTGGCTTGGATACAAGACAGCAGTTCATCACTGTTTGCTTCGGCGCAGCGTACCCCCCAAAAGTATTGTTCCGGTGGGCGGTTTTGTATCAGAATAATGATCGGGTTGGTATCCACGCCCGGAAAAGGGGTCGCGGCGGCGGCAAATGTGATGACTGCTTCCAGGCAGTAGTGCCGGGTAATCCACCGCCAGAGTTTGGGAGCGGCCACTCCCTCACACGTGTCGGCGGGCATGATAAAAGCCAGACGCCCACCCCTATCCAGTAATTCAAGCGCGCGAAGCAGAAAATAGATATGCAGGCCGGCGCGGCCATCCAGCGGAGCGCCGATCAGACGGGCGCTCAAAAGTCGGAGTGCCGCTTTTGTTTCGGCTGCCAGCCGGTGATGGCGAATGTAGGGCGGATTTGCCACGATCGCGCTCAAACGCCGCTGCGGGGGATTTAAGACGAAATCACGAATTTCGACTTTGCTCAGGTCCGCCTCGCTGATGCCGTTTTGTCGCGCTTCCCCCAGGGCATCGGGGTCAATTTCCATGCCCGCCAGACTGATCGTGCGGCCTGCTGCCGCACCGAAGCGGTAAGCGGCCAGGAAGAAAGCGCCCGCCCCAACCGCCGGATCGAAGAGAAATTGTTCGTCCTGCTGTAAGACGTAGCTAACCATCGCATCGGCTGTCCAATCCGGCGTCCAAAACTGGCCTTTCTGTCGCCGCGCCTCCCGCTCGGCGCCGTTAGCAGGAAGTTTCTGGTGGGCGCGTTTCACGATCTGCTCCGGCTCAACTCATCTATCACCTGAAGCGCCTCCGCGCGGAGGCGCAATTGGCCGCCCTCAAATCGCACAAAGGGCAGGATATGGCCGTTTCGATCAACAATGTGGTCAGCAATCAATCGGGGTTCTTCGGTTGATTCGCCCAGCGGATAGGCATAGTGATAGTAGAACTTGTAGATCACCTTACGAGACACTGCACCGCCAGGAGCTTGAAACGTCTGAACGGTGGGTTCGATGCGTCCTGTTTCGATAAGCGTCTCCGCATCACTCAAAGACAACCCGAATGCCATATCATAAAAAACATGCCAGATATGGATTGGAATTCCAGCTTTTCGCTGCCAGTCCATCAAACGTTCCCGGTCTTCTTGTTTGATGATGACGGTTGGCAGAACGGCGTTCTTTTTGAGGCCCGGCTGCCCTCCCAGGCGGCGCTGTGGTCTGAGTTCCGAGCCATAGTCCGGCATCTGGCCGGCTTTCCACAGGCTGTTTTCACATTCAACCGCAACGACGGCACGAGCTAACAATGCTTGAATCAATGGCTTATCTTCAGGAATAAAGGGTAATTCGGGGATACCACCAAGCCGCTCGACCGTTTGAAGAATGTACGGCTCGTCGCTCTTTGAAAAGACCAGTAGATCTGGCCGTTTAATCTCATTCAGACCGGCTTTTTCCAACCGCTCGAAGTATAGTTCAAAGGCGCGTACGTTATCATCAGGTGCCGTGCCGCTGGGGCCATATGGCAGCACAAAATATTTTCCGGTCAGGTTAACGGCCTGTGTCAACCGATCCTCACTCCAAACACCTTGTGACCAGCGCATTAAGAAGTCGCTGCCACGCAGTCGGCGAGGGTTTAGCCAGAAGTCTGCCCAGGGGATTTGGCCGTATAAAGCAAACTCGATGTCTTCAATCGAGACGCCGAGAACATTCTCAAATAAGCACAATGATCGCCTTTCCTTCCTGATCTATATGCCTTGATTGATTATATCCTAAGCGGGTATTCATGCAGTACAATCGGTCGCAGACCTAAGTAGAGGAGTTCGCACCATGTCCAAACAAGCTGTTCGCACCGACGCCGCGCCCGCCGCCATCGGCCCGTATTCGCAGGGCATCATCGCCGGCGGCCTGGTTTTCACTTCCGGGCAAGCCGCGCTCATCCCCGGCACAAAAACGCTGGCCGAGGGCGGCATCCAAGCGCAGACCCGGCAAACCCTGGACAATATCAAAGCCGTTCTGGAAGCCGCCGGCAGCAGCATGGAACGGGTGGTGAAAGTGACCGTTTTTCTGAAGAACATGGACGAATTCGCCGCCATGAACAAAGTGTACGCCACCTATTTCCCCGGCACGCCGCCGGCTCGCTCGACGGTTGAGGTGGCGCGGCTGCCGATGGACGCGCTGGTGGAAATCGAAGCGGTGGCGCTGCTGGATTAAACCCCGGCAAGCTGCGCCGCCAGCCCGACCAGGCCGCCGAGTAAAATCAGCCAGGTGGCGCTGACCCTAAAACGCAGCAGCATCAGCAGCGCGGCCAAAGCCAGCAGACTGGCCGCCGGACTCCAGCCGCCGTCCGGCGCGCGCAGCGCCGCGTTCGCCAGGTCAACCAATGTGACCAGGATGGCGGCGATCACCCCGGCATTGATGCCGGACAAAAAGGCGCTCAAAAACGGGCTGCGGCGCATTCTGGGGATGAGCGGCGCGGTCAAAATCACCAGCACGAACGACGGCAGGAAAAACCCGAACGTGCCGATGATTGCCCCCGGCACGCCGGCCACGATGTAGCCGACCACCGTCACCGTCGTGGACAGCGGGCCGGGTGTCATCTGGCCGATGGCGATGGAATCGAGAAGCTGCTGGCCGGTTAACCAGCCGAAGTTGTTCACCAAGTTCTGCTGGATATAGGCGATCAGCACGTAGCCGCTGCCGAACAGCACCGAGCCGATTTTGAGAAAATACCAGAAGATGTCCCATATACCGGCTGTAGCGGTGGTGGGCGTGGCAGCCAGCGGCGGCAGGGCAGCCAGCGCCATGCCGGACGCCCCGGCCAGCAGGCGGCGCGTGCCGCCGGTTTGAAGCAGCGCGTAAAGCAGCCCCGTCCCCAACATCACCAGCACTTCCGGCACATCGCTGAAAACGATGACCAGGATGGACAGCCCGAACAGCACCCACAAGCCGGTTTTGCGGAGCGCCGTCCGCAGCAGCCGGTAGCCGACACCGGCAATGATGGCGACGATCACCGGCTTGATGCCGGCCAGCACGGACGCGATCTGCGGCAGGCTGCCGCCGCCGACGTATAGGACGGCCAGCGCCAGCGACAGTAAAGAGGGTGGGATAATGAAACACGCGCCGGCCAGGACTGCGCCGGGGATACCGCGCAGCAGGTAGCCGACGTGAATCATCACTTCGGTTGAGTTCGGGCCGGGGATGAGGTTGGTGGCGGCAATCAGGTCAAGGTAGTGTTCGCGCGTCAGCCAGCGGCGGCGCGTGACGATTTCCTCCTCCACGATGGCGATGTGCGCCGCCGGCCCGCCGAAGGCTGTCAGACTGAGCCGGATAAATACCCGCGCCAGCGTGCCGTAAGCCGCACGCGGGGTTTCGGACGATGGGGGTATCTTCGTCATACAGGCGGCCTCGATTGTTTAGCCGAACGGGCGCGGAAAGAAAAATGAGGGCATGTTTGCCATGCCCTCATCACCGGCGGCTTTTACCGGATGGTCGGGTCGCTGATCCAGATGTCCGGCGAGAACAGCGTCGAGCCTTCGATGACCAGGTTGGCCGTATACCCGTAGGGGAACTCGAACACGTTCAGCCCGTTGTACTGTGACAGAACCGGTTTGAGCGCGCCGGTGGCATTGTCGAAAATTTGCAGCACCGGCTCGCAGGCAGTCTGCGTGGTGTCGGTGCAGATTTCCAGCGCCACCTGCGCCGTGCGCGTGTTCGGGTTGTCCAGCAGGTAGGTCACGCGGATGTTGTTCCAGGAAACCTGGGTCTTTTCGCCGCGAACTTCTTCCACGCTGGGGACGGCCTGCGGCGTCCCGGCGTTCAGCAAAGCCTGAAGCGCACCCGCGCCGGTGGGTGTGGGCGTGGGGGCCGGCCCGTTGCACCAGCGCGCGTCGCAGAAGGTCAGCGGTTTGACACCTTCCAGCGTGGGCAGCCGCGTGAAGATGTCC
Organism: Chloroflexota bacterium; assembly: GCA_014338005.1. GTDB lineage: Bacteria > Chloroflexota > Anaerolineae > Aggregatilineales > Phototrophicaceae > CFX2. Next base: position 16,486 of record QUBZ01000018.1, on the reverse strand, counting down.
GGCGATAGGGTTGTCCAGCGTAAATCCACATATACGGCAAATTCTTCGCCGCTGACGAACATCATGGTTGAATCGCCGAAGTTGCGATACCAGGCTTTAAACTTCGTGCCGGGCGGCATGATGCCCATATACTGCGTGGCCGCCGAATCCAGGTAGGAAAAAGCGTAATCGGACTCGGCGATAAAGGTGTCATCTTCGGCGGCTTCGCCTTCGACCACTTCCGGCTTGGGCGGGCTTTCGACGATTTGGTTGGCGGCCTGGGATGCTTGAGCGCAGAAGGCCGCGCCCTGCCCGCCGATTTCTTCTACCGCCAGGCCGTAGCTCTGCTGCGCCAGCAGGACGAGGCTCTGCACATTCGGGTCGCAGGCGGCCAGCGGGTCAATCCCCTGCCAGCCGCGCGGTCGCGGCACGCGCCCCAGTTCGTTCGACAGCAGTTCCAGGTCGTGGCGCAGGTTGCGGTAGGCCAGGGCGGGCGCGTTGGGCAGCACGCCAATCCAGCCCGCCGGACGGACGCCCAGCCCCAACTGCGTATTTGCCAGCGTGTCCAGGTCAAGGAACAGGTCGCTCAAAAAAGTGGGGATGGTGATGTCCCGGCTGCCACGCCAGTCCGCCGGGCGGTTGTTAAGGCCCAGCTCTTCATCGGCCAGCCGTTCCAGATCGCCGCGCACTGCCAGCGTCAGGTCGTTCAGTTCGGCCTGATATTCCGGCGTGGACAGCACCCGCAGCAAAACCTGCTGTTCGGCCTCGGCGGCGATGGTGGCGCAGTAATTGAGCGCGGTTTCGTTGGTCTGGAAGTTATAGGTATAGGCGGTGACGAGAATCTGCACCAGGTTTTGCACGGCGCGGTCGCAGCGGGCCACCGCCGGGCCGCCGCGCCATCCCGCCGGGCGTTCGGCAATCCCGAACTGCTCGTCGGCAGAAAGCTCCAGGTCGTGCCGGATGTTCCGCACCACCAGCAGCGGGTTTTGGGTGGTCGGCGCGCCAATCCAGCCCGGCGGGCGGTCTTCGCCGAAGATGACGGTCGCCAGCAGTTCGTTATCGAACCACAGGTCGGCAATGAAGGTGGGCGACCCGACATTGTTGATGTTAAACGTCCAGCCTTCCGGGCGCGCGCCTTCGCCCAGCGCCGCGTTCGCCAACTGTTCCAGGTCGGCGCGGGTATTCAGCACGAACCCGCTGAAGTCGGAGATTTGCTGCGGCAGGGGCGCAGCCGAAACCACGCCAAAACACGCCAGCATCACCAGCGCGAACAGGACTCGATACCGTCGCATCGCCACGAACCTTTGCACTTGAATACCCGGTTTTGAAATATTATAGCCGGGAGTGGGCAAACGGAAAATGCGCCGGTAGTCCGGGCAAAGTGTGGCATAATGGAAACAGTGATTGTTGTGAGGTAAAGGACGATGCATCGAAGTTCACCGGCTGGAGGGCGGGCGCTTCATGCTGTAAGGGGTGTATGAGCCGGACGATTCGTTTGAATTGGCGGCGCTGGATGGCAAAATGGTTGAGGTGAAGGGCTTATTCGGGGGGTGACGCCGGATGGACGGCGACTATTCAATCTACCTGGATTACAAGGAAATCCGGCGGCGGGTGGAGCGGCGTCTCAAGCAGGGCGGCGGCCTGCTGGCGCATGTGCTGCTGTACCTGCTGGCCGTCCCGACGGTAGTGCTGTCGGAAGCCTACCTGAGTTACACTTATTTTTCATTCGGCGGCGCGCGCTTCTACGAAGTTTACGTCAATCCCTCTATCGGCATCCCCTTCGTCATCTGGAGTCTGGTGCTGCTGACCCATGCATTTCGGGTGTACCGCCGCTCCGGCGCATCCGGCGAAGCGCGTGAGCAGGCCGTAGAGGCCGAACTGCGCGAACGGCTGGTGGCAGATGACACGGCGCTGCTGGCCGATTCCCGGCGGGCTTTCCGCGTTCACAGCCTGCTGGTAGAGGACATTCAATCCCGGTCAGGCATGGTGAATTCCTTGCTGCTGGTTTCGGCCATCAACGCCCTGGTGTGGGTGATGTGGGCGCTGGCGGGGGCAAACACGCCTTACGCCTGGCTGGGCGCGGTACTGGCCGGGCCGGTCGTGCTGCTGCCGCTGCTGGCGCTGAACAGACATGCCCGCCGCCGCCAGGAAAAAATGCTGATACGTACGCTGGCCGATTGGAACGTGCCGCCGTACATCAAACGTAAGCGGCAGATGCGGCAGTATGCCGAAGCCTATGCCGGGCGTCTGACCGATGATGAGGAAGATGGGGAACTGGTGGACTGGGAGGATAAGGATAACAAAGATTCAACACGCTCTGCACAATTCTAAGCCAGCAGTCGAAGAAAATCCGCGAACAACCTCACCCCCTAACCCCCTCAGCCATTGGAGACGGGGAAACGAGCAAAGCGAGTGGGGGTGAGATCATTGAAAACCTTCAGACAGCGGTTTGGGAGGAAAATGCCGGTGTGCGAACAGAGGAAGTCTCTGTAGGTCACTGCCCGGTGGGCGGTCACATCGGGCCGCCCCTACGCCCGTCAGATTAGGGAGCTTGTGAGTGTGATGCTTCCAGTCTGATAAGCAGTTCTTGTGCCAACCGTGATACCAGTTTGGATGGATGCCTGGTTGCTTGCTTCATCAACTCCACACTCATCGGGTCTGGAATGCTCAGAAGAGCAAACAGAACTTCCTTGAGAAGATAATAATCGCGTTCCATATCAACGATTCTTTTAAATTCCGGCAGCGCGATTACAGCGCCATGTTGACCAAGAATGCGCGCCGCGGTGATCCGGTACTCTGAAATGGAATGCCGCAGAGACATCACCAGCCGTTCATCATAGGAAAGCCCGTCCAATTTGTTCAGATCAAAACCGCAGTAAAGGCACTGTTTGGCATTTTCGGCTATTCTGTGCCAGCAGTTTGGGCAGAAGAAGGTCAACATAGCGGATCACACCATATGCTCGCCGCCGTCTACGTTGATGGCCTGCCCGGTGATGAAACGCGCCGCGTCGGAGCATAAAAACAGCACCACGCCGGCGATGTCATCCGGGCTGCCCCAGCGTGATTGGGCGTTGGGCGGCGCGCCTTCCGGCGGGGGTTCGCTTTCGGCTACGTGGCCGGGGCAGACGGCGTTGACGCGGATTCCGGCAGGCGCGAGTTCGTGGGCAAGCTGGCGCGTCAGGCCGATCATACCGCTTTTGCTGGCGACGTAGGCCGCGCCTTCCGACAGCGGGGCGGGATGCCCGGCGGTCGAGGCAATATTGACGATGATGCCGCCGCCTTCGTCGGCCATCACGCGGCCTAAAAGCTGGCTGCAAAAAAACGCGCCGGTCAGGTTCACGTCCAGCCCGCGCCGCCAGTCCCATTCGTCGAGCGCCAGCGCCGGGCCGGTTTTTAGCACGCCCGCTGCATTGACCAGAATCGAAATACGTCCGAAGGCGTCCCGCCCGGCTTCGATCAGCGCCGCCGCCTGGAAACGATTCGACACGTCCGCCTGCCAGGGCAGCGCGCGCCCCCCGGCGGCAGAAATTTCCTGCGCCACCCGCTCGGCGCGGTCGGGGTTCAGGTCGTTGACGATCACCGCCGCGCCGGCTGCCGCCAGCGCCCGCGCTGCCGCCCGCCCGATGTCCGCGCCCGCGCCGGTGACGAGGGCAGCCTGTCCGTCCAGGTTAACGTGAAAATTCGTCAAACAGTTTGCAGCCAGTCGGTGATGGTGTTCCGCACGCCGAAATGCAGGCGGTTGGTACGAGGATCAATCAGCATCCGGTCGGCATAGGGAGCGACATAGTAGGATGCGCCGTGTTTGTAAGCCGCGTTGTGGGTGTCGCAAACTGTTTTGCCGAGCTTCTGCCAGGGATTCCAGTCGTTCTGGCCGATCACGACCAGCAGCCGAGATTCGATGGCGAGGGCTTCTTCCTCATCGAGCGTATTGGTCGCCAGGATCACGCCGTAGGGCGGCTGGACGCGCGCGAACAGCCCGAAGGAACTGCCCAAAAGCCTCGTCCCGGCGTCCTGGGCCAGGATAATGACATGCCGGCGGTCAATGCGAGGCTGTTCCAGGGCGACTTCATAGGCATTTACGGCGTCCTGGGTGGTCGAGCCGCGCCCGCCGGCGCCGCTGCGCCCGGTGCCGCGTTTGTCCCACCGAAAAACGGTATAACCGGCCTCTAAACCGATGTCGGCAAAAGCCTGATACCCGCTGCGATCATCGCTTCCGGCATGGTGCAGAATGAAAATGAGAGGGAAGGTGCGAGAACCCGTAGGCGGCGCAGGGTAATCCAACTGGCCGGCCAGCCGCACGCCGTCGCCGGCAAAAACCAACTCGTGCGTATAACCTGTTTTGACGCTTTCCAGAACGTAATTCGAGGCCATGGGTTTCTCCATCCATCATGATTTGAGAATAGATTGGTGGAAAGCTCAAACAAACTTATTCGCTATTAAATTTTTTTATGCCGTATGGCAGGGATAAGTATAACCACAACGGCGCGTTTCTGCACGTGGGACTTCGGTAATCTGCACAACTTTATCAGGAGTTTAAAGAAAGCCCAAATCCTGTTGAAATTTCGGCTTCCGGTTTACTTGCTTGTTGACAGCTTAGAACGCTCGTGCTAACCTATGATGTACATAAATGAAACGTAATTAAAATATAAACATCTGAGGGAACGTTGGCGCTCGAATTTAACAAACTGGTGGATCAACTGCTGAAACTGCGGCGGATGCTGGAGGAATGGGACTTCGACAAAAGCAGCCGCCTGCAAGTGGCGATCAGCCGATTTTATGCCGCGACCGACCTGGATGCCATTCACGAGCGTATTCGCCTGACGCGCCAGCCGGAAGTGAGCGGCTACCGGGGCGCGGCCCCGCTCGACCCGCCCTATCATGAGGTCATCTGCCAGACCTTCCCGACGCCGCCCGCGCCGGAAAGCGCCACGCTGGTAGCCGCCGATGGTTCGCAGGTATACCCCAACGATCAGACGCCGCTGCCGTATTTCCTCATCAATACCGGGCTGTTCGTTTACCATCACGGCGACGACCGCCGCCCGGAGGCCTTCACGCTGCCCCGGCTGTTTTTCCATCCCGACCACGTTCATGACGGCGGCGGGCGGCTGCTTTCCAACCGCACCATAGACGCCAAACGCACCGTCAGCGAAATGCGCGAACTGGCGCGCGCGGTCTGGGAGCAGCGCGGCGAAGCCCGCCCGCTGGTGGCGCTGTACGATAATCACCTGATGTTCTGGGCGCACGCCGACGTGACCGGCCACCTGGAACTGATGCGCGGGTATCTGGGGGCGCTGGTTCACCTGCACGACGCCGGGGCGATCCTGGCCGGTTATGTGGATAACCCTATGCGAAGCCGCGTGGTGATGCGCCTGCTGCACCTGCTGAGTTTGTCCGACGACCAGGTGCGCCATTCCGACCTGAGCGCCGGGGGCGAACTGCAAGGGCTGCGCGATATTCACCTGTTCGACGCGGTTTTAGAGCCGGGCGAACGTTCCGCCCTGATGGTGCAAAACTCGCCGCGCAACCTGCTGTACAAAAAACGCGGCGTCAGTTACGAAATCGCCTTCTTTTACCTTAAAGTATCGTCCGGCTACCGCGAGTCCATCGTGCGGGTGGATGTGCCGATGTGGGTGGCGCGCGATAAACAGATGGTGGACGACCTGCACGCGCTGCTGGTGGCGCAGTGCCAGCTTCAGGGGCGCAATCCGTACCCCTATGCGCTGACCCGCGCCGACGAACTGGCCTACGTGAGCAGCAGGGACAAACACAAACTGGATGAAATGATCGGGCTGGAACTGCGTACCAAAGGCATCGAGCCGCGTTACTTCTCCGCCAAAGCATGGGGCAAGGAACTGGCGCGCAGCCTCAAACGCCAGCATGAGTTATAGGAACAAACAGGATGGCAGCAGCAGATTTATCTTCAGCAAACATGGTCGGACGGGTGCTGCGCGCCAGCACGCGCGGTTTTACCTGCGGCACGCAGAGCAACAAAGTCGGCGACCGGCACGACTTTGGGGCGTTCGTCAGCGCGCCGATTGCCAACGACGACTCGGTGCAGGCGGTCGGTTTGATTTACGCCGTCGAGATCAAAGATGATATGCTGGTGAGCGAGCTGGTGATGGCCGAGGCGGTCAACAGCAGCATCATGCGCGACCAGCGCGAAAACCGGATGGTTCCGCTGGAGATCAGCGTCCTCAGCATCGGTTATATCTACCGGGAAACCATCGTCCACAGCCTGCCGCCGCGCCCGCCGATGACGCTTTCCCCGGTTGAACTGTGTTCCGCCGAGGTGGTGTATGCCTTCACCCAGCGCCTGGATTTTCTGCCGCTGGCGCTGAACGCTTCCGAAGTGCCGTCGGATGACCTGCTGGGGGCGGCCATCCGCTATGCGGCGCGGGCGTACCCTGAAAACGAGCAGTATGATTTTCTGGTGCGCTGTGGGCGCGAGATCGCCCGGCAGCTTTCCCACGATCTCAAACGGCTGGAACACGTTCTGGCCTTGATTCGCCCCTCCAACGGCGCGCATAATAACCGCTGAAACCTTCGACCACACAGGAGCGGATATTATGCTTGCTTACATCGCCGGCCCGCTGTTCAATGAGGGCGAACGTTGGTTTGACGAACAGATCGAAGCCCGCGTGCGCCGCGCCGGGCTGGAAACCTTCCTGCCACACCGCGACGGCGACCTGTCCCTGCGCGAAAAGCGGGACATCCGGCGCATCTTCGAGGAAGATCGCAGCGCGGTTGACCGCGCCGATGTGGTGGTCGCCAACCTGAACGGCATCACCACCGATGACGGCACAGCCTGGGAACTGGGTTACGCTTACGCGAAGGGCAAACACCTGGTCGGCCTGTATACCGACTGGCGCTTGCAGTTCGAGTTACAGACCGTCAACCTGATGCTGGAATGTTCGCTGGATAAGCTGGTGCGCTCGCTGGACGAACTGGAAGCCTACCTGCGTGAATACGCGGCAGGCCGGTAAGCCGTCCGGCTACCGGCGTTCCCGGTCTATTTTGTCGAACGTCGCGCCGAAGATGTAACGGTTGCCGTCCAGGAAGCCATGCGGGAAACCCAGTTCGATCCGGCTGATCGCATCCAGGCGTTCAAGCTGGTCGTCGGAAAGCTGCCATTCCAGGACGGCCATATTATCTTCAAGCTGCGCCGCCGACCGCGCCCCCAGGATGGGGACGATCGCCGCGCGGTGCTGCTGCTGCCGCACCCAGTTGATGGCTACCTGCGCCATCGAGCGCCCGGTTTCTTCGGCGATCTTTTTGACTTCCAGCACGACGGCGCCGGCTTTTTCGCTCAAATTCAGGCGGTCAGCGTTCAGGCGGGTGGCTTCCGCCGGCTGGTTTAAAAACTTGCCGGTCAGGATGCCGGCTTCCAGCAGCCCCCAGGGCATGACGCTCATGCCCCAGTGGCGCACCATCGGCAGCAGTTCGCGTTCGATGGCGCGGTCGAGCAGCGAATAGGGAAGCTGCAAGCCGACGAACGATGACCAGCCGCGCAGCGCCGCCAGCGTATTGGCCTCGGCGGCGATGTAAGCGGGCGAATCGGAAATGGCGATATACAGCACTTTGCCGGCGCGCACCAGGTCATCCAGGCCGCGCATGACTTCCTCAACCGGCGTCAGGTAATCCCACATATGCAGATAGTATAGGTCTATATAATCTGTTCGCAGGCGGCGCAGGCTGCGCTCCACCGACTGCATCATATTTTTGCGGCTGTTACCGCCGGAGTTGGGGTCGGTTGAATCCGGGCGGGTGAGGGTGTATTTGGTGGCGACGACAAAACGCTGGCGTCCCGCCGACTCCAGGAACTCGCCCAGGAATTCCTCGGCTGTGCCGTCGGTATAATTAACCGACGTATCAATGAAGCTGCCGCCCCGGTCGGCGAACAGGTCGAACTGGCGGCGGCTTTCGTCTTTCGACGCGCCCCAGCCCCAGGTTTCGCCAAAAGTCATCGTCCCCAGGCACAGTTCAGACACGCGCAGGCCGCTTTTGCCCAGAAGTTTGTAGCGCATAATACAGTTTTCCTTTGTTGATTTGAGCTGCTTAAATCACACGGAACCATATTATGCAGTTTGGGCCGCCCGCACACCGGACAAAAGACCAGTACAAAAACGGGACACGCAAAAAGCGTGTCCCTGCGTATTCGTCCGCGTGGGTTACAGTTCCAGGATGCCGGGGCGCTGGATGGTTTGGCCGCCGACCTCAACGGCGATCATCGGCCAGCCGGCGGGCGCGGCAGTGACGATCTCGAAGCCGCCCTCGTTGACCAGGATAGTGTCTTCCGACTTGCAGCCGACAATGGACGGATTCCACGCCAGCGCCATGCCGGCGCGGATCACAGTTGGGTCGCCCGGCGCGGCGACGCGCTCCCGCGCGATGTAGCCGGTTGGGCCGCCCTGGTGATGGTATAACCACTGGTCGGTTTCGCCCTGGGCGGCATAGGCCGCTTGCAGGTCGGCAAACACGTCGCCCAGTGTGCGTCCGGGCCGGCTGGCGGCCAGCACTGCCGCGTCAATGGCCGCGATTTTGGCCGCTTTCTCGCGCAGTTCCGGCGGCAGCGCCCCGAAGTGCGCCAGCCGCGTGCCGGCCACGATCAGCCCGCCCCGGCGCATACAGACTACAATCATGGCGTATTTATCCAGGCGTTTGTGGGTTGGCAGCGGGTGGCGGAACCGGCTGATGCGTTCGTCCGTGCCGACCAGGTTAACGACCGCCAGCCCGCCCCGCGCCCGGCAGGCGGCGTCCAGGCGGGCGGCAAGCTGGAATTCGGTGTCGCCGGGGCGGATGGCGCGGATGGCTTCATCCAGGGCGGCGGCGGCATCCTGCCCCAGAACGCGGTAGCGTTCGATTTCGCCGGCGTTAAGCACCCAGCGCATCTGCTGAATGTCGCTTTCCACCTCGCCTTCATCTACCAGCGTATGAGCCGGGGTCTGCGGTTGATGCCAGGGATACTCGACATACTCAAACCCCAACGCCTCGAAGGTTTCTTCGGCGTGCAGGCGGGTGGCCTCGATGTTAGTGGTGTAAACGGCACGCTTTTCGCGCGTGACCAGGACGCTGTAAGCGCCGTATTCGCTGTCCGCCGGGATGCTGGCATCGGCCCCGGCGGTGATCCAGCCCAGGTTGCGCGTGCGCCGCAGCCACAAAGAATCGGCCTGGCGGCGCTCCAGCAGGGCGCGAATCTGGTCGTGTTTGATGTTAATTTCTTCCAGACGGTTCATGAAAAAATCCCCCGGTTTTTATATATGGGTACACACGCTCTTATGATATGATTGAGCGTATGACGCACTATCGAAAGGTTTATTATGCCGGAGAAATCCGATTTAACCCAATCCAAATCGGTCCAGGATTTCCTCAAAGCCGTTTATGCCTTGCAGTCCAAGATGGAGCGCGTCTCGACCAATGCCCTGGCGGAAGTGTTAAACGTGCAGGCGCCGTCCGTGACCGACATGGCGCAGCGTCTGGTATCGGCAGGGCTGCTGGATTACGAACGGTATAAAGGCGTGGTGCTGACAGCCGAAGGCGAAGCCCTGGCGTTAAAAATCGTCCGCCGCCACCGGCTGATCGAGCTTTATCTGATGATTGATCTGGGTTATGCCCTGCAAGAAGTGCATGATGAGGCCGAAAACCTGGAACACGCCGTCTCCGACCGCTTCATCGAAGCGATTGCCGCCAAACTCGGCCATCCCGAATTTGACCCGCACGGCGACCCCATCCCGGCTGCCGACGGCTCAATCGTGCGGCGCGATCTTCAACCGCTGTCCGAATGGCCGCTGGATATGCCGGCGTCGGTGTCACGCATCACCGCCGATAATCAGGAGATGCTGGAACACATCCTCGACCGGGGTTTTAACCTGGGGTCGGCAGTGAAGGTCATTTCCCGCGATCCATTTGAGGGCCCGCTGACAACGGTGGTGGACGGTGAGCGGCGTGTGGTGGGGCATCATGTGGCCGCCTGCATCCTGGTGGAAGGCGAAAACGATGCCGAGCCGGCCTGAAGCCGGAAACTAAAAAGGGGCGCTGCCCATCATAGGAAGCACCCCTTTCGCGTATATTCCGAACCGGATACGCGGAATTCGGAACTCAGCACTCGGAACTAATATTCCGGCATCGGCGGGGCCGCTGGGGCTTTTTCCTTCTCCGGCGTGTCGGTGATGAGCGCCTCGGTGGTCAGGATCATGGCGGCGATGCTGGCCGCGTTTTCGACCGCGCCGCGCGTCACTTTGGCCGGGTCGGGGATGCCCATCTCGATCATGTCGCCGTATTCGTTGGTCATGACGTTGTAGCCGATGTGCAGGTTTTTCTTCGACTTCTGCGCCCGGCGGACTTCCTGGATGACAACCGCGCCGTCCACGCCGGCATTGGCCGCGATCTTCCGCATCGGCACTTCCAGCGCCTTACGCACGATCTGCACGCCGGTGTTTTCATCTTCCAGTGCCATTTTGATGCCGTCCAGCGCGACCTGGGCGTTGAGCAGCGCGACGCCGCCGCCCGGCACGATGCCTTCTTCAACCGCCGCGCGGGTGGCGCTGAGGGCATCCTCGACGCGGTGTTTCTTTTCCTTCAGTTCGGTTTCGGTGGCCGCGCCCACGCGGATGACGGCCACGCCGCCGGACAGCTTCGCCAGGCGTTCTTGCAGTTTTTCCTTGTCGTAGTCGCTGGTGCTGGCCTCGATTTCCTTACGGATTTCTTCGATGCGGCCCTTGATGTCCTTTTCGTCGCCCTGGCCGTCCACGATGGTGGTTTCTTCTTTGGTGCAGACGACCTTGCCGGCGCGGCCCAGGTCTTGCAGGGTGACGGTTTCCAGCTTGCGCCCGGTTTCTTCGCTGATGACCGTGCCGCCGGTCAGAACGGCGATGTCGCGCAGCATGGCTTTGCGGCGGTCGCCGAAGCCGGGGGCCTTGACGGCCACGACGTTTAGCATCCCGCGCAGTTTATTCAGCACCAGGGTCGCCAGGGCTTCGCCGTCCACGTCTTCGGCGATGATGACCAGATCGCGTTTGCCGACCTGGAGCAGTTTTTCCAGAACCGGAACGATGTCCTGAGCGGCGCTGATCTTTTTGTCGTAGATCAGAATATAGGGGTCTTCGATCACCGCTTCCATCGTGTCGGGGCTGTTGATGAAATAGGGGCTGATGTAGCCGCGATCAAACTGCATCCCTTCCACGTAGTCGGTCTCGAATTCCAGACCCTTGCTCTCTTCGACGGTCACAACACCATCACGGCCTACTTTGTCCATCACTTCGGCGATCAGGTCACCGATTTCTTTGTCCTGCGCCGACACGCTGGCGACGTTGGCGATTTCTTCTTTGGTTTCAATGGCAATCGCCTGCGTGCGAATCTGTTTGGCAACCGCGTCGGTGGCGACTTCGATGCCGCGTTTGAGCAGCATGGGGTTGGCGCCGGCGGCCACGTTCTTCAGACCTTCGTTGACGATAGCCTGCGCCAGAACGGTCGCGGTGGTCGTGCCGTCGCCGGCGATGTCATTGGTTTTGGTGGCGGCTTCCTTCAAAAGCTGCGCGCCCATATTTTCATACGGGTCTTCCAGTTCGATTTCCTTCGCCACCGTTACACCGTCGTGGGTGATGGTGGGCGCGCCGAATTTTTTGTCCAGGGCGACGTTGCGGCCCTTGGGGCCAAGCGTCGTGCTGACGGCATCCGCCAGCTTATCCACGCCGATTTTCAGACTGCGGCGGGCCGATTCGCTAAAAACCAGTTGTTTAGGCATGGGCTGTAACCTCCAGATGTTAGGCTGTGTGTTTGGTCGAGAGAACCGAAAAGAAAAATCCTGCCGAAAATCGGGTTTAGCCGATGATCGCCAGGATGTCGCTTTCCTTCATGATGAGCAGCTTCTTGCCGTCAATCTTGATTTCCGTGCCGGCGTACTTGGCAAACAGCACGCGGTCGCCGACTTTCACGTCCATAGCGATGCGTTCGCCATCATCGTCACGGCGGCCTTCACCAACGGCCAGAACGTTACCCTGCTGCGGTTTTTCTTTGGCGGTTTCCGGCAGGACGAGCTGCCCGCCCGCGAAAGTTTCTTCCTGTTCAATGGGTTCAATCAACACGCGATCACCCAGAGGGCGCAGGTTTAGAGACATACGAATATTCCTCCTATTGCCTGATCGAATAGGTTGTCGGGTTTATTGGGTACAGGTTTGTTCGGAAAATTAGCACTCTCAAGCCAGAGTGCTAACGACATGTCCACAATATAACAGATTGCAGGTTTCAAGTCAAGAGGTTTTTAGCAGACCAGGGGGCAGAGTGCTAAAAAGCGAAGGGCGGGTTAACGGCCCGCCCCATTTCAACCGTATTTTAACCGATCACCCGCAGACTGTCCAGGATGGCCTGGAAGGTCGGCACCAGGGTGCTGCCGGTGCTGTCGGCAGAGAAAAATTGCAGCACCACCAGGTAGGGCGCGCGGGCGATGTAAAAAATGTCCACCTGCCCGGCTTCCAGCCCGTCCTGGGCGGCGCGGCGGTAGCTGCGGCGGATCGTGCCATCCGGGGCGGTTTGTTCGTCTATCAACGCCATGCCGCTGTTGAGAAACGGCGCAACATAACCGCTGTCGTAGTCTGCCACCGCCGCGTTAAAGTCCCGCGCGGTTTCCAGCTTGGCGTCCACCATCGTCAGCGACACATAAGCGGTCGTCGGCGCGTCGGCGTCCCGCCGGTCATCCCAGTAGTGGTTCACCAACTGGTCGGCAGTCAGCTCGACATAACGCCACGCGCTGGGTACAGCGATGCTGTACAGGTTGGTGGTGACGAGATTGGCGCGGCTGAAGGGCGTGGGCGCGCCCAGCGTGGCCGGGACGCGCGTCACCGGGACTTCCTGCGCGGTGAGCGATGGCAGCACCAGTACTGCCCCCGCGCCGATGAGTACCACCAGGGCAACCAGCGCCGCGATGACCGGCAGTGGTGAACGTCGGGCGGGCGCTGCGGTCGGCGGCGGCGTGGGCGCGCCGTAGGGGGGCGCGGGCGGATAGGGCGTAGGATAGGGCGTTTGCGTCCCGTAAGGCGTCTGCGGCGGGTAGGGCGTGGGCTGGCCGCCGTAGGGGGTGGAATAGGGCGGCGGCGCGGGATAAGGCGTCTGGCGCGGCGGTGCGTCTGGCCGCAGGGTGGGCGAATCTTCAACGATTATCGGCCCGGTGGATGGCGCGCCTTTACGCAGGCTGCCTAACGCCTCGCTGAAAGCGCGCGCCATTTCCCCCGCCGAAGCATAACGCTGGTTGGGGTCTTTGGCCGTCGCACGGGCGATCACCATCTCGACCTCCCTCGGCACGCCCTGGCGGAACAGGCTGACCGGTGGAATCGGCTCGTTGATGTGTTTGAGCAGCAGCGCCATCGGCGTTTCCGCCTGGTACGGCTCGCGCCCGGTGATGAGTTCAAACAGCACGATACCCAGCGAATACAGGTCGGAACGCGCGTCCAGCGGGAAACCGTTGGCCTGTTCGGGACTCATGTAGGCGGGCGTGCCGATGATGGCGCTGCCGGTGAGGTTGCTGCCCAGGACGCGAGCGATGCCGAAGTCGGACAGGTAAGCGTTGCTGTTTTCGTCCAGCATGATGTTGCCGGGTTTGATGTCCCGGTGAATGATGCCCTGCTGGTGCGCGTAATCAAGCGCCTGCCCGACCTGAGTCATCGGGCGTTCCAGGTCTTCCAGGCGGGGCGCGCCGCGCCGGATGATCTGCGCCAGGCTGCCCCCGGCCAGATAGCGCATGGCGATATACGGCATATCGTCGGCCTTGCCGTAGTCGTAAATCGGCAGGATGTGCGGGTGTTCCAGGTGGGCGACGACATCCACTTCGCGTTCAAAACGTTCGAAGAAGCCGGGGTCATGCAGCAGGTGACGCGGCAGCACCTTGACGGCCACGACGCGGTTGATCGAAAGCTGGCGCGCGCGGTAGACGGTCGCCATGCCGCCGCGCCCGATTTCTTCCAGAATCTCGTACTGGCCGAGAATTTTGCCGATCAGATCATCCTTCGGTTTTTCGGTTTGTTCGCTCATGCCGTCCTCTTGATTGGCGCGCCCTGACCCCAACCCCTATCCCTCTGCGAGAAGGGCTTCAATGCCGTTGTTTTTCCTTTAGTCTAGTTTACGCCAGCGCCTACCGGACGGCAAGCGGTCAGGGCGCGGCGTTGATGTCCACGCCGACAATCGAAAGGTCGCGGGCATAGATGGACTGCATCAGCAGCCCGAACAACAGGGCCGATGGCGCATAACCGCCGTCCGGCTGAAGCTCATTTGATGGCAGGGGTTTGTTGATTTCCAGCAGCGCGACCGCCGCCCCGGCATCAAGATCGTCGTGCATGGTGGGCGCGCCGAGCGTCCCGCCGCGTTCCTCGATCAGCGTCAGAAACGGCTGCTGCGCCCGCGCCGACTGCGCCACCTGAAAACGTGCCACCAGCTCTTCCGAAGCGGCCTGCGCGGTTTCCCGGTCGCCATACACCAGCCCGACGTAGGTTTTTTCCTGATCTTCCGTCACCACATCGGCCACGACCATCAGCAGATAAGGCGGCAGCGTGCCGAAGCCTTCAAAAGTGGGCTGTTCGCCGTCCGGGTCAGGCATGGTGTAACCAAAGCCCGTACTCGCCACGCTGAAGAACACGGCCTGCCGCAGCGTGCCACGCGCCGCCAGCGCACGAGCCGCAGCCTGGAACAGCGGATTATCCGCCAGCGAGGGTATCTCACCCTGCTGTGTGCCGATCATCGCCGTGAGTACGCTGTAATCGGCAGAGTTCAGCACCAGCCCCGGCAGGACGGCCAGCGGCTCTTCCCGACCCAGCGCGCCGCCGAAGGGGTTGGCCGGGTTGCGGCTGCGCAGGTTTAGAGCCTGACCCTCGTCGCAGCCGGCTGGCCCGCACCAGATCGTCATGTCGTCCGTCATGCTGCTGGTGAAGTCGCGCGCGGTGAAGGCTGCCGCGATGCTGGCGGCGTCAAAATCCCCCGCCAGCACATTACCAACCGCCGGCGGCTGGCCGAACGACAGCGCGCGGTTTACGTCAAACCAGCCAAAGCCAACGGCCTCTTCCATCCCTTCGAGGTACTGCATGAAATATTGCATTGGGAAGCCGGCGAACAGCCCACCGGATGCTGCTAACCATAAACGGGCGGTATCGGTGCGGTTATCAAAATCGGCTTTGGTCGGCGTGGAAATGCCGCGCGCCGCTTCCAGCACGCGGTAATCGGCGTAGCTTGTTATGGGGGCCGAATCCCAGACCTCAGCCGTATCCGGCACCAGCGCCAGCATCTCCAGCAGCGGATTGGGCTTTCCCTGCCCGGTGGACGATTCCTGCGCGGCGGCGGGCAGCGCCAGCAGCAGACCGAAAAGAAGCATACCAATAAACCGAACGCTGTGCATATTCACCTCAACATGTGCAGTAAGTCTCTATTCCATTATAGGCCAGTATAGTATAGGCCAGTATAGGCCAGCCCGCGCCGCCGGGCAAGTTTAATTTCCGTTATAGCAAATATCGCCTACAATAGTTTCATGGGTCGGGAAGGAGGGCATTATGGGTTCTCGCATTTCGGTTAATATTCACGGCAACAGTGTTACCGACAAAAACCGGCTGCTCCAGTTTTTGCAGGCCATCCAGCCGCGCGCCGTGCTGGTGATGGATAACTTCGCGCTGGTGCAGGAGATCAAAACGCTGCTGCCGGGGACGATTGTGATCTACCGCACCTGGCCGGACGATGATATTCACATGCGCGTGTCGCCGGAGGAGTGGGTCAACCGCAAGGTTGGCGAACTGGGTGGTTGGGACGCCTGGGCCTACACCACCAACGAACCGGGTTTTTCCGACGCGCTGATTAACTGGACAGTGCGCGTGATGGAACTGGCGCAGGCGCGCGGTTTAAAGCTGGTGGTCGGCAACTGGGCGGTCGGCACGCCGGAGCCGCACGACTGGCCGCGCGCTCGCCGGATGCTGGAACTGCTCGACCAGAACCGCTCCACCATGATAATGGGACTGCACGAATACGCCTGCGGCATCATCACGTCCGGTTTTGTCGGCGGCAGCCCGCGTTTCATCGAGCCGCAGAGCTGGCCGCAGGATACCGGCGCGCTGACGATGTGGCATCTGGGGCGCTTTAAATTTCTGCTCCAGGCCTGCGCTCAGATGGGCATTCGCCCGCCCCGCATCATCCTGACCGAACACGGCTTCGACGATGTAAGCGACATTAAACCCTGGGCGGAGACGCTGGAACGCGCCGCCGGATACCTGAACATCCGAGGTTGGAAAAGTATCGTTCCCCAATGGCTGCGCTGGTTTGGCGGCCTGGGCTGGTCGGCGGAGCGGGCGCTGTTCGAGCAGCTTGCCTATGCCGATCGGGCGATTTACCAGAACTCGCCGGTGGAGGCGCAGTTGATTTTTTCGTGGGGGCATTCGTCGCAGGACTGGGAGCAGTTTGACGTCAGCCAGGCATTGGAGTTCCAGCAGCATGTAATCCGGTACGCGCAGCAGCCGGCAGACCGGCCCGCGCCGCCCGCGCCAGG
>QUBZ01000148.1 GCA_014338005.1 Chloroflexota bacterium | reverse complement strand
GATAAGCGCGCTGTTCATCCTTTACCCCACCCCCAAACCCCCTCCCCATTGCATGGAGATGGGGCTTAAAAAGACTCTTACTCCCCCTTTCTCCGCGCGGGGAAAGGGGGCGGGGGGATAGGGGTTGATGTGACGCAAAATTACAGTTTGATGCGTAAGCCCTTATAACCCCTGGCGGGGCGCTGGCCGGCGGCCTCAATCGGCGGTAAACTCGTCGTCACCGGACGGGTTTTTTGCTGTGTCGCGGCGCGCCCGCGACCGATATAAGCGCATCGAGGGACAAAAATAATGTCTAACCTGTTGATTCGCAGCTGCCGCGTGCTGCAAATTTCCGCCCACGAACCGCGCGCAGCGGTGTTAAACGGGCAGGATGTGATCGTGCGCGGCAGCCGTATTGAAGCGGTGCAGCCGACCGGGCAGGCCGACCCGTCGCACTTCGGCCAGGTGATCGAAGCCGACGGCCTGCTGGCGATGCCCGGCCTCATCAATACCCACGCGCATGTGCCGATGGTTATCTTTCGCGGGCTGGCGGAGGATGTGTCCATCGAAAAGTGGTTTAACGATTATATGTGGCCGCTGGAAAGCAACCTCCAGCCGGACGACGTGTACTGGGGGATGCAGCTCGGCCTGGCGGAGATGATTCGCGGCGGCGTCACCTCGGTGGCCGACCACTATTTTTACATGGATCGCGCGGCGGAGGTGGTCGAAGCCGCCGGGACACGGGCGCTGCTGGGCTGGGCGATCTTCGGCAGCGGCGGCCAGCAGGCGGTTGAACAATCGGCGGCTTTCGTGCGCCGCTATCAGGGCGCGGCGGGCGGGCGCATCCGCACCTGGATGGCTCCACACGCGCCCTACACCTGCGACGATGACTTCCTGCGCGCCAGCGTGCGCCAGGCCGAGGCGCTGGGCGTGGGCATCCACATCCACGTTTCCGAGACGATGGGGCAGACCGAAGCCAGCCTGGAAAAACGCGGCCTGACGCCCATCCAGGTGCTGGAGCAGACCGGCGTGCTGGATGTGCCGACGCTGCTGGCGCACGTGGTCGGCGCGATGCCCGGTGATATGGCGATTCTGGCGCGGCGGACGACCGGCATTGCCCATGCGCCCAAAACCTACCTCAAACTGGCGATGGGGACGGCCCCGGTGCGCGCTTTCATCGGTCACGGCATCCCGGTCGGGCTGGCGACCGACGGCGCGGTGAGCAGCAATACGCTGGACATCTGGGAATCGCTGCGGCTGCTGGCGCTGACTCAGAAGCAGGAAGCCGGCTCGCCGGAAGCGATGACCATCCCGCAGGCCTTGTTTATCGCCACCCGCCTCAGCGCCCGTGTGTTCGGCCTGCCGGACGACTTGGGCGCGGTCGAGCCGGGCTATCTGGCGGACATCATCCTGGTGGATTTAAACGGCCTGCATCACCAGCCGCTCCACAGCCTGACGACCAGCCTGGTTTACAACACGGCGGCGGGCGACGTACAGACGGTCATCTGCGACGGCAAAATCATCATGCGCGACCGCCAGCTGCTGACGCTGGACGAAAGCGAAATCGTGGCCCAGGTGAACGCCGGCATGGCGCGGCTGTCCCAGCGCGTGCCGGACAAACGTATCCAGGTTTATAACCCGTAGGGGCGCGCCGCCCCTACTGCGCCGCCAGGCCGAAGCGCAGCCGTTCCTCCGGCGTCAGCGCCCGGATGAGGCAGCAGTCGCGGGCGAAGGCGACCAGCGCGTCCGGCTGCTGCCAGGCGAACCACTCCTGCACGATGCCGCCGCCGCTGACCAGCAGTAAAGCATCCCCGCCGGGCGACCAGTCCACGCTCAGGAAGCCGATGTCCGGGCTGGTGATGCTAACCAGTTCGTTCCCGGTACGAACATCCCAGATGCGGGCGGTGCTGTCGGCGCTGGCTGTAACGAGCCGCTGCCCATCCGGCGACCAGTCCAGCGCGGTGATGCTGCCGATATGCCCGGTCAGCATCTGCACCCGGTCGCGGGAAGCCGCATCCCAGATATACGCTGTACCGTCCTTGCTGCCCGCCGCCACCAGCGTGCCATCCGGCGAAAACGCGGCGGCGGTCATGTCGCTGGCCTGGCTGATGTAAGCGCCAATCTCCTGCCCGGCGGCGGCGTCCCACACCCGCGCCGTGCCGTCCTGGCTGGTGGAAAGCAGCCGCGCGCCGTCCGGCGACCAGGCCGTGTCGGTGATCGCATCCTGATGGCCGGTAAGGCGGACTGGCTCGCCCCAGGCTGCCGTGTCCCAGATCAGCAGTTCCGCCTTAGAGGCCGTCACCAACCGCGCGCCGTCCGGCGACCAGGCCGGCAGCGTGCCTTCCAGTTCTGGCGACATGCTCTGGCCGGTGGCGGCATCGTACAGGCGGGTGATACTGCCGTCCGAGGCCAGCGCCACCAGCCGCCCGTCCGGCGACCAGGCCGCGCCGTGTCCCAGCGTGCCGCCTTCGCTGGGGATTTCCAGCAGGGCAGATTCGGCGTGCGGGCCAAAGATGACCGCGCTGTTCGGGCTGCTGCTGGCGGTCAGCCAGCGCGTGCCGTCCGGCGACCAGGCCGCTTCTTTGTATCCCAGGGTGGTGTTAAACCCGATCACGCCTGCCGGAATCAGCGACCATATCCGCGTCGTGCCATCCTCGCCGGCGGTGATGATACGGCGGGCATCCGGCGACCAGTTGACGCGGAAGCTGGTGCCGGTCGTAAACTGGAGCACCATTTTTCTGTATTCCGTGACCCAGATCAGCACCCTGCCTTCGCCGCTGATGGTCGCCAGCAGGCTGCCATCCGGCGACCAGGCCGCGCCGACGACCGGGGATGAGTGCGGCAGCAAAGCCAGCAGATCGCCGGTTTGCGCGTCCCACAAAAGCGCCTGCTGGTCGTCGCCAGCCGTGACGATCAGCGAGCCGTCAGGATGCCAGGCCGCCGCGTTTACGATATCGGTATGGCCGTCCAGCGTTTTGACGTGTTCGCCGGTTTCGGCATCCCAGATGATCGCCAGGGTGTCCGCGCCGCCCGCCGTCACCAGGCGTGTGCCGTCCGGCGACCAGTCCAGGTTCAGCACCAGGTCATCAAGCGCGTCGGTGACGGCCAGCAGCTCGCCGGTTTCGGCATCCCACACGGCGGCGCGGTCGCCGATTTCCTCGCTCGTCACACTGGCGGCGATTTTGCTGCCGTCCGGCGACCAGGCCAGCGCCAGGCCGATCAGTGTATCGTCGGGTATAACAAGCAGGGTTTCGCCCAGGTCGGCATCGAGGATGACGATTTCGGATGACAGTCCCAGGGCGATCCGCCGGCCGTCCGGTGAATACCGCGCGTTGAAGATGGGCGAGTCCGGGCTTTCGTAACGCGCCAGTTCCGCGCCGGTGCGCGTGTCCAACAATCGCGCGGTGAAGTCGGCGCTGGCCGTGAGTGCGCGCGCGCCATCCGGCGAAAACGTGGCGTTAAAAACCATATCTGTATGCCCGACGAACAGGTGCTGCAGGCGGCTGTTCAGCACGGCCAGCCCCAGCGCGCGTTCCGCCTGCCAGGTGGGCGGGTAGTTGGCGAGCGCCTCCAGACCCAGGATGGCGGGAAGCTCCTGCTGGCTGCCGCTGAGTTCAAGCTGGGACTGCGCCGCCAGCGACAGCGATAGCGACCGTTCGCCCAGCAAAACGGCGGTCGCTTCGGCGGCCTGGGCGGCGGCGGCGTTCCGCCGCGCAACGGCAGCGTTGTCTTCAGCAGTGATCCACAGCCCGGCGGCGACAAACGCCAGCGCGCCGGAGATCATCATCAGCGCCAGCAGCAGGATGCGAAAAGCCCGCTGGCGATTTAATTCCCGCTGGCTGGCGCGGATAAATTCGCGGTGTTCGTGGGTCGGCGGCGGCTGTTTGTTTGCGCCGTTTTTGAGCCACCGGCGGGCTTCCCGCATTTCGCTGCGCGTCAGCAGGAAACCGGGCAGCCGCTTCCGCCGTTGCCATTCCTTCGCCCGCACCAGGAAGTGTGTATGCCCGCGCACGTATTCCAGGTCGGTATCCAGCGCCGCGATGAGCGTCTGGCAGAAGGTATCAAAATCCTCGTCGGCGGCAAACGGCACCCAGTTATGGCTGTTCAACGCCGGGTGCATCAACGGTTTGTCGGCGGGGTCGGTCACTTCGCGGTAGTTAACCGGCACAAGGCGTTTGTTGTTGCTGACGGCGTGTTCGATCTCCCGGCGGCACACGTCCGAACGCACCGAGTCCGGGCTGATGATAAACAGGAAGTTGTCGGCAGCCTCGATGCCGGCGCAAATCTCCTGCCACCAGTCGGCGGTCAGCGGGATGTCCTCCTTGTCTCGCCATACGTCTTTCTGGCGCTGGGCCAGGGCTTCGTGCAGATGCGCCGCGAAGTCTACATCCTTACGGGAGTAAGAGATAAACACGTGTGGCATGGCCGGTTCCATCCTCGTATCCGCAGGAGCTTTCGTGCTATCTTACAATATCGCGGATAGAACACGCAATTCCGGCCTGCTTATGACACCATGTTGCCACTACCAGCGCACCACCGGCACTTCGATAACCAGCGGCGGGGTTTCCCCTGTGGCCGGGGCGTAAATCCAGCCGCGCTGTTTCTGCCCATCAGCGGCGCGCTCGATCAGATACCAGTCGCCGGATTCGCTTTTGCCCAGCACCGATACCTCGTCGCCATAGTTCACCCAGTACACGACCGGGTTATCTACCCCCGGCGCGCTGCGGACGCTCACGCGCCCGCCTTCATCGGGTACGCTTTCCCGCGAGATAGTCGTTTTGGCGATGAAGCCTTCGATGGTGGCGGCGGCGGCTACCGCCGTTGCGGCGCTGTCGGCAGCCAGGCCGAGCGCGAAGGTGGCTGTAGCGGCGTTATCGTTGGCAAGCGCGGCATTGCGGGCGGCGGCCTGCCACTGGAAAAAGGCGATCACGGCCAGCACCAGCGCCAGCACCAGGCCGCCGGTCAGCGCGCCGACGATCGTCCGCTGGCGGGCGGTTTCGGCTTTGCGGCTGGCCGCGATATACGACCGGTGCAGGTCGCCGGGCAGCGGTTTTTTGCCTGCCCCGGCGTATAACCAGGCTTCGGCTTCGGCCAGGTCGCTGCCGCGCAGCAGTTGACTGGAGTCGTGGCCCCGCGTTTCCCAGTCTTTGGCGCGTACCAGCAGTCGGGTATGCGCCCGCACGTGACCGAGGTCGGTTTCGATGGCTTGAATGAGCGCCTGAAACGAGCGGTCGAAATCGTCGCCGTCGCGGAAGAACACCCAGTTATGGGTGTGGATGGCCGGATGCACCAGGGTTTTGTCGGCGTCGTCGGTGATGTCGCGCCTCAGGATGGGGATAAAACGTTTGTGGGCGGCGGCGGCGTGTTCGATCTCCCGGCGGCACACGTCCGAACGCACCGAGTCCGGGCTAATGACGAACATAAATGTATCGGCGGCCTCGATGCCGGTGCAGATTTCGCGCCACCAGTCGGCGGTCAGCGGGATGTCCTCCCAATCAATCCAGATGTCCCGCCCCTGCTCGGCCAGTGCCTGGTGCAGCCGCCGCACGAAATCCGCATCCTTACGCGAATACGAGATAAACACGTCCGCCATATATCCCTCCACCCGTGCATTTAGTGTATATTATAATAACCGGCAGCGGGCAGCGATAAAACCGGGGGATGTTCGGGATTCACCTTTTCGTTTTGTTGCGATTAGCCGCCGCGCCTTTTCGTTTTCCAGGCATTCGCAATAACTCGGAACTCTGAACCCGGAACTCGAAACACAGCGCAGCCCGAATGTTATGCTTAAATACCGATGGATGACACATTGTAGCCGGCGTTTTTAGCGTTACAATGCTATGAGGGAACAGGCCGTGCCTGGATGCAGGAAAATCTGAAAGGATATTTACTCATGCAAGAGACAACCGCGCCAATCGTCATCCCCGACGTTGGGCGCGCCCCCTATAAACACCAGACGCTTGATGCCATCTTCCGCCCCAAAAACGTGGCCGTCATCGGCGCGACGGAAAACCTCGGTTCGGTCGGACGCACGATTATGTGGAATCTCATCACCAACCCGTTTGGCGGCGCGGTATTTCCGATCAACCCCAAACGCCCCAGCGTGCTGGGCGTCAAAGCTTACCCGGATATTCAGTCCGTCCCCGACCAGGTTGATCTGGCCGTGCTGGTGACGCCGGCCAAAGCCGTACCGTCCCTGATAAAAGACTGCGTAGACCTGGGCATTCCGGGCGCGATCATCATCTCAGCCGGTTTTAAGGAAATCGGCCCGGAAGGCGCGGCGCTGGAACGCCAGATCATGGAATACGCCGAGGGCAAAATGCGTATTGTCGGGCCGAACTGCCTGGGCGTGATGATGCCCTATTACGGCCTCAACGCCACCTTCGCCGCCCGCATGGCGCTCAAGGGCAATGTCGGCTTCATCAGCCAGTCCGGCGCGCTGTGTACGTCGGTGCTGGACTGGAGTTTCACCGAAAACGTCGGCTTCAGCGCCTTTATCTCCATCGGCTCGATGCTGGATGTGGATTGGGGCGACCTGATTTATTACCTGGGCGACGACCCGAACACCCAGAGCATCGTCATTTACATGGAAGCCATCGGCAATGCCCGCTCGTTTTTGTCCGCCGCGCGGGAAGTCGCCCTCAGCAAACCGATTATCGTCATTAAAGCGGGCCGCACCGAAGCCGCCGCCCAGGCCGCCGCTTCGCATACCGGCGCGCTGACCGGCAGCGACGAAGTGCTGGAAGCCGCTTTCCGGCGCGTGGGCGTGCTGCGCGTGGACAGCGTGGCCGATGTTTTTTCGACCGTTGAAGTGCTGGCGAAACAGCCGCGCCCGGCAGGCCGCCGCCTGACCATCCTCACCAATGCCGGCGGCCCCGGCGTGCTGGCGACCGACGCGCTCATCACCGAAGGCGGCGAACTGACCATTATTTCGCCCCAAACGATGAGCGAGCTGAATGCCTTCCTGCCCGGCCCCTGGAGTCATGGCAATCCGATTGACATCCTGGGCGACGCCAGCCCGGAGCGTTACGCCCAGGCGTTGGAGATCGCCGCGCGCGACCCCAACAGCGACGGCCTGCTGGTCATCCTTACGCCGCAGGCCATGACCGACCCCACCCAGACCGCCGAACACCTCAAACCCTACGCGCAGATCAAGGGCAAGCCGGTGCTGGCAAGCTGGATGGGCGGTGAGGATGTGGCCGAAGGTGTGAAAATCCTCAACCGCGCCAACATCCCCACTTTCGCTTACCCGGACACAGCCACCCGCGTTTTTAACAATATGTGGCGGCTGACCTACAACATGCGCGGCCTGTACGAAACGCCCATCCTGCCGCCCGGCTCTGAGGAGCAGGACGCCAAACGGGCGCAGGTGGAACAGATCATCACTGACGCGCGCCGGCAGGGACGCACCATCCTGACGGAAGCCGAATCGAAACAAATTCTGGCCGCCTACGACATTCCGACTGTGCCAATGGCGCTGGCCGCCGGCGAGGACGACGCGGTGGCCGCCGCCGAGCAGATGGGCTACCCGGTGGTGCTGAAGCTGCATTCCGAAACCATCACCCACAAAACCGACGTGGGCGGCGTGAAACTGAACCTGACCAGCGCCGAAGCCGTGCGCGAAGCCTTCCGCGCCATCCAGACGGCGGTCACGCAGAAGGCCAGCGCCGGCGACTTTTTGGGTGTTTCTGTCCAGCCGATGATTAAACTGGACGGTTACGAACTCATCATCGGGGCCAGCCCCGACCCGCAGTTCGGGCCGGTGCTGTTGTTCGGCATGGGCGGCACGCTGGTGGAGGTGTTTAAAGACCGGGCGCTGGCGCTGCCGCCGCTGAATACCACGCTGGCGCGCCGTATGATGGAACAGACCACCATCTACAAGGCGCTGAAGGGCGTGCGCGGCAAACCGCCGGTAGACCTGCCGGGGCTGGAGCGGTTGATGGTGCGCTTCAGCCAGTTGGTGGTCGAGCAGCCCTGGATTAAAGAGATTGACATCAACCCGCTGCTGGCCTCGCCGGAGCGGCTGACGGCGCTGGATGCCCGCGTGGTGCTGTACGGGCCGGAAGTGACCGAGGATAAACTGCCCAAACTGGCGATTCGTCCCTATCCGTCGCAGTACATCAAACCCTGGACGATGAAAGACGGCAGCGAGATTCTCATCCGCCCGATTCGCCCGGAGGACGAGCCGCTGATGGTCAAGTTCCACGAAACGCTGTCAGAACGCAGCGTTTACCTGCGCTATTTTTACCCGATGAAACTCAGCCAGCGCATCGAACACGAACGGCTGATTCGCATCTGCTTCATTGATTACGACCGCGAAATGGCGCTGGTGGCGGAAAATATCAACCCGGCCACTAAAGACCGGCAGATCATCGCGGCGGCGCGGCTCATCAAAATTCATGGCACGAGCGAGGCAGAATTCGCCATTCTGGTGTCGGACGCTTACCAACGGCGCGGCCTGGGTACGGAGCTGCTCCAGCGGCTGCTGGAAGTGGGCCGCCAGGAAGGGGTGGGGCGGATCGTCGGCACGATCATCGGCGACAACGTGGAGATGCGCCGCGTGTGCGAGCGGCTGGGCTTCCAGCTTCAAGGCACGCCCAAAGACGGCACGATGCGTATCGCCATTGACCTGTAGTTCAACCGGGCCGG
>QUBZ01000017.1 GCA_014338005.1 Chloroflexota bacterium | reverse complement strand
CTGGCGAACAACAGCCGCCCGCTGCGCTCGTGCAGGTACAGCGGCCTCAGCCCCACCAAATCCGCCGCCAGCACCAGCCGCCCGGCCTGCCCGTCCCACAGCGCAAAAGCGACTGCGCCGCGCAGGTGGGCGAACAGGTTGAGGCCATATTCTTCGTACAGGTGCGCCAGCGTTTCGCCGCTGCCGTCGGTCTGGAAGATGTGGTTGCGGCGTTTGAGCGCCTCGCGCAGTTCGCGGTAATTCGGCACCTCGCCGTCGTGAACCAGGACAATCGTCCGGTCTTCGTTAGCGAACGGCTGGGCCGCCCCGCCGATGATCTTACGGTATTGAACACCCAGCGCCATATCCGGCAGTTCGTAAAAGTTCGCGCCGTCCGGCCCGCGATGCCGCAGCGCCGCCGCCATACGCCGCGCCAGCGCCGGGTCGGCCCGCCCCTGTTTTGATAAGTCCACGATGCCGCAGATGCCGGACATAGTTCTATTCGATCTCCAGCAGGCGCTGGCCGCGCTCCACCACGTCGCCCTGGCGAACCAGCAGGCTTTTAACCCGGCCATTCCCCGGCGCGCTCACGCGGATTTCCATCTTCATGGCTTCCAGCACCACCAGCGTTTGCCCGCGTTCGACGGTCTGGCCTTCGTCCACCAGCACGGCCATCACCTGCCCCGGCATCTGCGCCGTCAGATCGCCGCCCCCGGCAGCGCGCTTGCGGGATGCGCCGCGTTTTTCCGGCACGGCCAGGGTATAATCCAGCCCATCCAGGCTGAGGAAACGCGCGCCGCCTGCCGCCGCGCCGTACACGACCACGCGCCGGTCATCCAGCGCCAGCAGCCAGCCGCCGTCATTAAGCGGCTGCGCCCGGACGCTATACACGCGGTCGCCGATGGTCGCCCGATACGAGCCGTCCGGCTGGCGCTCCAGGCGGACGCCGGCGGGCTGGCCGTCGTACTGGTAGTGGAAGATCATCCGGCCATCTCGCAGGAAACCGCCTCCGGGAACAGCCGGGCGGCGTATTCGTCGAAAGCTTCGGCCAGGTCTTCCGGCGCGGCGGCGTTTACGCCCAGCACGCGCGTCGGCGTGATGACCTGCACCCAGTATCGCAGGATGCGCCGCTGCTCGCCGACTTTGCTGGCGAACTCGTAGATCGTCACGTCGC
Organism: Chloroflexota bacterium; assembly: GCA_014338005.1. Classification (GTDB taxonomy): domain Bacteria; phylum Chloroflexota; class Anaerolineae; order Aggregatilineales; family Phototrophicaceae; genus CFX2. The sequence goes on along the minus strand of QUBZ01000017.1, from coordinate 53,740 downwards.
CGATGGTGCAGGTTCCGGTCTGCCGCCAGGGTTCGTAATTCGCCAGCAGCGCGGACAGGTTATCGCCGCTGAAATAACTGCTGACGGCTTCTTCGGTCGCGCCGCCGTCGAAGTGCAGGTACAGGAAAAAGAATAAAAATTCTTCGTCCAGTTTGTAACGCCACAGCGCCGAGGTATAGGTGGTCGACTCCTCGGCGGCGGCCATCCGCCACAGTTCCGGCTCGAAGGCTTCGCTGCCGTAATCCAGCACGGTATAGATTTCGTGCGGCGCGTCCTCCTGCGCGGCGGCGGTGAAGGCGAGGGCGCAGATCGCCAGCAGCACAAACAATCGTTTTAACATACAGCACGCTCCTTGAGATTTATCCGGCAGCCAGATAATACAACAATGCCAGCCACAGCCAGCTGTAACGCAGCGGTCGGCGGCGCGGAAAACGCAGCGCGGCATACAGCAGATGGCTGAGTACCAGCCCGACCAGAAAGCGGAACAGCCCCAGCGGTTCGCGGTAGGTCGAAAACGGCACGAAAGCCATCAGCGCCGCGTTGACCAGCAGCAGGCCGGCGTATTCGTGGCGCGGCGCGCGCCACAGCTCGCGCAGCGCAGCCCACATCCCCCACAGACTGGGCAGGATGACTGCCGGTATAGTATACAGGCTGAAGAGCAGAAATACCGCCAGGCTGCCGCTGGGATCGTAAGCTACCCGCCAGAAACCGTTAAACGGGATAACTTCAAACGGCGAATTACCCGCCCCGCCCGAACCCGCCCCGAACGCGCCTAACCACAGATACAGGCCAAGCTGCCACAGCGCGAACGGCAGACCCACCACCAGCGCCAGCGTCAGCGCGTGCCGCCAGCGCCGTTCCAGCACGTCGTAAAGCAGGTAGCCGGCCACAAAAGCCAGTGTGGTTTCCTTCGCCAGTGCCGCCAGCAAAAACGCCGCCGCCGCCCACCCGGAGCGCCCGCGCCGTTCCCACCACAGCGCCAGCACCACCAGCCCATAAGCCAGCGGTTCGGTGGTGCTGAGGCGCACACTGATGACCATACCCACAAACAGGCCGTACACCAGCGCGTACCAGCGGTTGGCGCGCAGCCCGGCCAGCAGATCGCTCAACAGCGCGGTCGAACCCACCAGCGCAGCCAGATTGATCGCCACAAAAGCCAGGGGAATCCAGGCTTCCTGGCCGAATGCCAGCAGCCGCCCCAATACCGGCAGCAAAATCCGCTGGTAGCGGTAGGCCGGCACGTCCAGGCAGGGGGCGGCGTTGGCCGGGTCGCGGGCGATGTAGTAGGCGAACTGCCCATCGTAACCGTTGGTTTCGTCCGCCGTGCAGTAATCGAAGCCGTCGCACGAGGCATAACACGTCCCGATGGTAACGAACACCTCCGGGTCGGACTGGTTGGCGAAAAAGATCAGACCCAGGTAAACCAGGCAGAAAATCAGCACAACCATCCAGGGACTTATCAGCGCGGATCGCGCGGTGCGGGTGACATTCGGGGTCATCGTTTGCAGCCTTCCAGGTTCAGTTTTCCGCGCCTAAGCGAAAGCCATCCGCCCGCGACCAGGGGTCAGAACCGGCAGCCGGGGACGGCGGCCCGCCGTTTCCGCCGGCCTGCGCCTGCGAATCCATCAGCGCCGCCGCGATCAGAACCGCATCCGGCAGGGGCGGCACGTCCGGCAGCAGCGCCGCCAGGTTATCGTCCACGAAGCGCGTGTCCACCTGGCCGGCCAGGAAAGCCGGGTGCGCCAGCAGCGACCGCAAAAAGGCGATATTGGTGGTTGTTCCCAGGATGACCGTCCGGTTCAGCGCCGCCTGCATCCGGGCGATGGCCGCCGGGCGGGCTGCGTCATAGACGATGATTTTAGCGATCATCGGGTCGTAGTGGATGGTGATGTCGTCGCCGGACTGCACGCCGGAGTCCACCCGGATGCCCGGCCCTTCCGGCGGCAGAAAACGCGCCAGCCGTCCCACCGCCGGTAAAAAGCCGCTGCGCGGGTCTTCGGCATAAATGCGGCATTCGATGGCATGGCCGCGCTGTGTGATGCTGTTCTGGCCGAAGGGCAGCGGCTCCCCGGCGGCGACGGCGAACTGAAGTTTAACGATGTCCACGCCCGTGACCATTTCCGTCACCGGATGTTCGACCTGAAGGCGCGTGTTCATCTCCAAAAAGTAAAACTCGCCGCCCGGCGTGGCGATGAACTCTACCGTCCCGGCATTGACGTAACCGACGGCGCGCGCCGCGCTGACCGCCGCTTCACCCATGCCGGCGCGCTGCTCCGGCGTCAGCAGCGGCGAGGGCGACTCCTCGACGATTTTCTGGTGGCGGCGTTGGGCGCTGCATTCACGCTCGAACAGGTGCAGCGTGCTGCCGTATGTGTCCGCCAGGATTTGAATTTCGATATGGCGCGCGTTTTCGATGTATTTTTCCAGGAACAGGCGCGGGTCGCCAAAGGCGTGTTCGGCCTCGTGGCGCGCCGATGCCAGGGCTTCCGGCAGGCGCGCGGGGTCGTAAACCACGCGGATGCCCTTGCCGCCGCCGCCGCCTGCCGCTTTGACCATCACCGGAAAGCCAATAGACTCCGCCGCTGCGATCAGCGCCGCGTCGCCGGCCTGGTCGGATTGGAAACCCGGCACCAGCGGCACGCCGGCACGCTGCATCAGGGCGCGCGCCTCGGTTTTGACGCCCATCAAACGAATAGCATCCGGCCCCGGCCCGACCCAGGTCAATCCGGCGTCCAGCACCGCCTGGGCGAAGGCTTCGGCTTCCGATAGAAAGCCGTAACCCGGATGCACACAGTCGCAGCCGGACGCGCGCGCGGTATCAAGCAGCTTATCTATCCGCAGGTAGCTCTCGGCAGGGCTGGCCGGGCCGATCAGGTAGGCTTCGTCGGCAAGCTGGACGTGGCGGGCATTGGCGTCGGCCTCGGAATACACGGCGACGGCGCGAATGCCCAGTTCCCGGCAGGCGCGAATGATACGAACGGCGATTTCGCCGCGATTGGCGATCAGGCATTTGGCGAGCGGCATCTTGACCCTGCTTGATCTGTTATACAGCTTTTCATACTCGACTGCCGGGCGCTGCGTCCGGCTGCATGACGGCATCTACCAATGCGCTCACAAAATCACGCGCCTGAAGAATCTCGATCAGCACAGGTTCATGATCGGGGCTGAGATGAATGATGGTTTGCCCGACATGCTCCGCGTGGCTAATCGGCGCATCCGTATCCAATTCGAGCATCAAAATGTCAACATCCCGGCTGTATTTAATCTTCATAACGTCTCCGCTCTGCTGGATAAAACGTCACCACAAATAGCTTTTCTTCGTCTTCTGTAAATACCACGCGCAAAACCAGACGTTCACTAATTCGACGTTGGGCAATGGATGGGTATTTGTTGCTCTCGACTTTATCGGGAAACTGTAAAGTTTCGATGACCGCCGCCTGTGTCACGGTAAAACCTCGCTTCGCAAGCAGATCAAGTTTATCCAGAGCGTGCTGGCTGAAGCGAACGATTTTCATCGTTCATCCGTCCCCGTATGCCGCTGCCGGGCATCCGCGTCGGGGTAGACGCCGCCGGTCAGGTAGGCGATGCTCACCCACAGGCCGCGCGCGTGGCGGTAAAACAGCACGATGAACACGATATTAAACGTGATCCAGAAAATAAGCTGGAAGGCCAGCGGCGGGGCGAAAGCCGCCTGGGTGGCGAAATAGCCGCCGACCGACAGCACTTCGGCCAGGCACAGGTTAATCAGCGTGCCGCCGATGGACTCGCCGGACTGCCGCTCGTAGCGCACGTGGCAGTCCGGGCAGGTGGCCTCCATCCTGAACAGGTTGAACAGGCCGTCGAACAGCCGCCCGCGCCCGCAGTTCGGGCAGCGCAGCAGCAGTCCCAGCAGCAGTTTACGAAGTACGGTGATTCCCTTCACGGCACAACCTGTGAATCAAAAACGGGACGTATCCCATTATACGTCCCGTTGGTCAATTTAGCCTACCGGGTTTACGGGCTTAAACGGCGCTTGGCTCGCGGGCGGCCAGCAGTTCGTCCAGGTTGGAGCGGGCGATGCGGTAAGTGTAATTGATGCGCGCGGCGGCCAGTTTGCCGTCCTCGATCAGATTGATGATGTCGGCCTCGCTCACGTTCAGGTAGCGGGCGGCCTGCGCCACCGTCAGGATGGTGGGGAAACTCTCCGGCGCGGGACGGCGCGGCGCGGGGGCTTCCGCCGCTGCCGGGGGCTGCTCGCCCTGCCGCTCCTGCTGGATGTCACCCAGGATGCCCGGCAGGCGCGGCGCGTTCGGCGGGTTGGCGATCAGCAGGTAGGCCACGAAAGCCGAACCGAACAGCAGCGCCAGCTCCACCATCGCCAGCACGTTAAACAGCAGCACCAGCGTGTCCAGGCTGCTGCCGAAGACCATACCGGCGAACAGGCTGAGGACGAAAGTGAAAATCACGGGGGACATCAGCACCACCCCCGCCGCCCGGACGTGGCGGCCTTCGGTACGCAGGCTGCCAAAGCTGAACCGCCGGGTGAAATACAGAAACGCGCCAAAAACAAACAGCACAATCGCCATTGTTATAGTCCTTTCTACTTTGTAAGCATCAATATATTCGGCCAACATGAGACGACCGTGAAAAAACCGCATGAACGCCCCAAGAATTGGGGGATTTGGGTTTCTTCGCCACCATCGCGCCTTTATTCACTCATCAACCGCTCATCTTCACCGGCAATCCAGAAGCGCGCGCGGCGGCGTATTTTCCAACGCAAGCAAGTACCAAACACTCGTTTATTGGCCGGAACAATGTGAGGAGGAAATAAAACGATGGCGAAATACTGGAAATGGATGTTGATAGTCGCGGCGGCGCTGCTGGCCGCCCTGCCCGTGCTGGCGCAGGACGACGGCATGGCGACCGTGAACCTGGGCGGCAGCGATGAATTGGGCGCGTTTTTAGTCGGCGCGAACGGCATGACGCTGTATGTGTTCGCTAAGGATGAGCCGGGCGCGAGCAGCTGCGTTGACCAGTGCGCCGCCAACTGGCCGCCGCTGACCGTCGCCGAGGGCGAACGGCCCAGCCTGGCCGCCGGAATCCCCGGAATGCTGGGGGTGATCGCCCGCGCGGACGGCACGAGCCAGGTCACGTTCAACGGGATGCCGCTGTACTTCTGGGTGAACGACGCTCAACCCGGCGATGCCACCGGCCACAACTTCAACGAAGTCTGGTTTGTCGCCAAACCCGCGACCGTCAGCCTGGGCGGCAGCGCCGAACTGGGGAATTTCCTGGTTGGCGCGAACGGCATGACGCTGTATATGTTCACCAGGGACGAAGCCGGCGCGAGCAGCTGCGTTGACCAGTGCGCCGCCAACTGGCCGCCGCTCACCGCCGCCGAGGGCGAAACGCCCACGCTCCAGCCGGGGGTGGCCGGGGAACTGACGACCTTCGCGCGCGCCGACGGCAGCCTCCAGGTGGCTTATAACGGGATGCCGCTGTACTTCTGGGTGAACGACGCTCAACCCGGCGATGCCACCGGCCACAACTTCAACGAAGTGTGGTTTGTCGTCCAGCCGCCCACGCTGGCGATCAGCAGCAGCGATGACCTGGGCGATTTCCTGGTCGGCCCCAACGGCATGACGCTGTACGTCTTCGCCAACGACGAGCCGGGCGTGAGCAGCTGCGTTGACCAGTGCGCCGCCAACTGGCCGCCGCTGACCGTCGGGACAAACCAGCAGCCGACTGTTGGCGACGGCGTGAACGGCGAAGTGGGGACTATCGAACGCGCCGACGGCAGCCTTCAGGTGACGTATAACGGGATGCCGCTGTATTATTGGATCAACGATGTCGTGCCGGGCGATACCACCGGCCATAACTTCCGCGAAGTCTGGTCTGTCGCCGCGCCTTAAGCCGCGCCGCGCCGGACGCGCAGAACGCGCACAAGCAAGCGTGTCCCTACTCTGGGCGAGCCTTCGGGTTCGCCCGCTGTTTTTATGCGGCTGTGTTATAATGCAAACGGTTTTGATCCCAGACGAGACGGCCCCGGCGGCGATGAGCCACACCCCCGATGATGTCCTGCTCCAGCAAATCCAGGCCGGCGACGAAGAGGCGCTGGTGGCGCTGCACGCCCGGTATGCGCCGCTGGTGTACTCGGTGGCCTACCGGGTGCTTAACGAGCCGATGGCCGCCGAGGAAGTCACCCAGGATACGTTCTGGCGGCTGTGGAAAAAAGCCTTTTCGTATGACCCGGAAAAAGGCCATTTTGTGACCTGGCTGCTGACCATAACCCGGCGGCTGGCGATTGACCACTTCCGCCGCCGGCAGCGGCGCGAACCCCAGGCCGGGCTGCTGTTCATGGACGAAGACCCCGACCTGTGGGAACATACACTGACGGCGGACGGCAGCGATCTGCGCCGGGCGCTGGTTTCCGCGCTCGACCAGCTTCAGCCGGAGCAGCGCGACCTGATCGAACTGGCCTATTTTTACGGCCTGACGCATACCGACCTAGCCGAAATGCTGGGCATTCCGCTCGGCACGATCAAAACCCGCCTGCGCCTGGGGATGCAAAAACTGCGGCAAATCTGGCTGGCGGAAGTAAAACCGGCGGGCAGCGATTCGTTGTAATACATAGTAATGGGTTTTGACCATTGGCCGGTCACAAGGCGGCCATTCCGACAGCGAATCAGTGAACAATGAACCGAGAAGACCTGTTAGACCTGATCCCTGCCTACGCGCTGGGGGCGCTCGACCCGGACGAACGCGCCGAAGTTGAGGCGCTGCTGGCCGCCGACGCCGAAGCGCGCCAACTGCTGGCGGATTACGAACGCATCACCAGTGCGCTGGCGCTGGCCGCGCCCGCCCGCCCCGCGCCCGCCGGTTTGCAGGACGACCTGCGCCGCCGGCTGGCCGCCGACCGCGCCGCGAATCCCCAACCGCGCGCGCGCCGCCCCTGGCTGCCGGCCCTGGTGGGTATGGCGGCGCTGCTGCTGGTGGCGCTGGGGGCGCTGACCGTGCTGCGGACGCCCGCCGACCCCGGCGCGGCGCTTTACCGGCGCATTACCGGCGAATCCGGCGCGCGCCGCTACCCGCTTGAGCCGGGTTTGCAGGAAACCACCAGCGGCGAACTGGTCGCCAGCGCCGACGGACGCGCCGCCGTTATCCGGGTGCAAACGCTGCCGCCCATCGAGGCCGACCAGACTTTCCAGCTCTGGCTGGTGGACGCCGGCGGCGTTCGCAGCGGCGGCCTGTTCCGCTTTGACGACCCGGCAGGGACGAACTACCTGATCGTGCCGCTCGAAAAACCGGTGGATGAATACCGGGCTTTTGGCCTTTCGCTGGAGCCGGCGGGTGGCAGCCCCTACCCCGACCGGCCAACCGGCCCGCGCGTTCTGCGTATCGAACTGAACGCCTGAGCGTTGCGAATCCGCGTTTTTCCGGCCATACTCTGTCGCACGCCTCGTGTCCCTACAGGAGCGCCGCCATGCACGTAGATGAACTCGAAACCCCCAGCGTCCTGATAGACCTCGACCGGATGGAGCGCAACATCGCCCGGATGCAGGATTACTGCGACCAGCATGGGCTGGCCTTCCGCCCGCACATCAAAACCCACAAATGCCCGGAAATCGCCCGCTTGCAGATCGAAGCCGGCGCGGTCGGCATCGCCTGCCAGAAGATCAGCGAAGCCGAGGTGTTCGCCGGCGCGGGTTTTAACGATCTGCAAATCCCGTATAACATCGTCGGCGCGGCCAAAACCGCCCGGCTGGTTGACCTGGCGATGTATAACCGGGTAACGGTTTCCGCCGATCATCTTACGGTTATCGCCGGGCTGGCCGACGCCGCCGGGGCCGAAGACCTTACCCTGCGCGTGATGGTCGAACTGGCGACCGAAATCGAGCGGGCCGGCGCGCCGGTGGATGAAGTCGTGACGCTGGCGCAGCGCATTGACGCCGAGCCGAACCTGCACTTCGCCGGCCTGCTGCTGTATCCGAGTAACCCCGCCATCCGTCCGCTGCTGCAAGAAGCGCTTGACCGGCTGAACCATGCCGGAATCGGCGTGGATGTGGTCAGCGGCGGCGGCACGGGCGCGGCCTTCCACGCCCACGAAATCCCAGAGCTGACCGAAATCCGCGTCGGCACGTATATTTTTAACGACTGGGCGACCGTCTCGAAAGGCTGGGCGGCGCTGGACGACTGCGCGATGGCCGTCCTGGCGACGGTCGTCAGCCGCCCCACGCCCGACCGCGCCATCCTGGATGCCGGCAGCAAAACGCTGGCGCTGGACAGCGTGGACGGCCTGCACGGGTTCATCCTGGAATACCCCAACGCGCGCATTTATAAACTTAACGAAGAACACGCCTACGTAGACCTGAGCGCCTGCGACGACCGCCCCGTGATCGGCGACCGGCTGCATATCATCCCGGCGCATACCTGCGTCGTCAGCAACCTGCACAACCGGCTGTACGGCGTGCGGGACGAGCAGATCGAAGTGGTGTGGCCGGTGGCCGCGCGCGGCAGGGTATGGTGAAATGCCCCGCGCGCCCCGCAACCGCACCCTGACGCTGACCGAGGCCGAGCGGCAGTTTTACGGCGCGCGGCTGCTGCGGCTGTCCGGGCCAGCAGCGCCGGGGGACATCCTCAACCGCACCATCCAGGGGGACTTGTTCACCATCCTGGACTGGCTGCCCGCCGGTTTCGTTGACCTGCTGTTCCTCGACCCACCCTACAACCTGACCAAAACCTTCAACGGCGCGGTTTTCCGCCGCCGCTCCACCGGTGACTACCGGCGCTGGCTGGAAAGCTGGCTGCCGAAGCTGGCGCGGACGCTCAAGCCGACCGCCTCGGTGTACATCTGCGGCGACTGGCGCTCGGCGGCGGCGATACAGATGGCGCTGGAGCCGCTGTTTATCCTCCGCAGCCGCATCACCTGGGAGCGCGAGAAAGGCCGGGGCGCCAAAGCCAACTGGAAAAACTGCTCCGAGGACATCTGGTTTTGCACTGTGTCGGATGCCTACACCTTCAACGCCGGCGCGGTGCGGCTCAAACGCCGGGTGATCGCGCCCTATACCACGCCGGACGGGCAGCCGAAGGACTGGCAGCGAACCGAGCAGGGCGGCTTCCGGCTGACCGCGCCTTCTAACCTGTGGACGGACATCACCGTGCCGTTCTGGTCTATGCCGGAAAACACCGACCACCCCACGCAGAAGCCGGAAAAACTGCTCGCCAAAATCATCCTCGCCAGTTCCAACCCCGGCGACGTGGTATTTGACCCGTTCCTGGGTTCTGGCACAGCATCGGTGGTGGCGAAAAAACTGGGCCGGCAGTACGTGGGTGTCGAACTGGACGCGCTGTACGGCTGCCTGGCCGAAAAACGGCTTGATCTGGCCGATGCCGCTATCCAGGGGTACGCCGGCGGCGTATTCTGGGAGCGGCACACCGCGCAGTTGATTCGTGAATAGATTTTGGATGCGAAAAATGGCCTATACCGTACAACTGCTTAACCTTAAATGCCTCGAAGCCCAGGAGAATGACGGCGACGAAATGATCGTCAAGTTTAACGGGGCGAAAGTGTGGTCGTCCGGGCGTTTTAAGATGCACCACCGTCTCCAGAAAGAAAATCAGGTGAGCGAGTTCGACTTCGCCGGGGGGCGGCGGCTTGGCCCGGAGGGCTGGCAGATGTTGATGCCCTATAACCCCAAAGATTTCGAGTTTGCCGGGCAGCTTGGCGAATCCTACCTGGAACTGTGGGAGGAGGATTTTTTCCGCGATGACTTTTTAGGCCGCTCGCCCATCACCGCCGCGGACGCCGAACGCGGCCATATCACCATCGCTTTCGTCCGCGACGGCGCGAACTACCTGCTGACGTACCGGGTCATCGCGGACTGATCGCCTCCCCTCCACTTTTGGCTAGTGTCCCCCTCTCCAAAGGGCGGATGTGCCGCCGCGCCTTTCGTGCGACCATAAACTTAAACCTGAAGCGCCCTGAGAATCCCTGAATGCATATGAGGAGGATATAATGTCCGATATTTTGCAGACTCTTTCCGACGCGCTGGCCGACGCCGTACAGCAGGCCGGGCGCAGCATCGTGCGCGTGGAGGCGCGCCGCCGGATGCCTGCCAGCGGTTTTGTCTGGTCGGCGGACGGGCTGATGGTCACCGCGCACCACGTCGTCGAACATGAGGAGAACATTCGCATCGGCCTGCCGGATGGCAGCCAGACGAAGGCCGCCCTGGTCGGGCGCGACCCAAACACCGACCTAGCCGTGCTGCGCGCCGAAAGCGGCGGCCTGACCGTCCCCGTCTGGGCAGAAGCGGATGCCGTGCGCGTGGGGCATCTGGCGCTGGCAGTCGGGCGTCCGAGCGGACAGCTCCAGGCCACGCTGGGCGTTATCAGCGCGCTCAGCCACAGCCCGAACGAAACCCACTTTTTCGCCCAGACCGACGTGGTGATGTACCCCGGCTTTTCCGGCGGGGCGCTGGTGTCGGCCTCCGGCCAGATCATCGGCCTGAACACCTCGGCGCTGATGCGCGGCGCCAGCCTGACGGTGCAGACGCCCACACTGCGTTTTGTGGTGGAAAGCCTGCTCCGGCATGGCCGGATGCGCCGGGGCTACCTGGGCGTCGGTGTGCAGCCCGCCCGCCTGCCGAAGGCGCTGGCGGAGCAGATCGGCCAGAAAAGCGGCGTGCTGGTGATGTCGGTCGAGCCGGAAAGCCCCGCCGAACGCGGCGGCCTGTTCATGGGCGATACCATCCTGGCGGTGGACGGCCAGACCATCGAAAACGGCGAAGACCTGGTATCCTCGCTCGGCGGCGGGCGCATCGGCCAGAGTGTGGCGGTGCGAATCCTGCGCGGCGGGCAGGTGCAGGAGCTTCAGATCACGATTGGCGAACGCGGGTAGGGGCGGGTTTCCAAACCCGCCCGGAACGCGGAGGTCAAATATGGACAACAACCTTTTGCAACAATTCAATGATACATTGGCCGACACGGTTGAGCGTGTGCAAGCGAGCCTGGTGCAGATCGTCAACGGGCGCGGCGCGGGGGCCGGCACCATCTGGCATCCCGACGGCCTGATCGTCACCAACGCGCATGTCGTCCGGGGGCGTCACGGCCTGCATGTCGTCCTGTCGGGCGGCCAGCGCCTGCCGGCGGCGGTGATCGCCTACGACGAGCCGCTTGACCTGGCGGCGCTTTCGGTCGAAGCCGCCGGCCTGCCGACTATCGCCCTGGGCGACTCGCGGCAGGTGCGGCCCGGCCAGTGGGTGATGGCGGTCGGGCATCCCTGGGGCGTGATCGGCGCAGTCACGTCCGGCGTGGTTATTGGCGCCGGCGCGCAGCTTCCCGAAGTGGGGCAGATGCAGCCGGGGCGCGAATGGATCGCGCTTGATCTGCACATGCGCCCCGGCCACTCCGGCGGCCCGGTGGTGGACTCCGCCGGGCGTTTGATCGGCATCAACACCATGATTACCGGCCCGGACGTGGGTTTTGCCATTCCGGTGCATGTGGTCAAGGCGTTTTTGAAGGAACGGCTTGGCACGCAAAAAATGGCCGTGTAGGATGGGAAAACGATGAATCACGCCGATCATGTCAATCTGTTACAGGGCGGCATTCCCGCGCCGGGCGGCGTGTGGGCGGACTTCGGCTCCGGCGCGGGCGCGTTCACGCTGGCGCTGGCGGAACTGATCGGCGTGGGCGGGACAATTTATTCGATAGACCGGGACGCGGGCGCGCTGCGCGAACAGGAAGCCGCCGTCCGCGCCCGTTTCGCCGGCATCCGACTGGTGACGATTACCGCCGATTTCACGCGCCGGCTTGATCTGCCGCCGCTGGACGGCGCGGTGATGGCGAACGCGCTGCATTTCGTCCGCCAGCAGGAGCCGGTGACGCGCCTGCTGTACAACTACCTCAAACCCGGCGGTCGTCTCATCCTGGTCGAATACAATACAGACCAGGGCAACGCCTGGGTGCCGTATCCGCTTTCGTATGCCACCTGGGAAAAACTCGCCCGGCGGGGCGGCTTCCGCGAAACGCGGCGGCTGGCAGCGCGCCCCAGCCGCTTCCTGCGCGAAATCTACAGCGCCGTCAGCCGCCGATAGCCGATAAAAATATCTCCAAAAGCCGGTTTTTATCTGAAAGATCTCAGAAACTCAGGTATTGGAGAAATCGCTGTTGTGATAGAATCTGTTGATAGAAGTGATACTTGCTTAGCGTTGTGATTCTGATTTTCGATTAAGGAAGCAGCATGTCTGAACAAAGGAATACCACTAAAGACAGACTGAATAAACTCCTTGCTGAGGCCGCAGACCTAACAAATAACGAGACAACTTATATAAACAACGTGACATTTCATATTGGCGTCAATGAGGTTACATTTGATATGTACCTTGTGACGGCGGATCCTAGGACGTTAGGGAAAAATACCCAGGCGGAACGGTTACAAAGAATCGTTATGCCGGTTGGTGTTGCTAAAGAACTGGCTCTGCTGCTCATTAACGGAATTTCTCAGTGGGAGGATACTTTTGGTATTACTTTGCCGATTTCACCACAGTCCTTGTCAGATGAAGAAGCGGCACATGAAAAGGAAAGCCTTGATGAATAGCTATATTACCCCGATGCAGCCTCATGCATCTGTTTCTAGATTCACAGGTATGCCTGCTCTGATGCCCGCCATAGGCAGTGTGACTCAGAATGCATGGCTTTATGATCTAACAGATGTCATTCCAACCACAACCGTAATGACATTTACCACTGCCTCATTTCGGATTGCGCCGAATAAAGTCTCGCCTCACGACAAAATTTGGCAGGAAATTGAGCGTTTACTTGCCAACCTCGACGCGATAGGAGCTAACTCCAATACAGATGACGATTGGCTTGGTGACCTACGTTCGGGGTGGGATGAACGTCTCGATGACATCAATGAATTTAGAACCCGGAAATAGTTACCTATTCGATACAACCGTTTTTATAGATGTGCTTCGGAAACACGAGGCGGCGCGAAAGTTGTTTTACCAAGCACGTTTTTATCCTGTATCGGTTGGGTACTCCATCATCACCGAGGCAGAATTGTGGGCAGGTATAAGCGAACACAAATTTCGGACAGTCTCTCAACATACCGCTCTGTTAAAACCCTTCCGAAGATATTTCATCAATGTGACGATTGCCCGCCGTGCAGGCGAGCTTCGCAGGCTACTTACAGAGTCCGGAGCAGTTAAAAAAGGGCAAGGTCCCCATTTGCCGGATTGCATTATTGCCGCTACGGCTGAATACTATCATTTAACGGTATGTTCAAGAGATTCCGGGCACTTTCGTTTGTTCGCTCAGTTTTCAATATCGGTTCTGGAGTACAGCTGATCTGAAAGCGCTGTCAATAATTCCCACCCGATAGCTTTTGTTGTACCGTCACCTTAATGACTTATTCATCACCGACCGTCCAGGTCACGTCCGGGACGCCGGCCTGGTGGTTTTCCCAGCGCGCCAGCACGAACAAAAAATCCCCCAGGCGGTTGAGGTACGGCAGCACGTGTTCGCCCACCGGCTCATACTCCTGCAAAGCCACCACCGTCCGTTCGGCGCGGCGGCAGACCGTCCGCGCAATGTGAATCATGGCCGCCGGCGGCGAGCCGCCCGGCAGGATGAAGTTCTTCAGCGCCGGCAGCGCCGCCGTCATCTCGTCAATGCGCGCTTCCAGCCACAGCACCGGCGCGGCGTCCATCCGCACCACCCACTCGGCTTTGGCGTCCGGCGGGGTTGCCAGGTCTGCCCCCAGGTGGAACAGCTGCCGCTGCACCCGCGCCAGCCATTCGTCGGTCTGGGCGGTGGGCTGCTGCGCCCGCGCCGCGCCCAGCACCGAGTTTAATTCGTCTACCGTGCCGTAGGCCTCCACCCGCAGGTGCGTTTTGGGAACGCGCCCGCCGGAAAACAGGCTGGTAGTGCCATCATCGCCGGTTTTGGTGTATATTTTCATCTAGAGATTCGCGCCTCAGGAGTTGTCTTTTTAGAACGGATGTGCTAAAATGATCTGGCACATACCCGCTCGATGTTTATCATATACAGGAAGCTGGCAAATTGGCAGAATCAGATTACCTCGAAACGGATTATCTTGACGGCGATTCCGGCGAAGAGACGGCTCCCGCTCCGGCAGAAAAGAAAGGGAAAAAAGTGGCAGCCAAGAAGAAAGAAAAAGCCGACGATGCGGCAGCCCAAAATCTATCGTTCGACGATCAGGGGCGCGTGAAGGCGCTGGAAGCTGCCCTCAGCGACCTGACCAAACGTTTCGGCGACGGCACGATTGTGCGGCTGGGCGACGCTGCCCACCTGGCGGTGGAGGTCATCCCCAGCGGGTCGCTGACGACCGACATCGCGCTGGGCGTGGGCGGCATCCCGCGCGGGCGCATCACCGAAATTTACGGGCCGGAAAGCTCCGGCAAAACGACGCTGTGCCTGCACGTGATCGCCGAAGCGCAAAAACGCGGCGGCCTGTGCGCCTTCGTGGACATGGAACACGCGCTCGACCCGGCCTATGCCGAACGCATCGGCGTGAACGTGGATACGCTGTATGTGTCGCAGCCGGACACCGGCGAACAGGCGCTCGAAATCACCGAGGCGCTGGTGCGCTCCGGCGCGCTGGATGTGGTGGTGGTGGACAGCGTGGCGGCGCTGGTGCCGCGCGCGGAGATCGAAGGCGAGATGGGGGATGCGTTCGTCGGCCTGCAAGCCCGCCTGATGAGCCAGGCGCTCCGCAAGCTCTCCGGCGCGATCAAACATTCCAATGTAGCCGTGCTGTTCACCAATCAACTCCGCGAAAAAGTGGGCGTGATGTTTGGCTGTTTCCATTACAGCGCGCGCGTGGTTTTGGCGGATGGCACAACCGAAAAAATCGGCAAAATCGTTAACCAGAAGATGGACGTTGAGGTGTTATCGTACAACGTCAAAACGCGCGAATTTGAACCCCGGCGCATTGCTAACTGGTTTGATAATGGCAATGCGGAACGTTTTCTGCAATTCATAGTGGATTCCAACGAGAGGCGTGGACGTCGGGAATTTGGTGTTACACCCAATCATATGCTGCTCACTCCTGACGGCTACCGACCGGCAGGCGACCTGAATGTCGGTGATGAGCTGGTTACATCCGTGAAATTCTACCTAACACCTCTACATGAACAGGTTGTGCTGGGGTCAGCTTTGGGTGATGGCAGCTTAAGATATGTCAGCGACTACAATGTACAGCTGCACATCGGTCATGGAGCCAAACAGACCGAATACTGCAAGTGGAAAGAATCGCTGTTTGGCAGCCTCGTGAAATATCACGCCACCAACTCGAAGGGCGGACATAGTTTTGACACGATTCCAATGTACGAGTTGGCAAAGATTTACACAGAATCCTACCAGGACGGCAAGAAACACCCGGCAGACTCCCTAATCGAACGGCTGTCTCCTTTAGCGATAGCAATCTGGTACATGGATGACGGAACGCTCTATGGTGGCTTAACCCGACATGGAAAACCTCGCCATCCGCGAGCTGCTATTTGTGTGAAGAGACTGGAAGTAGAACGGCGTGAGCGTTTACAGCAGTGGTTTACCGAACGTGGAATGGAAGTTGGACTTGCGCAGAATGGCAATCTCATTTTTACCCGTAAGGGGACGTATGTACTACACGAGATGATTGCACAATACGTACATCCCTCGATGGATTACAAACTGCTGCCCGAATTTCGTGGTCAATTTAAACCGCTGTTTGCCGATCCCTGCGAACGGCTGCAATCTGTACCAATGCCTATTCTCAGAATCCATGAGAAACCTCGGACACGCAGCATGAGGCGGTTCGACATTGAAGTAGAGGGTAATCACTGCTACGTGGTGGATGGTGTTGTCGTACACAATTCACCCGAAACGACCAGCGGCGGGCGGGCGCTTAAGTTTTACGCCAGCGTGCGGCTGGACATCCGGCGCATCCAGAGCATCAAACAGGGCGGCGAAAGCATCGGCAACCGTGTTAAAGTCCGCGTCACCAAAAACAAGGTGGCCGCGCCCTTCCGCGAGGCGGAGTTCGACATGATGTTCTACGAGGGCGGCATCAGCAAGGTGGGGGAAATTGTAGACCTGGGCGTGGAATTGGGCATCATTGACAAACGCGGCGCGTTTTTCCGCTACAACGACGGCCTGCTCGGCCAGGGGCGTGAATCCGCCAAACAGTTTTTGCTGCAAAACCCGGCGGTTTCCAACGAAATCGAACAGGCCATCCGCCTGCACTTCGGCCTGCCGCCGATCAGCTAACGCGCGCAGCCGGCGAAAACACCAAAGGAACAACCATGCGTTGCTTGATCGTCCTGTGTTTGATGGTAACGCTGATGGCCGCCGGTGGGGCGCTGGCGCAGGAGGCCGCCCCCACCGCCACCCCGGTCGGCCCGCTTTGGGTTCCAAGCGCGACCTTCACGCCGTCGCCCACGCCGGGTTTCACCCCTTCGCCGGAGGGGGACGACCCGCGCCTGGTGGTGTGCGGCGCGCCCTTCCAGCGCGGTTGGTTTCCCTACCGCGTTTATCGCCACGACCGGCTGGCCGACCTGCTGGTGGGCGTGGACGGGCTGACCATCACCCAGGTGGCGGCGCTCAACTGCCTGGACGACCCGGCGGCGCTGCCGGTGGGCGCGGTCATCTGGCTCCCGCCGGGCGCGGCTGCCGGGATCGCGCCGGGCGAAGTGGGCGACCGTCCCACCCGCCGGGCGACTATTTTTGAGTTCAGCGCCAGCGCCAGGCAGGTTCAGAACATCGGGCCGGGTATATCCTTCCGTTGGCGGGCGGAGGGGCGAACAGCCTATTTTTACATCTGCCCGCCGGAGCCAGAAAAAACCTGCGAACGCCCGCTGGACGCCAGGCCCG
Source organism: Chloroflexota bacterium (assembly GCA_014338005.1). GTDB lineage: Bacteria > Chloroflexota > Anaerolineae > Aggregatilineales > Phototrophicaceae > CFX2. Next base: position 36,889 of record QUBZ01000017.1, on the reverse strand, counting down.
TGCCGCTGGAATACGTCACCCCGGCCATAGGCGGCTTTTATTATGTCGGCCCGGTGCGCTACCGGCTGGAAGTGCTGGCCGGCGATGATTATACCGACCCCTACACGTTCGAGGACGTGACGGTAGAAGTGGTCTGCACGCACGATGCGATGGGCGAAGTGGCCGGGTATCAGACCTGCCCGGTCGAGCCGATTCGTTACGTGCCGGCGGCCTGGCAGGCCTTTGAAAACGGCGTGATGATGTGGCTTGGCGACCGGCGCGAAATCTGGGTGATGACCTACGACGGCCACCTGCGCGTTTACGCCGACCGCTACCAGGAAGGCGACCCTGACCCGACGGCTGTCCCGCCGAAAGGGCTGGCCGTCCCCATACGGGGTTTTGGCCGCCTGTGGGCGGAACTGGGCGGGGCGGAAAGCGTTCTGGGCTGGGCGACAGGCGGCGAACGCGGCTACCAGGCCGGGTGGCAGGCCGCCGGACGGTATTCGTATACCACCTATGTCGGCGGGGCGTCCGGCATCATCTATGCCATCACGCTGCCGCCGGGCAGCCAAACCGGCTACTGGGCGCAGGTGCGCGGTTAGCCGCTACCGCTGGAACACGCTGCGGACAAAAAACCACAGGTTCGCCGGGCGCTCCGCCAGCCGGCGCATAAAATACGGATACCAGGCCGCGCCGAACGGCACGTACACGCGCATGGTGTAACCCGCCCGCGCCAGTTCCTCCTGCCGCGATGAGCGAATGCCGTAGAGCATCTGGTACTCGTAGCGGTCGGTGGGGATGCCCCGCTGGCGGATGAAGTTTTCGGCATCGGAGATCATTTTTTCATCGTGGGTGGCAAGGCACAGGTAAGCCGGGGGCGGTGCTTCCAGGTAGGCCCGCGCCAGTTTGATATAATTGGCGTCCACGTCGGCCTTGTGCGGAAAGGCCACCTCCGCCGGTTCGAGATACGCCCCCTTACACAGCCGGACATGCGCGCCCTCGGCGGCCAGTGCGGCCATGTCGGCTTCGCTGCGGTACAGATACGACTGGATGACGACGCCCACGTTGTCGCAAGCGTATTCGTCGCGCAGGGTGCGATACAGGCGCAGCGTGCGTTCGGTGTAGGCGCTGCTTTCCATGTCAATCGTCACCGGCACGCCGCGCGTTTTAGCGTCCTCCACAACGGCGCGCAGGTTGCCCATACACAGGTCTTCCCCGATGTCCAGCCCCAGGTGTGTGAGTTTGAGGGAAATGCTGGCGTTCAGCCGGTCGGCGCTGATGCGTTCCAGCGCCGCGCGGTAGGCGCTGACAACCTCGGCGGTATCTTCCGCCTTTGTGATACTTTCACCCAGGCAGTCCAGCGTGACGGCCAGACCTTTACCGTTGAGCGCGCGGGTGACGCGGGCGGCCTCGTCCAGCGTTTCCCCGGCCACAAAACGCCGCGCCACGCGCCGCGCCAGTCCCCAGCCGGTGACGATTCGCCGCGCCCAGACCGCCGTCGAGAGGTACAGAATCAACCGCCGGAGCATGATGTCATCCTTTGTCTGGCGAGCAATCCGCGAAGATTTCGACTTCTACGATTCTATTGTAGCGCCGTTTGTGAGATTTGAAATCATGAGCTTACGCGGCAGGCGGGGCGTCAGGTGGATTTTTCCGCCGCCGTTTCGGTGAGCGTGGTCTGGCAGCTGCCGCACACCCACAGATGCACCAGCGGGCCGAGTCCGGCGGCCTGCGCCACCTGGGGCGGCCAGTGCTGCTCGCCGACGAAAGTAAACCGGGACACCTGAGCGCAGGTCGGGCAAAGTGCAACACGAGTCCGGTATTTCAGGTCGGTTGTTTCACGACGTTTATCCATGCGATTTCCCACCCGGTAGACCCTGATAAGCGCCGCCGCAGTATGATTAAAAAACATGGGGCGGTTCCGGCTTGTGATTTGATTGTACCGGCGGTTTGCGCTGAAAGTTGTCAGAAAACGATAAAATGTTGTGAAATCGGTGTAAAGGTATGCCGCAAATAAACGCGCCGGGGGCGTATGTAAACCCCCGGCGCTGTCCCTTCTCTGGCGCTGAATAACTACAGACTGATTACTGTAGACTACCGGCTACTCAATCAGCGTCAGTTCCGCCCAGCTGCCCTGGCTGGCCGCTGCCGCGCTGATGGCCTCGATGCTTTGCAAATCATCGTCATCTTCCGGTTTCTCGAACACCTTCAGCACGTCGTAGTTGGTATTGCGCTGCGCCGGGATGAACCCGGCCTGGCGAATCTGGCGGTGAATTTCGCGCGGCAGCATCACCGGGCTGATCTTCGTGACCGCGCCCGCCGCCGACACGACGTTTTCTTCGATCATGGTGCTGCCGAAGTCGTCGCAGCCGAAGTGCAGCGCCATCTGCCCGACCTTCGCGCCCTGCGTCGGCCAGCTTGCGCTGACGTGGGGGATGTTATCCAGGAAGATGCGGGCGATGGCCGTATGGCGCAGGTATTCGGTGCTGGTCGCGCCATATTCGCTGGCGAAACGGCTGCGCGCCAGCGGCGTATTTTCGATCTGCACCGACCAGCTAATGAAGGCGTTGAAGCCGCCCCCGAAGCGCAGCAGGCTGTCGTCCTGCTCGTCGCGCAGGCGTTTGAGGTGGTTCATCCGGTGGCGCAGATCCTCGCGGAAGCCGATCACCATCGTCGCCGTCGTGACGAGGCCGAGTTCATGGGCGACCTTCATCACGCCAAACCAATCATCGGTCATGATCTTTTTGGGGCTGACGCGCTTGCGAATCTCGTCGTCCAGGATTTCGCCGCCGCCGCCGGGAAGCCCCTGCAAACCGACCGCCTTCAACCGGCTTAACACCTCGCGCCAGCTTAAACCGCTGATTTCGCCGATGTACTGGATTTCACTGGGCGAAAAAGCGTTGATTTCGATGGTCGGGTAGGTGCGGTGAATCCAGTCCACCAGATCGAGATAATACTCCAGCGGCAGATCGGGGTTGTGGCCGCCCTGCATCAGGATGCGGGTCGCCCCCAATGCCAGCGCCTCCTCGATCTTTTTGCCCAGCACGTGTTTGCTGTTGACGTAACCTTTCTGTTTGTCGCCCGGCAGCGCGTAAAAGTTGCAGAACTGGCAGTCCGTCACGCACACGTTGGTATAGTTGATATTGCGGTCAATCAGGTAGGTGACGAGATCGCCCGGCACGAGCTGCTGGCGGCGCGCATTGGCGGCGTCGGCCAGGTCGAGCAGGTCGGCGTGCTGGTACAGCAGCAAGCCCTCGTCGTAAGTGATGCGCCCGCCTTCGTGGACGCGGGCGAGAATGTTTTGAATCTGCGCCTGAGTATCGTTCATGGTGATTATGCTTTCTTCTCCAACAACTCCAGCCGGACTCCTAAGGCCGCCGAACTGTCCAGATAACTGTACATGCCGCCCGTAAAATAACCCTGCTGTTCTAATGGAATATCGTGCCGGCCCAGGAATCGGACTGCCCCATCGGTATCCAACACCCAGAAGGCGATATGATGCACGCCCTCGCCGTTTTCGTCAAGGAACGCCTGCCAGGTACTCGGCCCGCCGACCGGCTCGATCAGTTCAATATCCACCTGCCCCAGGTGAAAAAACGCCAGCTTCGCCCGCGCCGGGGTCGGCTGGCCGTTGTAGGTCGTGCGCGCTTTATCCGGCTCGTCGGTGATAATCACTTCCGGGCGCGGCAGCCCCAGGATCGTACAGTAACGGCCTACCGCCGCTTCGATGTCGCGCACGACGATGCCGATCTGGGCCACAATCGTGCTGCCGATGCCCTGCTCGCTCATCCCAAACACTCCTCTATTACCTCTTAACCGCCAGGACGCCAAACGCGCCCCAAAAAGTAGGGCATTAAAACCCTGGCGTCCTTTGCGTCCTGGCGGTTCAATTTTTATATCGCCAGCGGCTCGCGCTGCCAGAAGTGCAGCCGCTCCCACTCAAACCCGTCCAGCGCCAATTCCAGGAACAGCCGCAGCCCGGCCAGATCGTCTTCCGTTAGATGGTAGCGCAAATCGCGCAGGTAGCGGCGGCATACGCCCGCCGGCAGCCCCAGCCGCGCAGCATAGGCGTCGCCAAGCTGCTGACGCGACTCTTCCCGCAGGCCGACTTCGGTCGAGGCGTACAGCGCGTCGAACACGCCCGCCGCTTCCAGTTCGTGAACGCGGTCTTTGCGCGCCGCCCACACCGCGAAGGTGAAGGGCAGGCCGGTCATCTTCAGCCATTCGTCGCCCAGATCATAGATAAAAGGTGTGCTGAGTACTGAGTGCTGCGTGCTGAGAATTGAGTTCCGAGTTCCGAGTTCCGAGTTTTCAAGACTGACGACTGAAGACGGATGATTGAAGACGGAGGCAGCCACTTCAGGCGGGATGAGCGCGCGGTGCAGCGTGCCTTCGATCAGCGCGTCATCACCGATGACCAGCGCGCCCTGGTGCGCCGCCAGCATACTGGGCAGGTGCTGTTTCGCCACCGTGAAGTGCGGCTCGATGTGGTAGCGTTCGCGGCACAGCACTTGCAGCAGGGCGTTACTGGTGGCGGAATGGTCGGTGAGGGCGATGCTCTGCCCGTCCAGGTCGCGCATGTCCGCCGCCCACGAAAACAGCAGCACCGTCCGCACCGCGCCCAGGCTGGCGATGCTCAAACCCGGCAGCACCACCACCTCGTCGGCGTAACGCGCCGCTTCGATGGCCGAAATGGGCGCCAGGTCAATCTCGCCGGTGCGGATACCCCGGTTCATCTGTGACGGCACGCCGCGCTCGAAATGCACATCCACGCTTTGCAGCCGTTCCGCCAGATCGTAGTGAAACGGCATGGTGTTCAGGTAATCAATCAGGCCAATCGTGAGGCTCATCCTCCTTGCCTTTCAGTGATGAGGCATGAGTGACGAGTTTTGCCCACTCATGCCTCGTGCCTCATCTCTCATCTCTACTGGCTTAGCGCCACCAGAATCGCTATCGTTATCAGCAGCGGAATCAGCGCCGCCACCATCAGGGACAGGATTTGCGCCGGGCGCACGATCAGGTTGCGCGGGTTCAGGCTGTCCACCGATTCGTCATTAATCTGCCAGATGTTCTGCTCGCCCAGGTAGATTTTGCAGCCCAGCATCCGCCCCAGCGAGCGCCGCAGCCAGGGGTCCACTACCTGCCAGTAAATCCGCATGGTGACAGCCCCCACCACCAGCAGGATGACCCCGCCAAATAACAGCGCCATACCACCATCAATCATCTTTTTCCCCCTTTCTCACCGCGAACCAGTTTTACCATGATTGCTAGTCCCCGCCCCCTCCCCAAGTTTTGGAGAGGGGGTCAAAACGGGCTGCTGCGGTTTTTTAAGTCCCCTCCCCATCTAATGGCGGCCCGAATGGGGACGTTTGTCTCCTGAGGGGAGGGGATACTTAGCTGGCGAGTGTGCGAACAGCCGGGATTTGATTGGCGGCCAGCGGCGCAATAGCCGATACCGGTACAGTGACCACATCTATCGATTCACCCAGCGCATTAAATACTTCCAGAATTGCGCCCTGTTCCCCATCAGCGGGATGTTCAACAAAATCCACCAGTACGGCAACATCGCCCTGGTATAACTTCGCATCTGGCACATTGCGGGTGAGCGCAACCTGTTGATAGAGTTCCAGTGCCATCCTCTACTCCTTATCCGGTTTCAGTGTAATAAACCGGTACTTGCTCTCTTTTGCTCCATATATCCACACAGTAATCACGTTCAAATCGCCATTAGGGCCTTGCAGTGTCCCGGTGACCCGGTAGTAAGTGCCATATTCGTCTTTGCGATTCTGCACGGCGTCATTGTCACGGATGAAACGGATGATCGCTGCTTCCAGCATGTCGGGATTCTGCTGCGTGAAACCCGCCTGCGCCAAAAACCCTGACTTATCATTCTTTGCTCGTGAGACAAGCAAATAAGCTGTCAGCTCCTCGCGCGGGATAAGCACATCTTCCGGTAATTTCATCCCGCACTTTCCTTACGCGAACACCTCAATTTCATTATAAACGGTGTCGCGCTCCACCGGGGTATAACCCGCCGCGCGGATGAAGGTTTTTAGATCCTCGACGGTCATGGTCTGCTTTTTGGCGCCGGCGTCCTGGTAGATGTGTTCCTCGATGATCGTGCCATCCATATCGTTCGCGCCGAAGTTCAGCGCCACCTGGGCAAGCTGCGGCGTCAGCATCACCCAGTAGGCTTTGATGTTGGGGATGTTGTCCAGCATCAGGCGGCTGATCGCCAGCGTTTTGATGTCGTCTACGCCGGTCGTCCACTGGCGGTTGAGCCTGCGCCCCAGGTTGTTTTCTTCGGGGTGGAAGGCCAGCGCGATGAAGGTCTGGAAGCCGCCGGATTTATCCTGCTGCTCCCGCAGGGCGACCATGTGGTGAACCCGGTGTTCCGGTTTTTCGATGTGGCCGTAGAGCATAGTGCAGTTGGTTTTCAACCCCAACCGGTGCGCCGTGTCGTGGACGGCCAGCCAAGTTTCCATGTTGGCCTTCTCCGGGCAGATTTTGCGCCGCACGTCCCAATGGAAAATTTCCGCGCCGCCGCCCGGCATACTGTCCAATCCGGCGTCAACCAACTGCTTGAGAACTTCTTCGTGGGAGAGGCCGGTCAGTTCGCGGAAGAAATCAATTTCGACCGCCGTAAAGGCCTTCAAATGAATGTGGGGGAACTCGCGTTTGAGCGTTCGCAGCACGTCCAGATAATAATCAAAGCCGAGCGTGGGGTGCAGCCCGCCGACGATGTGGAACTCCCGCACGCCGGCCTCCACCGCCGCGCGCACTTTGTCGGGAATCTGCTCCGGCATGTAGGTATACGCGCCGTCTTCTTTGTCGCTGGTGCGGGCGAATGAACAGAAGTTGCAGTGAAAGGCGCAGACGTTGGTGGGGTTGATGTGGCGGTTTTTGTTGAAGTACACTTTATTGCCGTGCAGGCGGCGGCGCACCACCTGCGCCAGTTTGCCGATCTGGATCACGTCGCGCTGCTCGAACAGCCACAGCCCTTCATCATAAGACAGCCGCGCCCCGGCGTGAACTTTTTCTCGAATGGTTTCCCAACTGCTCATGTGTTTTGTTCCTTATGCACCCTCTCCCGGACGGAGAGGCAACGAGGGTGAGGGTAGTTTTCACAACGTTTAGAATGTTCTGAATTTCACGATTTATTATAAGCCGCTTTTGAATAATTGTAAAGCGGCGTTGAGCCAATTTTAAGCCCCTGAACATTTGCGGGATAGACGAGCGACGTTTAAATTCCATGTTCGTTTTACCGTAAACATGTTGTGAATAAACATTGCTTGAGAATAGTGGCTCCATGCCGCCCCCCGATGACGAAAAAACGCTGGTAAACCGCGCCAAAAGCGGTAATAAAACGGCTATTGGGATGCTCTACAGCGCGCATGTCCAGGCTATTTATGGTTGTGATATGCATAAAACGGAGGAACAGGAAAAATGTTCCAGGCGAATTTATTCAACAGGGCTTTTGCCCCGAAAAAGCTGCGCCGGGCGGCTGTCACAGATGCTGCTGGCGCTCGCGTTCCAGCAGCGCGGCCTTACGCGCCAGCCCCCAGCGATACCCGCCCAGTGTGCCGTCCTCCCGCACTGCCCGGTGACAGGGAATGACCAGCGAAACCGGGTTGTGGGCGCAGGCGCTGCCCACCGCCCGCGCCGCCTTCGGGCTGCCGATGCTGGCCGCGATCTGGCTGTAGGTGCGCGTTTCGCCGGGTGGAATGGCCTGGAGCGCCTCCCACACCCGCCGCTGGAAGGCCGTCGCCCGCACGTCGAGCGGCAGCTCTAGGTGCGGCTGCCCGCCCTCCAGGTAGCGCAGCAGCGGCTTCACCCATGCGCCCAGGCCGGCATCGTCGCGGGTGATGGCGGCGGCGGGGTAATCCGCCCGCAGCGCCGTTTCCAGATCGTCTGGCGTATCGCCCAGGCTGACCGCGCACACGCCGCGTTCGGTGGCCGCCACCAGCAGCCAGCCCAGCGGGCATTCTTCGACCGTATACCGGATGTCCATATCCCTGCCTCCCTTGCGATAAACGGCGGGCGTCATACCAAGCTGCCCCGGCGCGCGTTCGTACAGCCGGCTGCTGGAACTGTACCCGGCTTCGTACAGCGCGTCCGTCACGGCCTGGCCGTTTTTAAGCCGCGCCTTCAGCCGTTCCAGGCGGCGCGCGTCGGCGTACTGCCGGGGGGAAATGCCCAGCGCGCGTTTGAACACCCGCTGGAGATGGTGCGGGCTGAGTCCCGCCGCCTGACCCATATCGGCCAGCCGGGGGTTTTCGTCCAGGTGTCTTTCGATGTAAGCGCAGACCTGCTCCACCACCGCCGCCTCAAACGCCTGCGTGTTCGGGCTGCACCGCTTGCAGGGGCGGAATCCGTCGCGTTCCGCGTCCGCCGGGCAGGCATAAAAGGTGACGTTCTCGCGCCGGGGATGCCTGGCCGGGCAGGATGGACGGCAGTAAATGCCGGTCGTATGCACCGCTGTGACGAACGCGCCGTCAAAGCGCGCGTCCCGGTCAAGGACGGCCCGCCAGCGGTCGGCGTCGTTCAAAACCTGGGGTCTGTCTAGGGTCATGTCGCCGCGCCTCCTGTCGTCTTTTCACTCAGCACTTGCCTCTACCATACCGGAAGGCGCGGCTGCCGTCTATCCGCTTCTTGCGATCAAAGGCGGGGCGCTGCTCACAGCCAGAACCGGGTCGTTTATGTTTCTGGCTTCCGTTTGGGCAGCAGCGGTTTTTCAGTCACCAGATCATACCCCAGCGACTCGCTTACTTCTCTTGCTTGCCTGCCAATCATTTTGGCGACTTCCCAAACAATTTCCATTGCGACCGGCATAGGGACAGTTTCGGCTGCACCGAGTTTATCGGTCGAAACTTCTTCTGCTATCCGCGTATAAATCAGCGCATATTTTCCAAAATGGTCACGCGGATTGGCCTTCTGATCAATATTCAACTCACCTCGCAATTGAGCCGTAGTTCGCTGCCACAAACCCTTATACAGATTTTCGGTGGCCGTCAAATATATTGTTGAAGGCGCATTGAGAACAGCTTGCTTGAGTGCGGCGACGAACTGCTTGCGCGTCACGATGCCCTAGACACGGGCTTCGATCCAGCTTTCAGATTTTCCTTGAAAGCGATACTGCTCGATTGTGCGTTCAAACGACCGAAACAGTCCCAGTTCAGGGTCTTCGGTTTCTTCCAGACGATCTTTGCCCACGTGGGCGAGCCACAGCTTTAAAGGCTCAACTTTCGGCGAAGGGATGGATTGAATGAGCCGAAGAACTTGCTCTGTATTCATAACATCCGTTCGGTAGCGTTTGCCATCGGCTGCAACTAACCTCAGTTGCTTACAGTTCGTAAGAGACTCACCGCCCTCTCTCTTGAGGCGGTTCTTCAATACGTGATAATAGTTACGGGCGGCTTTCAAGTCTGCATCCAGTAAAACGGCAATAATATCTATGACGCTATAATACCATTCGCCCTCATGCCACTCTTTACGGATACGGCCATCGTCTATCTGATGAGCGGAAACAAGGTGAGTCATTATTCACTCCAGTTGTCTTGAAATATCAGATAGCTGGAATTATAAGTTAACTTAGAAATAGAATCAACCCTATGCTCATTGGCTAAAGGTGGCTTAACCATTCTGTTCGATTCGGTATGGGCAGGTTTCCACACAAAGCGCGGCTGCCGTCTATCCGCTTCTTGCGGTCAAAGGCGGGGTTGTTAAAAGACTAAAAGCGGCGGCTAACCGTTTGGTGAGAAATCCCGCTCCGGCGCTTGTTCTGCCGCTATAATAAGGAGATGTTCTAAACAGGTATTGAAGGAGTATTGCCTAGATGATGAACAATAAAGTGGTGCTGATAACCGGCGCGACCAACGGCATCGGCAGGGTGGCCGCTCTGGAACTGGCGAAGATGGGCGCGCGGGTGGTGATCGTCGGGCGCAGCCGCGAAAAAACCGAGGCCGTCCGGCAGGAAATCCAGGCCGCCGGGGGAAGCGCCGACAGCCTGCTGGCCGACCTGTCGGCCCTGGACGAAATACGGCGGCTGGCCGCTGAGTTCCGCGCCCGCTACGACCGGCTGGACGTGCTGCTGAACAACGCCGGGGCAATCTTCGCCCGGCGGCAGACGACGGCGGACGGCTTCGAGATGACCTTCGCCCTCAACCATCTCAGCTACTTCCTGCTCACAAACCTGCTGCTGGACGTGTTGAAAGCCAGCGCCCCGGCGCGCATCATCAACGTTTCGTCGGACGCGCACCGTTCGGCGCAGATGAATTTCGACGATTTGCAGCACGAAAAAAGCTACGGCATGGGCGGTTTCCAAGCTTATGGCCGCTCCAAGCTGGCGAACGTGCTGTTCACTTACGAACTGGCGCGCCGCCTGGCCGGAACGGGCGTCACAGCCAATGCCCTGCACCCTGGCTTTGTCGCCACCGGCTTTGGCCGCAACATGCCCGGCCTGATGAACCGCGTCATGGGCATCATGCACCGCTTTGCCCTCACGCCGGAGCAGGGCGCGCAGACGCTCATTTACCTGGCGTCCTCGCCGGAGGTCGAAGGCATGACCGGCAAATACTTCGACAAAAACCGCCCGGTGCGTTCGTCCCCGGCTTCTTATGATGAAGCCGCCCAAAAACGCCTGTGGGACATCAGCGAGTGGCTGACCGGCCTTCAGCCGGCTTCGGTCTGACCGGTCACGACCGCCCTGCCGCGCCCGCGCCGAGCATCTCCTGCGACTCGCGGGCGCGTTCGCGCATCATCGCGCGCAGCGCCTCGATGTCGCGCGGGACAATCGCCGTCGCCAGCAGCAAAAAGCCGCCGCATACCATCCAGGTCGAAACGCAGATCAGCAAAATCGCGTCCGTCAGCGTCGTTTGCACCGCGATCAGCCCCACGATCAGTGGAGCCAGCGCGGAACCGATGGATTCGACAAAATACTGGATCGCCAGCGCGGTGCTGCGCGCTTCCGGCTGGGTGATGTCGTGGACGGTCGAAATCACGTTCGGCCCGGAAAAAGGGATAAACAGCGCCGTCAGACACAGCAGCCCGGCGAACAGCAGCGTATTTTCCAGCGGCACGTTGATGGTCAAAAACAGCAGCGCCACCCCGGTGAACACGCCGACGGTGCAGACGATCAAACGCCCCCGGCGGCTGCGTTTGAAGGCCCAGTCTCCCAGCGCGCCGCCCAGCACGTTGCCCGCCGCCATAAACAGCACCGCCGCCGCCATCATCGGGAAGATCAGGTCGGACGTGTAGCCGCGTTCGGTTTCCAGGTAGCGGAAGAACCAGGCCGAAATGACGTTCCAGGGAAAAACGCCGAAAAACCCCTGCGTGAACAGCGGCAGCAGGGTGCGTTTACGCAGCAGCGACCGCGCCGTTTTGAGGTTGAACTTGTAGATGGCGATCTGTTCCAGCCCGGCCATTTCCGGCTCGCTCTGGCCGCGCGGCGCTTCCCGCACGGTGAAAAAGATCACCGCCGCCAGCACCAGCCCCACCGCGCCGGTCATCAGGAAGATGCTGCGCCAGCCGATGACCGGCCCCAACCCCAGCGCCAGCGCCAGGCCGATCATATAACCCAGCGGGGCGGTCAGGTTCAGCAGGCCGTAAATTTTGCCGCGCATCCCCGGCCCGAAATAATCCGACACCAGACTGAAGATGCCCGGATAACTCGAATCATCTATCCCGGTCGAAGCGCGCGTGACCAGGAAGCCGGAATATGTCGACACGATGGCGCTCAACCAGGTGGTCGAACCCCAGATGAACGACGCCAGCGCCAGCAGTCTGGCGCGGGCGAAGCGGTCGTACAGATAGCCCCACAGAGGGTAAAAAATCGCGCCGACGATCAGCGCGCCGGTAAAAACCGCGCCCATCTGCGCTTCGTCTATTTCGAACGTTTCCATGATCGGAGTTGTCAGCGGGCCGATCAGCAGTTTGTCCGATTGGTGCAGCAGCATAAAGGCGAAAAACACGGCCACGATGAACCAGCGGTAACGAGGTTGCATGAAATCGCTCCTTGAGTATGCTTCAGGAATTATAACAAATGCAGCCTGCACTGCCGTTCCGGGTTAATGTATGGACGCGCGTGAAGTTATGCCGGGCGTTATAAAACAAACTCTCACGTCTATTTGTTGAAATGTGAAATATAATGTTCTAAACTGGTGGGCGTGTGGAGCGTAAAGCATGAGTCCATCTCGTTCCCCAAAACGAAAATACACGCCGGTGCGGCTTAAAACTGTCCGGGCGCCGCTTCAAGCACATGACCATCGCAGATCTGAAGAAGGCTATCGCACCCTGGTGGAAAACGCCATTGATGTGATCTTTACGCTGGATACCGAAACGCGCATCATGTCGCTCAATCCGGCCTTCGAGACAATCACCGGTTGGCCGCGCCAGGACTGGCTTAACCGTTCGTTTACCGGCATCATTTTCCCGGACGACCTGCCGTTAGCGATGGAAATGTACCGGAACGCGCTTCGGCCAGCTGATAATGAAACCCTGCCATCCTTTGAACTCCGCATCCGGGCGGCTTCCGGCGGGGTAGTGACCGGCGAATTTAAGATCAGACAGCAGATCGAAAACGGGCGCGTGGTCGGCCTGCTGGGCATCGCCCGCGACATCACCGAACGCAAACAGGCCGAAGCCGAACGCGACCTGTACATCAACCAGCTCGAAATTTTGCAGCACGTAGATACCGAACTGAGCCAGAACTTAAAACTGGACTACGTGCTGACCATCGCGCTGGACGCGGCGGTGCGCCTGAGCAAAGCCGACGCCGGCGCGATTCACCTGTTGGAAAACGACCATATGTGGGTTGCACAGGTCATCGGCGATTACCCGCATACGCTGGTCGGGTCGCGCGTGCCGCTTAACTGGGGCATCGTCGGGCGCGTCGTGCGGACGCGCCAGCCGGAGTGGGTCAGGGACATTGAAGGCGACCCCGATTATGTGGCGCACGTCCGCGATACCCGCTCGCAGATCACCATCCCGCTTATTTCCGGGGAGCGCATAATTGGCGTCCTGAATGTGCAGAGCAGCCGGCCGGAGGACTTCACCCAGCGCACCTTCGATTTCCTCAAACTGCTGACCGCCCGCATCGCCACCGCCCTGGACAACGCGCGCCTTTATCAGCAGTCGCAGGCGCAGATCGCGGAGCAGCAGCAGCTTTATCAGCAGGTGAGCGAACTCGAACAGCTTAAGACCGAAATCATCCGTGTCGCCGCCCACGACATGCGTAACCCGCTGGGCGTCATTTCCGGTTATACGCAGATGCTGGGTTGGGAACTGGAAGGCCAGCTTTCCGACCGCCACCGCGAACACCTGAACATGATTAAACAGGCTGTCGAGCGCATTGACAAAATCACCCGCGACATCCTGACGCTGGAACGGATCGAAGGCATGGTGCAGGGTGTGCTGGCCGATACGATAGACCTGCGCGAACTGGTCGGCTCGGTTTTTGAGGAATACCGCCTCCAGGCCGACGAAAAGGCGCTCGATTACCGGCTGGAAACGCCCTCCGCGCAGGTGTTCGTGCGGGGGGATGCGCTTTTCCTGCGCGAATCCATCGTCAACCTGTTCAGCAACGCCGTTAAATATACCCCTAACGGCGGCGGCGTCCGCGCCTCACTAAGCGCGTCAAAAGACCGGGCGATTTTCGAGGTCAAGGACACCGGCTACGGCATCCCCCAGGAACACCAGGCCAACCTGTTCCAGCCGTTTTACCGGGCCATCACCAAAGAAACCAAAACCATCCGGGGGACGGGCCTGGGGCTGCATCTGGTCAAACGCATCGTCGAACGGCACAACGGGCAGATGCGTTTCAGTAGCGTGTACGGCCAGGGCAGCACCTTCGGCTTCGAGCTGCCGCTGGCCCCCGGCGGCAGTCCCGGCGGGGTGTCCGGTCGCGCGGCGCGGCGCGGCAAACCTGCCTCGGTGTGATGCGTGACCTGCCCGGTTCGCTCCAGGCAGGATTGGCTGATCGCCGAGGACGCGGCAGCTTTTTTCTTCCCGCCAGACACGACCTGGACATCACTGACCGAAGTTCGCCTGCCCACGCGGACGGGCGTGATCTGCGCTGGCTGCGCTAAACACCAATTCCATTGGTTTGTGCCGGCGGGTGGCGTTCCGCGTTACAATCGTCCCGCAGTAGTCGCTAAACCGGATAGTTCGGAAACAGATTGAGGAGAAGCTCTATGCCTGAAGCAGCCCCGACCCTACCCTTACGCAGCGCCATCGCGCCGGAACACACCTGGAACGCCGAAAGCGTCTTTCCATCGCGCGCGGATTGGGAAGCCGAATACCGGCAGCTTATGACGCATGTCGGCGATCTGTCCCGCTTTCAGGGACGCCTGGGCGAAAGCCCCGCCGCGCTGGCCGATTATTACCAGACGTTCGATGCGCTCTACCGGCGCGTCGGCCACGTGTATTTTTACGCCGTCATGTCCAGCTCGTGCGATTCGCTGGACTCGCAGGCCACCGCGATGGTCGGGCAGGCCGGCGCGCTGTTCAGCCAGATGATGGCGGCGTCGGCGTTCGTCGAGCCGGAACTGCTGGCGATTGGCCGCGAAAAACTGCTGGAATGGGTCGAAAGCGAGCCGCGCCTGAACCACCTGGGACACTATGTAGACGATTTGTTCCGGCGGCAGGCGCACGTGCGTTCGGCGGAAGTGGAAGAAGTGCTGGGGCTGGCGAACGACCCCTTCGGCACGCTCGAAAACACGGCGGATTTACTCACCAGCGCCGAAATCCCGTTCCGGCCCGCCACCGATAAAAGCGGCGAAAAACTGCCGGTCGGCCAGGGCAGCATCAACAAACTGCTCAACAGCCCCGATCGTGAGGTGCGCCGCACCGCCTGGGAAAACTACGCCGACGGCTACCTGGCCTTCAAAAATACCCTGGCAAACAACCTGACTGCCGCCATCAAACGCGATGTGTTTTACGCCCGCGCCCGCCGCTACGACTCATCGCTGGAGGCCGCGCTGTACGAACACAACATCCCCCCGGTGGTTTTCCACAACCTGATTAACACCTTCCGCCAGAACATCCCCACCTGGCACCGCTACTGGGCCGTCCGCCGCCGCATCCTGGGTGTGGAGACGCTTTACCCCTACGACATCTGGGCGCCGCTGGCGGCCTCTAACCCGGTCGTGCCGTTCGCCCAGGCGGTAGAATGGGTCAGCCAGGGCATGAAACCGCTCGGCGACGAGTACGTTTCGACGCTGCGGCGCGGCTGCCTGGAACAGCGGTGGGTGGACATCTACCCCAACCAGGGCAAACGCCAGGGCGCGTTTTCCTTCGGCTGGCAGGGAACTCATCCCTTCATCATGATGAGCTACAACGACCGTTTGCAGGACATGAGTACGCTGGCGCACGAACTCGGCCACTCCATGCACTCGTATTACACCTGGCAGACGCAGCCGACCATCTACGCCCACTATTCGATGTTCGCCGCCGAAGTAGCCTCCAACTTCAACCAGGCGTTGGTGCGCGACCACCTGATGAAAACCAACACCGACCGCGACTTCCAGATCACGCTGATCGAAGAAGCCATGAGCAACTTCCACCGCTACTTCTTCATCATGCCCACGCTGGCCCGGTTTGAACTGGAAGTTCACCAGCGCGCCGAACGCGGCGAAGGGCTGACTGCGGACGTGATGAACGGCCTGATGGCCGACCTGTTCAGCGAAGGCTATGGCAGCGAGATGGGTATAGACCGCGACCGGGTGGGCATCACCTGGGCGCAGTTCCCGCATATGTACATGAACTTCTACGTCTTCCAGTACGCGACCGGCATTTCGGCGGCGCACGCCCTGGCCGACGGCGTGCTGGCCGGCCAACCCGGCGCGGTCGAAAATTATCTGCGTTTCCTCAAGGCCGGCAGTTCGCTGTATGCGATTGACGCGCTGAAGATGGCGGGCGTGGACATGGCGACGCCGGAAGCGGTGGAAAAAACCTTCGCCGTCCTGGCGCGTTACGTAGACCGCCTGGACGAACTGACGCGGTAAAAACCGCCTTTTGCAGCGCAAAAGGGGCGCACCGGCGTGCGCCCCTCATGAATCGTTTTTCCGCTTCGGCATCACTCGCTGAGGTTGGGCGCATAACCGCTAAAGCGCGTATGCGCGGGCAGCGCCCGGACGGCGTTGATCGTCCCCAGGACGGCCAGCACCAGCAGGCTGAAGACCTCGCCGGCCAGCGCGAACGGCAGCACGCCCCCTGCGCCCAGCAGCGACCCGCCGACGAACCCCATAAAAACCGCGAACAGGACACTTTGCGCCACCAGCGCCGCCGTGCCTTCCAGCATGTCGCGCAGGCTGCCCCACTGACCATAAGCATACCCGAACCGCTGCGCCAGCGGCATCGCCAGCGCCAGGATGAACAGCCCCATAAAGACCAGCCATAACACCAACATGATGATTTCCCTCTTATACCCGGTCGCGTCGTTACAGTCTTTATTAAACGCCGGTTTGGGCGGCGGCGCGTCCGGCGGGAGGTGGAACTTGCCCCCCGGCTTTGGGATGAAACGCGCCGTCCGCCAAAGGGTGGAGCGGGCGGGGCGGGTTTCTAAACCCGCCCCTACACCATTCTTTGCGCCTTCGCCCCTTTGCGATCTTTGCGCTGCGTTTTTCTCTGTGCCTTTGAACCTCTGCGGCTCTGTGTTAGGCTTTTTTCCCCCGCGCCTTTGCGTTGAGTCTTTTCGCTTTGCCGCTTTGCGCGCTTTGCGTTATGTTTTTACCTCACACTCGGAACTTTTCAGGAGCAGTTTTTATGTCCGACTCACCCACCATCCGTGACCAACTCGCGGCGCTCAACGCCCGCAGCCGGGCGCTGCTGGCCGGCGACGACCGCGCCGCCGCCCGTGCCATGCTCAAGGCCATCGGCCTGAGCGACGATGACCTGGCAAAACCGCTGATCGGCATCGCCAACACCTGGACGGAAATCGGCCCGTGCAATTTTCACCTCAACCGGCTGGCCGCCCGCATGAAGGCCGGCATCCGCGCCGCCGGCGGCACGCCGCTGGAGTTCAACACCATCAGCATCAGCGACGGCATCACGATGGGGACGGAAGGCATGAAAGCCTCGCTCATCAGCCGGGAACTGATCGCCGACAGCATCGAACTGATTGGCCGCGCCAACTACTTCGACGGCATCATCGCCCTGTCCGCCTGCGACAAAACCATCCCCGGCACGATCATGGCGCTGCTGCGGCTGAACGTGCCGTCGCTGATGCTCTACGGCGGCTCGATTGCGCCCGGCCATTACAACGGCAAAGACCTGACCGTACAGGACGTGTTCGAGGCTATCGGCGCGTATGCGGCGGGGCGCATCAGCCGGGAAGAATTTAAAGCCGTAGAAGATTTGGCCTGTCCCGGCCCCGGCGCGTGCGGCGGGCAGTTCACGGCCAACACGATGGCGACCGTCAGCGAGATCATGGGCATCTGCCCGATGGGTATGGCCGACGTGCCGGCGATGGCCGATGCCAAAGACGACGTGGCCTTCCGCTGCGGCGAGCTGATCCTCAAAATGATCGAGATGGATCTGCATCCCCGGCAGGTCATCACGCGCGCGGCGCTGGAAAACGCCATCGCGGCGGTCGCCTGCACCGGCGGCAGCACCAACGGCGTGCTGCATACACTGGCCTTCGCGCGCGAGGCCGGCATCCCCTTCACACTGGACGATATCGAAGCCATCAGCAGCCGCACCCCGCTGATCGCCGACCTCAAACCGACCGGGCGCTACACCGCCCTGGACGTGCATAAAGCCGGCGGCATCCGGTTGATCGCGCAGCGGCTGGTCGAAGGCGGCTATGTGGACGGCGGCGCGCTGACCGTCACCGGGCGTACCCTGGCCGAAGAAGCCGCCGCCGCCGTCGAAACGCCCGGCCAGGACGTGATTCGCCCGCTGGCCGACCCGATCAGCCATCACGGCGGGCTGTACATCCTGCGGGGCAATCTGGCTCCCAACGGCGCGGTCATCAAACTGAAGGGCAGCGAGCCGCGCCAGCATCGCGGGCCGGCGCGCATCTTCAACCGCGAGGAGGACGCCATGATGGCCGTCCAGTCGCAGCAGATCAAAGCCGGCGATGTGGTGGTGATCCGCTACGAAGGCCCGGTCGGCGGGCCGGGAATGCGCGAAATGCTGGGCGTGACGGCGGCCATCACCGGGCAGGGGCTTGGGCGCGACGTGCTGCTCATCACCGACGGGCGTTTTTCCGGGGCGACACACGGCCTGTGTGTTGGCCACATCGCGCCGGAAGCGATGGTCGGCGGCCCAATTGGCTTGCTGCAAGAAGGCGACATGGTGAGTATTGATGTCGAAGCGCGGTTGTTAAACGTGGAACTGGACGACGCAGAACTGGCCCGCCGCCGCGCCGCCTGGCAGGCGCCCGCGCCGCACTACACCAGCGGCGTGATGGCGAAATACGCCCGCACCGCCTCCCAGGCCGACGATGGCGCGGTGACGATTATCAGCACAAGTTTGTAGCCGGCAGCCAATAGTCTACAACGGAGCGCCCCGTTCGAGATCGAGCGGGGCGTGTTTAAGTTTTGCAATTCCGATTGTTCATGCTTTATGATTCGTGTGGATAAGGTGAACAGGAGTATTGAGCCATGTTAGCGCGAATCGGGTTGGAAAACTTCAAAAGCTGGCGTGAATTGAATATCGAGCTTGGCCCGCTAACAATATTATTTGGCGCAAATAGTTCGGCGAAATCCAGTGTCATTCAAGCCTTATTACTCCTGATGCAAACTCAATCAAAAACATCGTGGGAAAGCATAAACTTTGGCGGTGGTTCCGGGGATTATATCAATCTCGGCAGCTACCGAGATGTCGTGTTTGCCCATGATACGTCGCGCGAAATATTGATTGGCCTTTACTGGTGGGCGGGTGATTGGTATGCGGGCAAAGTAACTATGTGTTACGAGAATGATGTTGTCAAATTTAATATTCAAGGTGATTTAGAACATCTTTTTACCGACTTAGACGACGCCAGGCCAACCCAACCATTTATAAGTTATCTTGGCCCACTTCGGCAGTATCCCCAGCGCAGTTACCTGTGGTCAGGCGCATCTCCTCGAAGAATCGAACCTAATGGTGAAAACACAATCGCCGTTTTGATCGCATCAGAACGCAGCGGTGACACCGTGCATAAGCATGTCGCTGAGTGGTTGACGAAGATGGAATTGGTTAATGCCTTTGAAGTTACCGCGCTGGATAAAGATAAACGGTTTTACGAAACCACCGTCAAAGTAGGCGTTGTTACATCTTCGCTGCTGGATGTTGGCTTTGGCATTTCGCAGATTTTGCCGGTTATTACCCTGTTGTTTTTCGTTCCCGAAGGCTCAATCGTGCTGCTCGAACAGCCGGAACTGCACCTGCACCCTGGCGCGCAAGCACACTTGGCCGACCTGCTGCTGCACGTGGCCGAGACCCGCAAACTGCAAGTGATCGTCGAAAGCCACAGCGAACACCTGCTGCGCCGGCTTCAGCGGCGCATCGCCGAAGTGGAAAGCGCCTTTGCCACGCCGGAAAACATCAAAATGTACTTCTGCGAGAAAGGCAGCGGCGGCTCTACCATTCGCCCTGTTGACGTGGACATCTTCGGCCAAATCCTCAACTGGCCGGAAAACTTCTTCGGCGATCTCACCGGCGATCTCGAAAAGATAAAACCATCATGCCGTCCTGCCGGAAAACATCTCGATTAACGATCCCAATGATCGCAAATTCATCGCTGTATCGCTGGCCTTCCAGCCGCCCGCGCCGATTGTCAATGCGACCGATACCGATTGGGCAAAGGAACAGACGCAGTTAGCCACCGCCGGAATCCCGGTCAAGGAACTTTGCCCGGACTATCTGGCAGAAAAGATGTAATCCCCCCTCAAAACACGCGACAAATGTCTGAACATTTGTTCACCCTGCGCCGCCGGTAATGGCCTATAGTGAAAGAGCAGACCGCTCGCGGCAGCGCGCGATCAGGCGCGCCCTGGCGATGTTCAGGTGAGGAGTGAAAGTATGTTCCAACGGCTGTCCGCCCTGTTCAACCGGCGGCTGCGGCCCGCGCCATTTGTGGCCGCCGTCGCCCAACACAACGATTTTCGCTGGCCGAACCTGGCCGAAACCCAGTCCTTCAGCCTGGTATACCAGCAGTCGCCCTGGGTATACGTGGCGATCAACCGCATCGCGGAGGCGGCGGCGCTGGTGCCGCTGCGCGTACGGCGGCTGGACGGCGAGCGCCGCGTCGAAATCGAACGTCACCCCCTCGAAGATTTGCTGGACGCGCCCAACCCGTTCCTCAGCCGCTTTGAACTGATCGAACAGACCATCGGCGCGCTGGAACTGACCGGCAGCGCCTACTGGTTTCTGGCCGGGGACGAGTCCGGCGTGCCGGTTGAAATCTGGCCGCTGCGCCCCGACCGCGTGTGCATCGTCCCCGACCCGGCGCGCTACCTGCGCGGTTATATCTACGAAATTGACGGCCAGCGCATTCCGCTTGAACCGGAGGAGGTGGCGCACTTTAAACGCTGGCATCCCGCCAACGACTATTACGGCCTCTCGGCGCTGGAGGCGGCCCGGCTGGCGATCACCGGCGACCGGGCGATGGCGGAATGGAATCGAAACACTTTCGGGCGCGACAACGGCGTCCCGGCGGGCATCGTGCAGATCAAAGACCCGGTTTCCGACGCCGACTTCGAGCGCATCAAAAGCGAGTGGCGGCAGAGCTACGGCGGCCCGCAGCGGCGCACCGCCTTTTTGCGCGGCGGGGGCATCGAATGGCAGAATATCGGCCTCAGCCACAACGAACTGGATTTTCTCAAAGGGCGGCTGGCGCACCGCGACGAAATCCTCAACGTTTTTGGCATCCCGGTGGGGCTTATCAGCGAAAATGCGACCGAAGCCAACGCCCGCGTGGCCGAACGGCTGTTCATCGAACGCACGCTGTGGCCCAAACTGGTGCGCCTGGCGCAGAAGATCACCCAGGAGCTGCTGCCGTTCTGGTCGGGCGACTGCGTGGCCGAATTCGACGACATCCGCCCCACCGACCAGCAGGCCCGGCTGGACGACATCCGCACCGCGTACCCCGTTCTGAGCATCAACGAAATCCGCCGGCGCTATTATCACCTGCCGCCGGTTGAATGGGGTGCGCTGCCGGTAGGGATGCAGGCGCAAAAACTCCGAGGCGCAGAGGGAAAAAACCGGGACGAGCGCGGGAACGAAGCTTTATCCGGCAGCGGGGAGCCGGAAACCGGCATTTCCGCTAAAGCGGCGCTGGACGAACTGGCACGCTGGGAACGGTTCGCGCTCAAACGCTGGGGGCAGCCCGACAGCCGCCCGTTCCAGGTGCGCGCCCTGCCGCAAGACCTGGCTTTTGAAGTTTCGGCGGGGCTGCTGGCGGCGGCGGACGCGGCATCTGCCCGGCAGGTGTTCCGCGCCGCGCGGGAAAGGCTGGCCGCGCCGCAAAAGGATGAAACGCCGGCGGCCTGAGCGCCGGTTAAACTTCGGCGCTGATTCGTTTCTACTCTGGGCATTGAGGGGAACTGATCCGCGCGGTTTGTCAGCCGCGCGGGGTGATTTTTGTCCCGATTCCGCCGCCGGCGGCGACAGCCGCGCCCGCGCCGTCGTACAGCTGGATGAAACCACTCGCCTGCCGGAGAAAGGATGAACAACGGTGGCGACGACTGCGATTCCAGAAACCCACCGGGATTTAATCGAAGGGCCGTACAACGCGGCGCTGACGACCATGATGCCGAACGGCCAGCCGCAGACCACGCCGGTATGGTGTAATGCTGCCGGCGACGACATCCTCATCAACACCATGCGCGGTTTTCGGAAAGAAAAAAACATGCGGCTGAACCCGCGCGTTTCGCTGCTGGTTTATGATCCGCGCAGCCCGCTGCGGAACATCGAAATTCGCGGCCTGGTGGTGGAGATGACCGAAGCCGGCGCGCTCGAACACCTGGACGAACTAACGCGCCTGTACATGAAAAAACCGGATGCCCGCTTTTTCGGCGATTCCGTGCCTGCGGAACTGTCGGCGCGGTATCAACCCGTCAAAATCATCATCAGGCCGACCCGCATCCGGGCCGAAGGATAAAGGATAAACGACAATGGGCGAACCTATCCCGGAATCCCACTGCGACCTGCTGGTCGAACCCGTTCATGGCGTGCTGACAACGGTGATGCCGGACGGCCAGCCGCAGAACAGCATCGTCTGGACGGACTACGACGGCCAGCACGTGCTGGTAAATACCACGCTCGAACGCCAGAAGGGGCGCAACATGCGTGCCAACCCGCGTGTGACGCTGCTGGTGATTGACCCCCGCGACGGCAGCCGCTGGATTGAAGTGCGCGGAACGGTCGTGGAGATGACCGCCGAGGGCGCTGAAGCCCACGCCGACCGGCTGACGCGGCTGTACACCGGCAAACGGCATTTTTACGGCGACATCTATCCGGTTGAACAGCGGGAACGCGAAACGCGCGTGATCGTCAAAATCCTGCCGCTGAAGGTGGCGGTGGACGCCATCTTCCGTTAAGCGGCCAGACCGGTCAAGGCGGGAATAACAAACAGGGGGCGAGGCAAACCTCCCCCCTGCGGGTGGTCATCAGGACAATTCAACCGGCGGGTTTATTTATCGCCGGTGGCGCGCAGCCGCCGCGAGACGACGATCACGGCCAGCAGCCCCAGCGCCATCAGCGCGAAGGCCCCCATGTTCGAGCCGCCCGCCGCCAGATCATCGAAGAAGCCGGTTTGCGGAAGCGCCGTCGGCACAACCACGCCGGGCGTCGGCACGAAACCTTCCGGTGTGGGCGTCACCTCGCCGCCCCCCTGTCCGGGGGTGGGCGGGGCCAACAAAATCGCCAGCGCGGTGGCGGTCAGCGCCACGTCGCTCGGCCCCAGCGCCTCCTGCGTGGGCGGCGTCAGCAAAAATTCCGCCGTCTGCGTCAGCTCTAAAGCCGTCTGGGTCTGTAAAGCTTGCGCGGCCAGTTCGGTCGGGTCGAGCGTAGGCGTATCGGTCGGCGTTGGGAACGGCGTATCGGTCGGCAGCGGCGTATCGGTCGGCGGCACAGCAGCCGTTTCGGTCATCTGCTGGGCGATGATGACGGCGGCGGTTTGCGTGGCGAACAACTGCGCCTCGACGGTCGCGTTCTGCTGCACGATAAAGGTAGCCGTTAACTGCGTGGGCGTGGGGGCCTGCGGGCGGGACACCAGCACCAGAACGACGATCAGGCCGATGACAAACAGGCCGATCATCAAAGCGGCGATGATGATAAAGGTGCGGTTTGGGCCGCCGCCTTCCTCGCCTTCTTCTTCGATGAGCGGCATATCTTCTTCAAAATTGAAGCCCTGCTCATCATCCAGGCCGATGTCCTCCGGCTCATCGCCAAAATCAAACGTTCCACCGTTATCGTCCGCTTCGTCGCCGAAGTCGTCGAAATTAAAATCGTCGTCTTCCAGGTCTCGTCGGTTGAAAGTCATGTCTTCTCCCCTCTGGTTCGAGGCGCCTGCCGTTAGCGACCAAACACTTCCAGGTTAACCAGCGGCGTCATCACCCGCTCGCCGGTCAGCAGCTCCACCTGCGCGCACCGCACTCGCAGTCCATTGTCTAACAGATAGGGCGTTTTTGGCAAATTGACCACTTTGCCCACCTGCCCGGCATTGGGCGCGCGCGTTAACCGAACCTGCGTACCGATCTGGAGCGCCAGGTCCGGGTTGGGGCGCGGCGGTCGCCCGCCGCTCCGCGATGCCGGATTAATAATAACCTCTGGCCGCCGCGCTTCCCAACGATTGGGCAAAAAAGCATCCAGCGTGGCCTGCCGCCCGACAAAACCGGTCAGCATGGCGGCGATGGTGGCGCTCATCCGGGTGCTGCCGAAACCCTCCGTCAGCATGATCGCGCCGCCGGCGTTGAGCGCCGGTTCGATCAAATCCGCCTCCATGCTGGGGGCGATGATGCCGACAAACCCCTGGTCTTCCATGATGAGCAGCCCGGTTTCCCGCAGGGGGCGCCGCGTGACGACGACCGCGCCCCGGTAGAGGGTATTCAGTTCGTCGCCCTCGATGGTTTCGATGCCGTCTTCTGGCTCCAGGCGCAGCACGCCAACCGCGCGGCGGTTGTTGCCCCACACGCCTTGCAGCAGCGCGCCGGCGGCTTCGATGACCACACCGCGCCCCGCTATCAGGCTGATGACCTGGCCTTCCAGGCCGGCCTCGACCACCACCTCGCGCGGGGACTGCTGGATGACGATCAGGCCCTCCCCGATGTAGGCTACCACGCCCTCCACCGGCGAAAGCAACCGCCGGTTTTTGTGGGTCGCCAGCGCCGCGCCTTTTTCGACGGCGCTGCCAGGCTGCACGTTCAGCAGGTCTTCCAGGTCGGCGGGGGACTTAAGGCGGAAAAATTCCGCCGCCGGCACCATCACATAACGCGACGGGACCGAGCCGCGCGCCACAATGTCGCGCAGGTTGACGCCCACCCCTTCGGCGACTTCCACGCCGCCCAACGCCTCGGCGGGCAGCAGCCGCTCCCGGCGGATGGTGGTTAAATCCAGCATGTGCCGCTGGTCAGGATAAAACAGCATGGTCAGCCCTCTCGATGCCGGCTACTGCCGCAGTTTGTCCAGCTCGTCCAGCGTATCATCTTCCGATTCGTCGAATTCCGGCGGCGCGGTACGGCGGCGGCCTCGCTCACGAATCGGCTTCAGCGTCTTCAGCGACCTGGCGCGCCCCGGACGGGACGGCTCGGCGCGCGTGCCGGCCTCTGCAAATTCTTCGCCCGCGTCCGTGATCTCTCGCAGCGGGTCGCCGGTGATTTCCGACACCCACAGCGGCATCTGCGCCGCCCGGCCCTCCGGGCTGTCCGCCAGGGGCAGCGGTCGCCCGCGCGCGTCGAAGATCAACCCGACCAACCCGCCCTCGGCTTCCGTCCGCAGCCGGGCGCGGCCACCGATCTTCAGCCCGCGACCGGCGCTCACCTCAACGCGGACGGTCTGCCCGGCGCTGAGAGGATACACCCAGATATGCCCACCGGCGACTTCGTGGCGGCGGGTGTGGCCGTCCGGGGTGGTGATTTTGACCTTAAGCGCCGTTTTGCCGAGCGCGGGATAACCGCTGGCGCTGAAACACATCCCCATGCGTTCCAGGCTCAAACTGTCCAGCACCTGCACAACCGCTTCCGGGTTGACGGGGGCCAGCGCCCCCAGCGCCGCCACCAGCCCGTTTGAGTCGGCCATCAGCGCCGCCGCGCCGGTCGGCTGCACCGCGTCCAGCAGCAGCAGCGCGTTATAACCGGGGTGTCCGGTGCGCGTCAGGGCCGCGCCCGCGCCGATGATGAGGCCAAAGGACGGCTGCGCCCCCGCGCGGACGCCCGGCCAGGTGGGGCGCGCCGCCTCCAGCAGCGCCCGCGCGCCGGCCCGCAGCAGGCCATGTTCCATGTACAGCCCTTTCAGGGTTTCCGGCACGGTCACCGGGCGCAGCGTTTTGTTAAGCGTATAATGGCGAAGCTGGTTTTTGCCGGGCGCGAACGGCAGCCACCGCTCCACTGCCGCTTCGCCCACCAGTTCCAGCAGGCTTTCGGCGCTGTGTCCCAGGCCGATGTCGGTGCGAATGGTGGTCGTCACCTGCCGGTTGATCGAAACCGACAGTGTGCTGGCCGCGCTGCCGATGTCCAGCGCCAGCACGTCGCCCGGAATGGTTTTGCCCAGGTAATCCACGATCAGATCGTAACCCTGCGCCGTCGGCATCACGCCGAGCTGCGTCATACCGCCTACCGCCTCGAAGCCGCCGCCGCGCCGCGCCTGCCGCGCGTCAAAAGCGCGCGCAAGCTGAAGCTGCGCCGCCTCTAATTGTTCTTCGTCCAGCGAAGGCCGCACGTTGGGGGCGACGAATACCGGCGTCAGCCGCTCGAACAGGGCGCGAATCTGCGGCGACAGATCACTGTTGCCGGCATATAACACCGCCGGTTTGTTGCCGCCCTGCTGCACCAGTTGAACCGCCAGCCGCGCCAGGGAGGCCAGCTTTAACACCGGCTCGCGCGCGCCGTATTCCGTCCCGCCGGCGATAAAAATCAAGTCCGGCTGGCTGGCGAGCAGGGCATTCAGGCGGTCTTCGTCGGAACGCCGGTCGTCCAGGCTCAGTGTCTCCACGATCTGCACATAAGTCCCAGCGGCGGCGCGTAAACTGCTGGCGATGCTTACGTCCGGCACAAGCCCCAGGATGGCCGTCCGCAGCGGTCGCCCGGTGCTGGTCGTGGCGACAAAATGATCTACCCCGGAGCGGTCGGGCTGCTCCGGCGTGATGATTCGCCCGTCGGGGGTCGCCAGCTTGCGCCCGGTCACGTCCGTCAGCCGTTCGACCGCCCGCCGCAGCCCCACCCGCACGTCGCCGGCGGGGAAATCCAGCGTGGTGCGCGTGGACGACCGGGCGATCAGCCGGTAGCTGCCCTCGACCAGATCAATCAATACGGCGCGGGTGCTTACGTTGCCGAAGTCTACCGCCAAGATCGAACCCGCCATCGTTTATCCCCCCGTGATCCGCGCCAGGATGAAGCCGATTCGCTCGCTAAAAATCGTCAGACTGGTCAAAATCGCCCCGGCGTAAATCGCCCCCAGCGTGACCACCACCACGCCCTGGCCGAGCGCGCCAATCGCCCGCACGACCAGCCCCCGGCGCACCTCGCCGCCCGGCTGCCGCCGCGCTAAATACTGGAAATAAACCAGTGTGCTGCTGATGCCGATGAAAATCAAAAAACCGTTCACCAGGTCAATCCGCACGCCGCTGCCGGTCGCGGCGGCCAGCGGCAGCAGCGTCCCGGTGATCGCGCCGACCAGCGCCACCGCCGTGCCGATCGCCACGATAAAAGCGATGGCGATGTTGCCCAGCGGCCCCAGCCGGGGCGAACCTTTTAACAGCAGCAGCAGCCCCAGCACAAACGGCACAATGCCCAGAATTTGCCCACCCACACCGACAGCATCCGGCGACAGCAGCGTGCCGCGCAGCCAGGGCAGCAGCACACCCTCCACCGTCACCAGCGTGATATAACCCGCCGCCAGGCCGGCGAACACGTACACCGCCAGCCGGTACAGGATGTTATCGCCCAGGATGTAGCTGAAGATCATCAGCGTGAAGACAAAACCCGCCCACAGTCCGATCTGTTCCGCGTTCAACGCCGTCTCCTTCTGAACAGGCTGCCAAAAATCGTCCCCACCGTCCCCAGCGCGATCACGGCGATGATGACGATCAACCCCAGGGTCATGCCGTACCAGCGTTCCGCCCCGTAACGCAGCGCCGGCGCGGGCGTGGACGCGGCCTGCTCAACCGGCGCAGCCGGCACACTCCACCGGAGCGAGTCGGAAACCAGCGCCACGATGGCGTTCGGGTCATCCAGCCGTTCCGGGGTGGGAGTCGGCTCGTTCGGCGTGGGGGTGGGTGGCTCTGCAATCTCGATCAAGTCCGACGCAATCCAACCCTCGCGCCCATCCTCCAGGCGGATTAACAGCCACAGGCTGTCGCCGCTGCGGCCAATAATCTGCACCCGCTCGCGCGGCCTGACCGATGCCACCGGCGTGAACGTCCGTCCTGGCCCTTCGCGCACGTTAACGGCCTGATCGGCGCGCACCACCCCGAAGATGACCAGTTCGGGCGCAGCCGGGGGTTCCGGGGTTTCTTCGGCGCTTTCAGGTGTTGATTCGGCGGCTTCCGGGGTTTCCTCGGCGCTTTCAGGCGTTGATTCGGCGGCTTCCGGGGTTTCCTCGGCGCTTTCAGGCGTTGATTCGGCAGCTTCAGGCGCGGCGGTCGCTTCCGCCGCCGGCGGGATAGGCGTTTGAGTTGGCTCGGCGGTTTCGGCAGGGGGCGGCATATCCGCCGGGGACAGCGCGTTTAACCGGGCGTGGTAAGTATAAGCGTCGGCGTACCCCACCAGCAGCCCGCGAATGCCGGCCACCGCCCCCGGCGAGCCGGACAGCGTGTAAGGTTCAACCAGCGGCGCGGCAGAAAAGCCGGATGCTGCCACCAGCGGCGCACCGGTCAGCGGCGCGATCTGCTCCGCCCAGGCGCGCAGGTCTTCGGCGCGCTCGGCGATCACCACCACCAGCGCAAAATCGCGCAGCGAGTCCACGTCCAGGTTGGTCGCCCGCCCGTTGATGTCGGTGGCGAGAAAGCGCGCCGCGTCGCCGCCAAAAGCGCGCAGCCCTACCACACCGCCGGCCAGATAACGCACCAGCACCGGGCCGCCGCCCAACTGCTGGCCGATGGCCTGGACGTGCAGCAGCCCCAGCGCGTTGGTGCTGATGATGACCGGGCGCGCGCCCCGCCCCTGGATGTGGCGCAGCAGGACTTCTGTCAGGCCGTCCAGTTCCGCCGCGCCGGTCGGGCCATATTCCGCCGCCACCAGCGCCAGGTCGCCGGGGCGCAGGGCATCCACACGGTCGAAGGCGATCTGCTGGCGGCTGCCGGGCGCGAACTGCTGCGGCGGCAGGTCGCCTACCCGCAGCGGCCCGAACACAAACGGCAGCGCAACCGCCGCTGTAATCAACAGCGCCATCACCAGCCGCCCGACCTTCACCCGGCGGCGCGTTGGGCGCGCGGCAGGCGCGGGTTCGGCTTCCTCCAGCAGGGGTGTTTCTTCTTCGCTTTCTTCGGCCAGGATGTCCGCAAAACTGGGCGTTTCGTAAGTCAGGTCAATCGCCGACGGCATTCTGACCCCGGCGGTTTCTTCGTCCACCGCCGCCAGCGAACGCAGCAGCCTGACTTTGCCGGCCTGTTCCGGCGTCAGCGCCAGGTCGCCGGCGATGCCGGTCGCGCCGGTTTTAATGGGGGCCGGCGGGATGAACTGCGTCACCCCCGGCAGCAGGCTTTTCAGGTCGGCAGGCGGGGTTTCCTCAGGCGCGGCGGTCAGTTCCAGGCCGCTTTCGTGAAGGGCTAAAAGCCGTTCGTCCAGTTCTTCCAGCGGGCGCTCGTCCTGCGACTGTTTACGCAGGATGGCCGCCGCCGACACCGCACCGACCGACAGCCCCATCTCGCTCAACCACTCCGGCGCATCGGGGCTGATTTCCGGCGTCTGCCGGGCCGACCGCCGCGCCGCGATCTGCTCCAGGTCTTCGTCGGACAGCAGCCGGTCAATATCCACCCGCGTATCCAGCAGCGCCCGGTCGCCCGTGTCGGCTGCCGGCGCTTCGTAAGACGCCAGCAGGCTTTCCAGGTCGTCCAGGGCAGACGCGCCTGCATCGAAAGTCGGCGCGGGGGGCTGAAGTTCGGCCAGGAAATCGGCGTCGGCGGGTTCGGCTTCCGGTTCAAGCTGCGTCAGGTCTACTTCGCCCAGTTCTTCCAGCCAGCCGGGCGCTGCGCCGGGGGAGGGTTCTTCCGCAAACCACTCGTCTTCCGGCTGGTCAAGGAACTCATAGCCGGTTTCCGGCGACGGCAGCCCCAATTCCGCAAAAATGTCTTTGGGCGCGCCCGCCTCGGCGGACGGCGCGGCTTCGACCAGCCAGTCCGGCAGTTCTCCGGCTTCCGCCGGTTCATCCGCTAATACATCCTGTTCAAATTCCGCCTCGACAAACCAGTCGTCCGGGGTTTCGACAGCCGGTTCGGGCGTCAAATCCAGCCCGGCCAGCCAGTCCTCTTCTTCCGCTTCCGGCTCGGCGGCTGCCACCTGTGCAATAGCCGGTTCTTCTTCTTCGGCGGGCTGGTCGAAAAAATCATCCTCGACCACTTCTTCGACCAGATAAGCGTCCAATCCGGCGGGCGGCTGCGGCTCGGCGGCGGGCGCGATACCCAGCGCCTCGTCCAGCCCGCTGAACAGATCATCCCCATTGAGATCGGGCATTTCGGCAGGCTGCATCAGCCAGTCCACAACCGGGACTTCGCCGGCTTCCGCCGCTGTTTCCTCCTCAAAACCGGCCAGCCAGGGCGGGATGTCGCCGCCGCTGACCTGGCTCTCCTCCGGCTCCGGCGCGGCGCTCTGGCCGAAGGTCTCCTCGGCATCCTCCCGCAGCCAGGGCGGAACATCGCCCACCGGCGCGGCTTCTTCTGCCGCTTCTTCCTCAAAACCGGCCAGCCAGGGCGGCACGTCCTCAGACGGCGGTTCGTCCGGCGCGGGCATCCCCTGCGCGAAGGGCGTCAGCCAGTCGGGCAGATCGTCGTCCGCGCCGGGTTTTTCGTCCGGCGCTTCGTCGGCCTGCCAATCGAACTCGGCAGACATACCCGGCTGCTGTTCCTCGAAGGCCGCTTCCACATCCTGACGCCAGGCCAGCTCGCCGGTAAAACCCAGCCGGTCGTCCAGTTTTTCGCCCGGCTGTTCCGGCACGTCGGACAGCCAGTCGAGTTCATCGCCGCTGTCGTCATGATCGTTCGGAGGCCGCAGTTGGTTAAAATCGTCCGTCATCGCTCATTCCCTGTACGAGCGGTCTAGCCCGATTAACACCCGAACGCCGGTGACAACCGTCGCCAGGGCGATGCCCAACAAAATCCCGCGCGCCCCGGCGCTGACCGGCACGGCCATCAGCCAGTCGCGCGCGCTCGCCAGCAGCCCCGGCCCCGGCAGCGGCAGCGCCGCCAGCAGCATGAACAGCAGCACCAGCACAAACAGCAGTTTCGGCCAGGTGACGCCGCGCCGCATCAGCCGATACGCGCCGTAAACCAGCGCAAACAGCACCAGCCCGGCCAGCGCCGACTCGATGCTGACCTGGACGCTTTCAAACAGGATGGTCGTCAGCGGCGGCTCGCTCGCCAGCACGCCGGCGCGTTCCAGAACGGCCAGGATAATCACCCCCAGCGCGCTTATCACCAGCAGCAGGCTGTAAGCCCAGCCTTTTTCGCGCCGGCCCACCCGCCGCAGATGCACCACCAGCAGGTTCAGAATGCCGATCAGGATGGTCGTGGCCGCCGTGATGACCGCCAGCTGCAGGAAAATGCCGCTGATGTCCCGGATTCGGAACGCCTCCACGATGGCCGATAACCAGCCCAGGTCGCCGCCGACCACCAGCCCGGCCACCGTCAGCAGGCCGATGCCGATCACCAGCGCCGATGTGATGACTGCCCCAAGACGCCGCATAAACGTTATCCCCCTCCGAGCAGCCGTGTGATGGCCGCGCTAAAGCGCCCTTCCAGAATCGCATCGCCGACCGCGATGGCCGTCGGAACCAACATAGCCAGAATCAACAGCAGGCGCAGCACGTCCAGCGTCACCACCAACCCCACCTGCGAAGCCGACTCGCCCAGATACGCCCCGGCGGTGAAAATTTCCTCGCCGATCAGCGGCTCGTCGGACAGCGCGAAGGCCACCGCCTGCCCGGCCAGCTGGTCGCTGGCGGCGATCACGCCCTGGTCGCGGCGCGCGGCGGCTTCCGCCACCAGCGCCACTTCCGGCCCAAAACTGCCGACCAGCACATTGCTCGCCACCCGATCGTCGCCCAGGGTGGCCGTCAGCACGGCGGCAAACGCCAGCGAGCGCGCCCCCGCCGGATACCAGCGCACCCGCCCGCGTGGATAACGTTCCAGCAGCCCGCGCGCCTGGTAGGCCCGGCGCAGCGTATCCTGCCCCAGCGGGATGGCTGTCGTATCGCTCATGGTTAAAATCGGCGGGGCCGCGCCGACAGCTGCCCGCGCCGCCGCCTGATAAAAAAGTTCGGCGCTCGCCAGCGCCAGCAG
The DNA here is from genome assembly GCA_014338005.1 of Chloroflexota bacterium. Lineage (GTDB taxonomy): Bacteria > Chloroflexota > Anaerolineae > Aggregatilineales > Phototrophicaceae > CFX2. The sequence goes on along the minus strand of QUBZ01000017.1, from coordinate 5,277 downwards.
GGTATTATCCCCGCCCAGGCTGGCATGGCCGAACGAAACGTGCAGCGGCCTGTTGGCCTCAATCGCCTCGCCTACCCGCAGCGGAATGGCCTGATACGCTGCGATGGGGCGCAGCGCCGCCAGGGTGCGCCGCCGCCGGATGAACTGCGTCACGACCACGCTGACCGCCATCGCCAGCAGTAAAATCAGTATCGTGATGACCTGGGTTGTGCCGTCCACATCGTCCTCCGACCCCACACGCGGCGATCTAGTCCTCCAGATGCGCCCGCAGCCGCTCCACGCCGCCCGGTTCTTCCAGCGCCCGCGCCAGCCCGCCCAGGGCGGCACGCCCCACCAGCAGCCCCAGCGCCGGTTGGGCAATCCATACGAGCTGCGCCCCCAGCGGCCCAAGCGGCTCCAGCAAATCCAGCGCCAGGCCCAGCGCCGGCCCCAGGCCGCGCGCCCGCGCCTTCGCCACCCATTCCGGCGGTTCGTCCGTTTCGTGCCTCATAATCGCCAGTATAACACAGCCTTTAACCGCACGAAACTCAACCGATGGGTGATTCAATAGGCTTATAGTCGGAGTTTTACAACGATAGTGCAGCAAAAAAAACTCCCGGCGCTGACCGGGAGGCTTTCAGAAGAAAAGCGGCATGATGGTTTAGCTCACCTGCGGCCAGGTTCCGGTATCGTAGGATGAGCGGGCGCTGGCCGGCAGTTCCAGGTTGGTGATGAGCAGCGCCGAGCGCCCCCGCGTGACGGCGTTCCAGAGCCACTGCACGAATACCAGCACCTTGTTTTCCAGTTCGACCTGGTACATCAGGTGGATGCCCACCCACAGCAGCCAGGCGATCAGGCCGGAGAAGCGCAGCCGCCCCAGGTCGGCCACCGCCGCCCCGCGCCCGATGGTTGCCAGGTTGCCCTTATCCCAGTACCGGAAAGGCGGCAGGCTTTTGCTGCGCAGCCGCCGTGCGATCAACCGCCCGGCATAACGCCCCTGCTGGATTGCCACCTGCGCCACGCCCGGCAGGGGCTGGCCGGTCTGGTGCGTGAACGTCGCCATGTCCCCGACGACGAAAATTTCGGGATGCCCCGGCAGTGTCAGGTCGGGTTCGACGCTGATGCGCCCGCTGCGATCCAACGCCGCGCCGGTCGCGCGCGCCAGCGCCTTGCCCAGCGGCGATGCCTTCACGCCCGCCGTCCACAACACGGTGCGCGCCGGTAAAAATTCACTCACGTCCCCGCGAGAAAGCGTCACGCCTTCCGCGTTTACGTCCGTCACCCGCGCACCCGTAACCACCTCGACCCCCAGGCGTTCCAGGGCGGCCGCGGCGCTGGCGGACAGTTCCGGCGGGTAGGTTGGCAGCAGGCGCTCGCCGCTTTGAACCAGCACGATGCGCGCGTCGGCGGTGTTGATGTTCCGAAACTCGTGTTTGAACGTCTCGTGCGCGATCTCGGCCAGCGCCCCGGCCATCTCGACGCCGGTCGGCCCGCCGCCCACGATGGCGAAAGTCAGCCAGGCGCGGGCGGCTTCCGGGTTGTCCAGGCGTTCGGCGGTTTCAAAAGCCGACAGGATGCGCCGCCGGATGGTGGTGGCGTCCTCCAGCGTTTTCAGGCTCGGCGCGCTGGATGCCCATTCCCGTTTGCCGAAGTAGTTATTGCCCGCCCCGGCGGCCACGATCAATGTGTCGTAACCCACCTCGCCGTCGCTGAGGATCACCTGCCGGTTAGCGAGGTCGAAACCGACCACTTCCCCCAGCAGCACCCGCGCATTGGCCTGGTTTTTCAGCAGTCCCCGCAGCGGCGTGGCGATGTCCGCCGGCGACAGCGCACCGGTCGCCACCTGGTACAGCAGCGGTTGGAACAGGTGATGGTTGCGCCGATCAATCAGGGTGATGTCTACGGGCGCGTTTTTAAGCTGCCGGGCGGCGTATAACCCGCCGAAGCCGCCGCCGATGATGACCACGTGTTCTCTACGTTCCTGCATGATAAATCTCCTCCCGTTTTGAGGCCGTCCGCATCCGGGGACAAACTCCTAAAACATTAAACCTGTAATAATGTCTGTTTGGTCTATTTTTCACCCTACCGGCAGCAGGCTGACCAGCGCCCGCGCCGTCTGTTCGACGGCCTGCTCGAAGCTCAGGCAGCCCTTCAGCCGCAGCGCCCGGTAGGTCAGCGGATTAAGCAGCGCCACCGCGAAGCCGTAGGCCGGGCTGCCCACCCCGCCGCCCTGGAACAGCGCGCCGGCCATCAGGCCAACGAACCGCTCCTGCTCGGCAATCGCCCGCGCCAGCGCCGCCGACTCGTCCTCCAGGCGGTAGCCCGTCCAGACCTGCCCGAAAGTGGACTCGTGCAGCGTGTAAACCTGCCGCACGATTTGGGCGGCGCGTTCGGCGGGGTCGGGGATGGCGGCCAGCGCCTCCGGCGAGGGATAGTCCAGGTTTTCCGCCACGTGCCGGGTGCAGGCCACGAACAAATCCTCGCGCGTGGGGAAGTGTTTGTTGACCGTCGGCAGCGAGACGCCGGCTTCTTCGGCGACGGCGGCCAGCTGCGTGACGCCCTGGCCGTGTAACTTCACCGCCGCTTCGACGATGGCCGACCGGGTGCGTTCGGCGTTTTCAATCCGGCGGCGCGATTCGTACTTTCGACTCATATCCCCTCAGACCTTTTGTGTATATCACCCATATTCAATATAAGCCTATCATATTGAATATAAACTGTCAACCGGTTCGGGCCATAAATCCGCCGAAGGTCGCGCCGCCCTCCGCCAAAAGTCGGAGGACTCGCCGCGCCGGGAATCAAAAAACCGGCGAGCAGCCCGAACAGGCCGCCCGCCGGCATCACAAATCCTACGCCCTTTTGCCCACCTCGTCCACCAGCCCGGCCAGCGCGTCTTTGATGAGTTCGCGCAGGTCTTCTGGCGGCTGGGCGGCGCGTTCCCGCCCGGCGCGGGCGGCGTCCTCTACCGAATAACCGCCGATGACCGCCAGCGCCAGCGTGATAACCAGCGTCAGCAGTTCGCCGCGCACCGCCGCCAGTTCCGGCAGTGCCAGCGTCAGCGCCCCCACCAGCAGCGCCGACAGCGCCACCATCACCCGCCGCGAGCGCAGCGCCAGCAGCAGCGGGTCAATCACGGGGCGGCGCAGCCATTTTTCGTCGTCCATCGTGTCTCCTTTTACCTCTCGTTTCGTAAATCGCGGATTTCCTGTTCCAGCCAGGCCAGCTTGCGCGCCAGTTCATCCAGCGGCGACTCCCGGCCAAACTTATCCAGGTCGAGATCGGCAGCATTTTCGGCCCGCAGTTGGGCGAGTTTGTCGCGCCGGGCATCTTCGGCAGTTTTGCGCGCCGCCTGCTCGTTTTGATAGCGCGCCCACTCGGCCAGAATTTCTTCCTCGGTCGGTTTTTTGGTGGCCGGGTCGCGCCATTCGCCGATGGCTGCATACCCCTCTCCGCCGCGCCAGTGATAGGCGCTGCCGGGGCGCAGCCGCGCCAGCACCAAACGCATATCTACCTCGCGTAAATCGGCCATCAGGACTCCTTCCAGAACTCGGCAATCGTATACACTTCGGTTTCCAGGTTCGCGGCAATGCCAAAACCACTGGCAGACATGGTGGTTTCGCAGCGGTGCTGCACTTCCAGCACCTTCGGGGCAGAAAGCGTAAAACGCCCGATGATGATGCTGGGGACGGCCACGCCCGCCGCTGTCGCCACGCGCTGCGACGACCCCAGCGCCAGCGTCAGGCCGTCGGTGACGCTGTACAGCCGCGCCTGGTGTTTCGCCACCTGGTAGGCCGGGCATTGAATCCGGCAGCGGTAAACCCCGGCGGCCAGCGTGATCTGGTTGGCGGCCAGCGCGGCATGGCCGCCGGCGTCGCTTTTGATGGCGTTCAGGTCGCGCGTTTGCCATGCCCCGGCACTGAATGTGCCGCCGTCCGTCCCCTGCGTTTTTTCGTCGCGGATGAGGACGTACCCCACCAGCCCGACGTAGAGAAATTCCAGGTTATCGCGCACCTGCTCGTTTAAGTCCTGCTCCGTCACCAGTTGGTCAACCAGCCAGGTGATCGGCGGCGTCCATACAGCGGTCATCATCCCTCCATCACTCAACTTCCGGCCTCAATAGGCCACAACGGTATCGCGCCCCAGGCGGCTGACGCCCAGCAGCCAGAAGGCATTGGCTTCGGCGCTTTCCAGTGTCCAGGTGACTTCGTGGCGCGCGCCGCCCAGGCTGACGCGGTGCGCCTCGGCCACGATGAAATAGTCGGCGTCCTGGCCGGTCTGCGCCTCTCGAACGGTGATGCGGTCGAACAGTGTCCGCGCCAGGATGTGCGGGTGGTGCGCCGGGCTGCTGAGCGTCAGGCTGGCCGCCACACCGCGCGGCAGCTTGCGCCGGGCCAGTTCGTAGCGCGCCAATTGGTCGGCCTGCGCTGCCGAATTGAACGCCGGCAGGTCAAAGTCCAGGCTTTCCAGACCGTAAAAGACCTGCCCGTAGAGATTGGCCCGCTCCACCACCAGCGCATCGCCCCGGTACAGCGGCGTGCCGCGCAGCCGCGCCCACAAGTAGGCCGGCCCTGCCGCGCGGTTGTGAATGTCCAGTTCGGCGGCGCTGAACCCGGCGGCCCGCAGCGTAACCGTCACCTGGTCGCTCAGGTTTGCGCCGCTCCCGTCGGCGGCGCTGCTGGCGGAAAAATCCACCCCGCGCACCGGCGGCAGAACCTCCAGCGCGCCCATTGAGCGGCCATCGCTTTCGACGAATCGCGCGACGATGCGGCTGAAACCCGGCGGCAGGCGCTGTGGTTCGTCCAGCGCCCACAGTTCCGACTCCGCCGCGCCGACCACACGCGGGCTAAAACGCACCCGCACCCGGCTGACCAGCCCCGCGCCGTAGCTGTAGACCAGGCCGTCCATGTCATCGGCGAAAACCGCCTGCGGCGTCCGGTCTTTAAGCAGGTGATGGCGGTTGTAAAAAACCGCCGTCCCCTCGCGGTTGATGAAAAACCGCCCGCGTTCGGCTTCGGCGGCCTGCCGCACGGCCTCGCCCGCCGGGATGCCGTCGCCCCAGGTGTCGCCCACATAAGCCAGGGCGGTTTTGCCGGTTTCCAGGCTGCGCGGCAGCGCGAGTCCCGGCAGCCGGGTATTCGTCCCCAATTCGCTGTGGCCGGCGCGCCCCACCAGCCAGCGGCCTTTCAGCACCGGGCGGCGCAGCGGCGCGGCGTCCAGCGCGGCAGCGATCACGACATCGGCGCGGGTGTTCACCAGCGGCGGCAGGCGAATCCGGCACTGGTCGAGGTCAAACTCCAG
>QUBZ01000147.1 GCA_014338005.1 Chloroflexota bacterium | reverse complement strand
AATAGTAGACATACAAAGACCTCTGGTTGGCTTGCGATTTCACACTTCAAGCTTTACCAAAGGTCTTTCTTTTTCTCAACTACTGCCAAACTTCAGACAAGGGGCTTAAGCCCCTTGTTTAATGGTTTGATGTGGGATTCTTAAAAATCGCTGCGGGATAATGTGGTATAATTGCCCCTAAAATCCGGGTCGAAGGCCGCAGCAGGGTGTAACGATGTTCTGGGGCGAATATTCTCACCACTTGGACGAAAAAGGCAGGCTCATTATCCCCGCCCGCTACCGGCCTTACCTCAAAAAAGGCGCGATCCTCACGCGCGGACTCGACCGCAACCTGGTTATCTACCCCGATGAAACCTGGCGCGCGCTGGCCGACCGGCTGAACGAAATCCCGATTACCGACCCAACGGCGCGGGCGCTGCGCCGCCTGCTGTTTTCCGGCGCGGTGGAAATCTCGCTCGACCGCCAGGGGCGCGTTCTGATTCCCGCTTACCTGCGCCAATATGCCGCGCTGGACGGCGAAGTGTTGATCGCCGGCATGGAAATTTACCTCGAATTGTGGAAACCATCTGACTGGCGGGCGACGCTGGACGGCGTCTCGAATGCCCTGGCCGAAGCCGAACAGTACCTTCAATTGAGGCTTTAATGTAATGGCGCATATCCCGGTTTTGCTGGAGGCGGTTTTATCGCTGCTGCCGCCTGCCGAGCGTATGATTGACGGCACGCTGGGCGCGGGCGGCCATACCCAGGCGCTGCTGGACGCCGGCGCCGGCTGCGTGCTGGGATTGGATGTAGACCCGGCGGCGCTGGAGATCGCGTATTTGCGGCTGGCCGCTTATGGCGACCGGGCGCGGATCGTCCATGCCAGTTATGCCGACATGACAGCGGTCGCCAGCAGCCTGGGCTGGACATCGGTCGGCGGCATCCTACTCGATCTGGGCGTATCGTCCATGCACCTGGACATGCCGGAGCGGGGATTCGCGTTTTTGCGGGACGGCCCGCTGGACATGCGTTTTGACCCTTCCGGCCAGCGCCCGACCGCCGCCGAACTGGTGAATACCCTGGACGAAGATGAACTGGCCGGCCTGTTTTTCCGCTATGGCGAAGAGCCGCGGGGCCGAAAACTGGCGCGCGCGGTGGTTTCCGGGCGGCCTTACGAAACCACCGTCCAGCTGGCGGCGGCCATCGAACGCGCCGCGCCGCGCCGCCCCGGCGATAAAATTCACCCGGCCACGCGGGTTTTTCAGGCGCTTCGCATCGCCGTTAACGACGAGCTGCGGATCATCGAGCGGGCGCTGCCGCCGGCCATAGACCTGCTGGAACCGGGCGGGCGGCTGGCGGTCATCAGCTTTCACAGCCTGGAAGATCGTCTGGTCAAACAGGCGTTTAAGCTGGCGAGTACCGACTGCATCTGCCCGCCCAAAACGCCGGTCTGTATCTGCGGCCACCGGGCCAGCGTCCGGCTGGTCACGCGCAAGCCGGTGGTGGCGTCGGATGCGGAAATCGCGCATAATCCTCGCAGCCGCAGCGCCAAACTGCGGGTGGTCGAGAAGTTGTGAAGTGGTATCATAACGGGAAAACGCATGTCTCAGGAATGGTTTCAGCACGCTTTACGCGGCACAGGCTGGCGGATGCAGCGGCAGGCGGCGGCGCTGGCGGCCCTGGGTCTGGTGATCGCCATTATCATCGGCGCGCTGTATCTGGCTCAGTCGGCCTCGGTATCCACATTAGGCCGGCAGCTTGAAGCCCTAATCGCCCGCCGCAACCAGCTTGAGCAAAGCAACGAACAGATTCGCTCCGAAATCGCGCAGCTTCGCAGCGTGCCGCGCCTGCTTGCCAGGGCGCAGGAGATGGGTTTTACGACCGCCGGGCGCGAGAACATCGAATATCTGGTGGTGGACGGTTATAATCCGAATCGTGCGCCCATCCGCCTGGTGGCGGAAGCGCCCCAGGAACAACTGCCGGTTTATGACGAAACGTTCACCGGCTGGCTTCAGCAGCAGTGGGACTGGTTTAGCCGCCAGTTCAGGAGCTTTAGCAGCGGAGAATAGCGGATGGCCGTTCAACCGACGTTCAACCAGCAGGAGGTTTTCAACCGGCGGCTGTCGCTGGTGATTATCGGCATGATCGTGGTCAGCGGGCTGCTGCTGCTGCGGATGATTTCGTTCCAGCAGCTTGCCCCGGAAGTATTAAACGAACTCAGCCCGGATTACAACCGGACGGTGCGGCTGGCGGCGGCGCGCGGCATCATCTACGACCGCACCGGCCAGCGGCTGGCAGTGAACACGCTCGAATATCAGATCGGCGTCAGCCCGAATCTGGTTTCTGACCGGCAGCGCACGGCTACCCAGCTGGCTTCCATCCTAAATATGGATGAACTAAAAGTATATGAGGCTGTCAGCAGCGACCAATCGTGGGTGCTGCTGACCCCGCGCGTGAATGCGGAAATCGGCCAGCAGATCGAACAGTTGAAGCTCGACCTGGCGCTGCCAAGCGTGACGATTGAGAAGATTCCGCGCCGGAGCTACCCGCAGGGTACGCTGGCCGCTCAGATTATCGGTTTTGTGGGCGGCGACCTGCAAGGGTATTATGGCATCGAAGGCTATTACCAAAACCAACTGGCCGGGCGTTCGGTAAGCAGTGTGGTCAGCAGCATCCCCTTCGAGCAGATTGATACCCAGGAAGCGGGACGCGGCAGCGATATTTACCTGACGATTGACCGGGACGCGCAGTACCTGGTTGAAAGCGAACTGGCGCTGTCCATAGCCGAAACCGGCGCGAAAAGCGGCACGATTATCGTCATGAACCCGCGCACCGGTGATATTCTGGCGATGGCAAGCTGGCCGTCCTTTGACCCGAATGCTTACCTGAGCGTTGACGATCAGCGCGATTGGAACAACCCGGCCATCAGCGGGCAGTACGAACCCGGTTCGATATTTAAGGTGCTGACGGTGGCGGCGGCGCTGGATAAAGGTGTGATTACGCCGGGCTGGACTTACAACGATCAGGGGCGGCTGCCGGTTGGCGGCATTGTGGTTGAAAACTGGGACCGCGCCGCGCATGGCGTGGTGGACACGACCGGCGTGCTGGTGCAGTCCTTAAATGTCGGCGCGGCGACCATCAGCCTGGCGATGGGGCCGAATGACTTCTACAGCGAGCTGTCTCAGTTCGGCATTGGCCGCCTGACGGGCATCAACCTGGAAGGCGAGTCCGCCGGCACGCTGTACACCCCTGGCGATCCGAACTGGAGCGAAAGCAATCTGGGGACGAACAGCTTTGGGCAGGGCGTGGCCGTGACGCCGCTGCAAATGATTACGGCGGTGGCGGCCATCGCCAATGACGGCCTGATGATGCAGCCGAACGTCGTGCAGAAGATCAGCACCAACGGCCAGGAAATTTTGTCCCAGCGCGTGCCGCTGGGCAGGCCGATTTCTGCCGAAGTGGCGCGCCAGGTGCGCGATATGATGGTGGCGGTGGTGCGGGACGGCCTGGATGATGCCGCTCAACTGCCGGGGTATACGGTGGCCGGTAAAACCGGCACTGCTGAAATCCCCACGCCGGTTGGTTATCGCAATGACGCCTGGATTATGTCATTCATCGGTTTTCTGCCTGCCGACAATCCACAGATGATCGTCCTCATTAAACTGGACGAACCGCGCGGGCGCTGGGCCAGCCAGGTTGTGGCGCCGCTGTTCCGGCGGGTAGCGGAGCGGCTGGTCATTTTACTGGAAATTCCGCCGGATGATGTGCGCCGGGCGCTCGAATCGCAAGGCGGCATCGTTAAAGGCGCGGTCGGGGGATAGCTAGTATGGCGGGTGGATTACCGTTTGCGCTGACGGTCGGCGCGGTGGCTTTTTTGCTGGGTGTCATCTGGGGCGGGCCGTTTGTGGAGATTCTGCGCCGGTTGAAAATCGGCAAGCAGATTCGCGTTGAGTTGAGCGAAGGCCACCAGAAAAAAGTGGGGACGCCGACGATGGGCGGTATTCTCATCATTTTGCCGGTGGTGCTGATGGCGCTGACGCTGAACATCGTCGCGGTGGTGCGCCCGAACGACCAGATCACCGGGACCAGCATTTTGCTGCCGCTGTTCGTGCTGATTAGTTTTTCGCTGCTGGGCATGATTGACGACTGGGAGGGCATCGCCCGGTCGCGGGGACGACCGCGGGGCCAGGGGTTGTCTGGGCGTGTCAAATTCGCCGCGCAGGTGGCGCTGGCAGCCCTGGTGGCGTCGGTGATTTCGCTGTATGAAGGCGGTTTCCAGTTCGCCAACGAAATCCTGCTGCCGTTAATCGGCGTGCGTGTGCCGATCAGCCCGGTAGTGTTCATCCCGCTGACGGTGTTTATCATCATCTCCATGTCGAACGCCATCAACCTGACCGACGGCCTGGATGGGCTGGCGGGCATCATCAGCGCCAGCGCCTTCGCCGCTTATGGGGTGATCGCCTATTTACAGGGGCAAATCTTTTTGACGCAGTTGTGTTTCATCCTGGTCGGCGCGTGTTTTGCCTTCCTGTGGTTTAACGCCCACCCGGCGCAGCTGTTCATGGGCGATACCGGCTCGCTGGCGCTGGGGGCGACCTTAGGCACGGTGGCCGTGATGACCGGCCAATGGCTGCTGCTGCCGATCATCGCCATCGTGCCGGTGGCAGAAACCATCAGCGTGATCTTGCAGGTGACGTACTTCAAACGCACCGGCGGCCAGCGGTTGTTCCGCATGGCGCCGCTGCACCACCACTTTGAACTGGGCGGCTGGAGCGAAACGCAGGTCGTCCAGCGATTCTGGCTGGTGGGGCTGCTCAGCGCCATGATCGGCGTGGCGCTGGTGCTGCTGTAGGTGAGAAGGATTTTGCCGTTTGGCAGTTATGCAGCAAGATAGGCAGTGATGATAGCAGTAAACGGTACGCACAAAACCGACCCGCTGTTCGGGAAAAAAGTGGCGGTGCTGGGCTTCGCGCGGCAGGGGCAGGCGTTGGCGCGCTGGCTGCCGACGGTTGGCGCGTCGGTGGTGGTCAGCGATATGCGGACGGCGGAGCAGATGGCCGCCGAATGCGCCGCCTTCCCGGAGGTGGAGTTCGTATTGGGCGGACACCCGGAAAGCCTGCTGGACGGCGTAGACGTACTATGTATTTCCGGCGGTGTGCCGCTGGACGCGCCCATCGTGCAGGCGGCCATAGCGCGCCGCATCCGGCTGACCAACGACGCGCAGTTGTTCTTGGAACGCTGTCCAGCGCCGGTGGTGGGCATCACCGGCAGCGCCGGCAAAACGACCACGACAACGCTGGTGGGCGAGATTCTCAAACGCGCCGGGCTGACCACCTGGGTCGGCGGCAATATCGGCCAGGTGCTGCTGGACGTACTCGACCAGATCGAGCCGGCGCACAGCGTGGTGATGGAGCTGTCCAGCTTCCAACTCGAAATTATGACCATCAGCCCCCAGACCGCCGCCATCCTCAACATCACGCCCAACCATCTCGACCGGCATCGCACGATGGAAGCTTATGCTCAGGCTAAAGCGCATATCATTCTGCACCAGGGGGATAATAATTTCGCCATCCTGGGGTATGACGACGCGGGCAGCCGGGCGTTGGAGGATGTCGCGCCGGGGCAGTTGGCCTGGTTCAGCGGGCGCAGTATGGTGCCGGATGGCGCGTTCCTGGCCGGGCAGCGGTTGATCGTGGCCGGCGCAGCCAGCTTCGACGGCGAGCCGCACGTGGTCTGCGACCGGCAGGATATCCCGCTGCGCGGCGACCATAACGTGCTGAACGTGCTGGCGGCCTGCGCCATCACCGGCGTGAACGGCATTCGCCCGGAGGTGATGGCGGCAGCCATCCGGGACTTTAAGCCGGTCGCGCACCGCCTGGAAACGGTGCGGGTGGTCAACGGCGTGACCTACATTAACGACAGCATCGCCACCGCCCCGGAACGGGTGCTGGCGGCGCTGCACAGTTTTGACGAGCCGGTGGTGCTGCTGGCCGGCGGCAAGGACAAAAAACTGCCCTGGGATGATATGATCCGGCTGGCGCTGGAACGCACGCGGCACATCGTCGCTTTTGGCGATGCCGGCGGCCTGGTGGTGGATGTGGTGCGCCGGCTGTCCGGCAGCACCGATTGGGTGACGTGCGTCAAAACGCTGGATGAGGCGGTGCAAAAAGCGGCGGCGCTGGCGCTGCCGGGCGATGTGGTGCTGCTTTCCCCCGGCGGGACCAGCTACGATGCTTATAAGGATTTCGAGGCGCGCGGGGAACACTTTCGCCAACTGGTGATGGGGCTATAATAGAAATAGTTTTCAATTTATCGTTATTCGCTCGAAACCACGAATGCGTATTGATAGGCCGCCGACGAATTGTGTCCGGCGTATGGGTGAACGTAATGGCCGACCTACCGCAGTTTATAGACCACGACACGACGCTTGATCCCCCGCCGCGCCCGATTCGCTCCACGCCGCGCGCGACCCCGCGTGTGACGCCGGTCGAAAATACCGAACCCCGGCGGCGATTTTTCGCCACGCTGGACACGCCGGTGATGGTCGTGACGGGTCTGCTGCTGGCGATTGGCCTGATGATGGTCTACAGCACGACTTTTGATTGGAGCTACCAGATTTACGGCGATCCATCCATTATCTTCATCCGGCATCTGCGGAATGTGGGCGTGGCGCTGGTGATTTTTGTGCTGCTGGCATTGATTGACTACCGCGTCTGGCGGCGGGTAGCGGTGCTGCTGCTGCTGCTGACCATCGGCGCGCTGGTGGCGGTGCTGCTGTTCGGCGACGATACGCTGCTGGATGCCCGCCGCGCGCTGGTGAACGGCTCGCTCCAACCCGGCGAGCTGGCCGAGCTGACGATTGTAGTTTATCTGGCGGCCTGGCTAGGGTCACGGCGGACGCAGGTTCGCAGTGTGGCTTATGGCTTGATTCCTTTTGCGGTGCTGGTGGGCATCATGGCCGGGCTGGTGCTGCTTCAGCCGGACATCAGCACAGCAGCGACTATCGTGGCAGTGGCCGGCATCATGTTTTTTCTGGCCGGGGGCGATCTGGTGCAGCTTGGCGCGGCAGCCGTGATTGTCGGCGTGGTGGGGGTATTGTATATTACTCAATCCGGCCCGGATTACGCCCAGGGCCGCCTGGACTCGTATCTGTCCGGGGCGGCTGATCTGACCCAGGCGGACGATCACATCCAGCAGGCCATCAAGGCGTTCACCAACGGCGGCTGGACGGGAGTCGGTCTGGGGCAGGGACGGCAGAAGTTCGAGCGCCTGCCCGCGCCGCATACGGACAGCATCTTCGCCGTGATCGGCGAGGAACTGGGCATTCTAGGGGCATCGCTGGTGGTGCTGCTGTATATTGTGCTGGTAGTGCGCGGCCTCCAGATCGCCCGCCGCGCGCCGGATTCGTTCGGGTCGCTGCTGGCGGCGGGTGTGACCATCTGGATCGCGGTCAAGGCGCTGCTGAATATCGCGGTGATGACGGCGATTGTGCCGCCCACCGGGGCGTCGCTGCCGTTCATCAGTTTTGGCGGCTCGTCGCTGGTGGTGGTGATGGCCGGCGTGGGGCTGATGTTAAGCGTATCCCGCGTGCGGCTGCTGCAAAATGCGCCGCGCCGCCCAGTAACAGAACGGAGTCAAACGGTTGCGAATTCTGATCTCGGCGGGCGGGACCGGCGGTCACGTGTATCCGGCGCTGGCCGCCGCCGAAGCGTTGATTCGGCTGGTTCCGGGCGTTAGTCTGTCGTTCGTGGGCAGCGTGGGCGGCTTCGAGCGCCCGCTGGTCGAGGCGGCGGGCCTGCCGTTCGCGGACTACCGCGAGGTGCGCGCCGGGCCGCTGCACGGCGTCAGCCTGCCGCGCAAGCTGTGGAGCGCCGTTAACCTGGCCGCCGGCACGCTGCAAGCCCTGGCGCTGATGCTGCGCCGCCGTCCGGGCGCGATTTTCATCACCGGCGGCTGGAGCGGTCTGCCGGTATCGCTGGCGGGCTGGCTGCTGCGCGTGCCGATTATGATCTTTCTGCCGGACATCGAGCCGGGGCTGGCGATTAAGGCGCTGCGGCCTTTCGCCCGACGGGTGGCCGTGACGACCGAGGACTCGCGCCGCTATTTCCCCGCGCGAAAAGTGATCGTCACGGGTTATCCGCTGCGCCAGGCCGTGCTGGACGCCAGCCGCGAGCGGGCCATCCAGCATTTTCGGCTTGACCCGGCGCGTCAAACGCTGCTGGTTTTCGGCGGCAGCCGGGGCGCGCGGGCGATCAATAACGCGCTGATGGACGTGCTGCCGGGGCTGCTGGCGGAGGGTATCCAGGTGCTGCATGTGACCGGGACGCTGGACTGGCCGGACATCGAAAAACGCGCTATTGGCTTGCCGGACACCTACCACGCCTTCCCCTACCTGCACGGCGATATGGGGCTGGCGCTGGCGGCGGCTGATCTGGTCGTCAGCCGGGCGGGGGCCAGCGTGCTGGGGGAATTTCCGTTTTTCGGCCTGGCGTCGGTGCTGGTACCGTACCCGCACGCCTGGCGCTACCAGAAGGTGAACGCCGATTATCTGGCGAGCCGGGGCGCAGCGGTTCGCCTGGATGAAGAACGGCTGGCCGAAGACCTGCTGCCAACCGTGCGCGACCTGCTGACCGGCGACAATACGCGCCTGGAAGCCATGCGGCGGCAGGCGGCGGCGCTGGCGCAGCCGGACGGCGCGCGCTGTATTGCGGAAGAACTGGTGAATTTAGCCGGAGGACGGTCATGATTCAACTGGTCGGGCTGCTGTGGGGCATGGCGCTGGTTTTTGGTTTCATCGGCTTCATGCGCGGCCTGAGCCGGGAGCTGATCGCCACCGCCGGTATCATTCTGGGGCTGTTCGCGCTGTTTCAGTTTGATGATGTGCTGCGCGGCACGCTGCTGCCCTGGCTGGCGGTCGCCCTCTGCGCCGCCCTGCTGCTGCCGGGGCTGCCCACAGCCCAGGCCCAGTCGGGCCAGTCGGTCTATGCGC
>QUBZ01000146.1 GCA_014338005.1 Chloroflexota bacterium | reverse complement strand
GAATAGTAGACATACAAAGACCTCTGGTTGGCTTGCGATTTCACACTTCAAGCTTTACCAAAGGTCTTTCTTTTTCTCAACTACTGCCAAACTTCAGGGTCGGGGGCTATCCCCGACTTTTTTGTTTATTAACCCGATTCTAGCCCGGAATCATCGCCCCACCAACAAAAACACCAAACTCCTTTTGGCGCGTGTAATTTCAATCCTCTATAATGGCAGGGTGTGATTGATCCCATCAGCAAGCAGTCAGGCTGTGATATGTTGAACGGCGAAAATTCGCGCGGGCGCATTTTGATTGTGGATGATATCCCCGATACGGTGGAACTCCTTAAAGACTGGTTGGAAAACCATAATTTCGAGACGATTGGTGTGACCAGCAGCTTTCAGGCGCTGGAAGCTGCCGAAAACCAGTCGCCGGATTTAATCCTGCTGGATGTGATGATGCCCAAAATGGACGGCATCGAAACCTGCCGCCGGCTTAAAGCCAATCCCCGGACGGCAGGTATCCCCGTCATCCTGGTGACGGCCAAAAACCCCAGCGACGCGCGCTCCGAAGGGCTGATGGCCGGGGCGGTGGATTACATCACCAAACCCATTAATCTGACCGATCTGGTTCGCCGGGTCGAAACGGCGCTGGCGACCTCACCACATTCGTCGGTGGATGTGCAGCGCCTTCTGGAAGAAGTCGCCCATTCCGCGCTGACGATTTTACCCTGCAATCTGGTCTGGCTGCTGGCGCTGGACAGCGAGGACAACGCGCTCAAAAGCCGGATTCTGGTCACGACCAGCGGGTCGCGGGCGGAGACGGCTTTCCTGCTGGCGGCCAGCAGCGGCCAGCCGGCCCCACATTTTCCCATGCAGCAGGCGGATAACCCGTTCTGTTCCACGCTCATCACCCGGCAAATGCTGGTGAATATCCCGGTGGAGCGGCTGGGGGAACATGCGGCCACGCGCCCGGTTTTGGAGGCCGCGCGCGGCCTGCGAATCGGTTATCTGACCATTGTCCCGCTGACCATCGCCGGCAGGGCTGCCGGGGTGATGGTGTTGGGCAGCCCGCAGCCGCACAATATTGAGCCGCTCCGCGCCCAGCAAATTCTGGCCTCCCTGGGCAGTCAGGCAGCCATCGCGCTCGATTATTCGCGCCTGATTATCAACCTCACTCAGCGCGAGCGGGATATGCAGCAGGAGCAGTCCTTCCGGGAGATGATCCTGGATACCATGAGCGACGGCCTGGTCGTCATTGACGCCAGAGGAATCATCAAATACGTGAACCGGCGTCTGCTGCGAATGACCAATTACCCGCGCGGTTATCTGGAAGGCCGTTCGGTTGGGGAGCTGTTCCACCCGGATGACCGCGCCGAAGTGATGGTCGGCCTGCTGCGCGAAGGCATCACAACCATGAAGTTTGACCAGCGGCTCGTCACCCGTGAAAACCGGGTGATTCCGGTCTGGTTAACCCGTTCGCGGGCGCAGGGGGACAGCAGCAATAACCAGGTCGTCGTGCTGACCGACATGACCCAGCAAAAACAGCGCGAGGACGAACTGGAGCGCCAGACCAACCACCTCAGCGCGCTTAACCGCGCCGCCCATATCATCGCTTCCAATCTATCGCTGCACGAAACCCTCCAGAACATTCTGAAAGCGGCGATGGAAGTCGTCGAAGCTCAGGGCGCTTCGCTGTTTCTGCTTAACCGGGATAACGCCGATGAACTCATCGCCGTCGCGGCGGTCGGTTCGGCGGCGGACATCCTGCAAGGGCTGCGTGTGCCGCTGGGCGAAGGCGTCGTTGGCTGGGTCGCCCGCGAAGCTCAACCCCAGTTGGTGGCCGACATCGCCGAAGACCCGCGTTTTTATCGCGGTGTGGACGAACGAACCGGCCTGCAAACCCGGTCGCTGATCGCCGTCCCGCTGGTGAATGCCGACCGTGTGATCGGCGTGATCGAAGTGGTCAACAAGTCCAACAACCGCCCCTTTGACAGCGACGACCTCAGGCTGCTGGAAAGTATGGCCGGGACGGCGACGATTTCGGTGGTTAACGCTCGCTTGTTTGATGAATCGCAGCGGCGGGTGCGGGAGCTGGGTATGCTGCTTAAAGCCAGCGGCGCGGCCTCCTCCACGCTCCAGTTCGCCCAGGTGTTGGAAAGCATCGCCCGCAGCGTGGCCGACGGCCTGGATGTGGCGCGCTGCACGATCATGACCTGGAACGCCCCCAAAAACCGCCTAGAAACCCAGGCCGAAGTGTGCGACATCACCTGGTCGGCACTCGATGCGCCGCGCCGCGCCCTGGATGACGAGCCGATGAACCGCGCCGCGCTGTCATCCGGCCTGCCGGTGATCGCGTCCATCCAGGAAAACAACCTGGATAACGACCGGCGCGCCAGCCTGGAAGCAATCGGCATGACGCATATGCTGGTCGTGCCGATCTGGATTAACGGCGCGATTGTCGGCCTGGCCGACCTGTACAGCGTGGACACCAGCGCGCCCTTTACCGACGACGACGCCGACCGTGTGAACGCCCTGGCGCAGGAATGGCAGGCGGCTTTGCCAAACAGCGATTCGCTGATAACCGCCGACGAGTCGGCGCTGTCCGGGCTGGTTGACCGGTTAATGACTATCGGAAAAACCTGTTGGGTGACATTAAGCGCCTGGACGCCCGGCGACGACTTCACGCTGCTCATCGCCGAACGCGGGTTTGCCGAATGGACGGCGCACCCCCGGCTGACTTTCCCCATCGAAAAATATCCCACCATGCGGGCAGTCATCAACGAATGCCAGGGACGAACGATGGTTTTTAGCGAGCTGGCCGACGACCCGGCGGAAGCCGAATGGATCGCCCGGCGCGGCGGGCGCTCCTGCCTGATGGTGCCGCTGTTGGAGCGCGGCCAGGCCATCGGCATCGTCAAACTCGTTGACCAAGACGACCGCCTGTTCGACGGCGACGAGATTCATCTGGCGCAGGGTATCGCCAATGTGGTCAGCAGCGCCGCCGAAAATGCCCGTCTGTATCACTCGTTGGAAAGCGCCTACCAGGAACTCCAGGAGGCTGACCGGGCCAAAGACGAATTCATCCAGAACGTCTCCCACGAGCTGCGAACGCCGCTGATTTCGGTGCTGGGTTACGCCAGCCTGCTAACGGATGAAGCCTTCGGGGCCTTAAACCACCAGCAGCAGGATGCGCTGGTAGAAATTACCGACAAGGCGCAAAAACTGGCCGATCTGGTGCAGGACATTGTTTCGGTTAAAGACCTGGAAAGCCGGACTTTTGATTACCAGCCGGTTGATCTCGCTCAGATTGTCATCGAGGTGGTGGAACGGTATCGCCAGCGGGCCGAGGCCGCCGGGCTGCGGATTATCACTGACCTGCCCGCAGACCTGCCGCCGGTGCTGGGCGACCCGCCTTTGATCGGTGAGGCGCTTGAAAAAATCCTGGACAATGCCCTCAAATTTGGCGCCGGCGGCGAAAAAGTCGAAATTTCGCTGCAAGACACCGACGGCGCAATGGTACAGGTGCTGGTGCGCGATTACGGCATCGGCATCGCGCCCGCCGATCACCAGAAGATTTTCCGCCGTTTTTACCAGGTGGACGGCGGCATAACCCGGCGCTACCCCGGCACCGGGCTGGGGCTGGCAATTGCCAAGACGATCATCGAAAAACACAACGGGCGCATCGGCGTCAAAAGCCGCCTTAACGAGGGGGCGACTTTTGTTCTGGCTTTACGCAAACACAAAGTGACCTGAAATGCAGCTCAATGACATCCACGCCATTCTCTTTAACATGCACATTTTTTACTCCATCATTCTCGGCATCTGGGCCGCGATGATGGCCGCTCGCAGCCAGTCCATTTCGGGCAATTTTTGGGGAGCAGTGGCGACCAGTGCCATCCTGGCCGGCATCACCACGCTGGTTGGGGTCGTCATGGCGCTTCAAGGGCTGCGGGTGGAGCGGGTCGGAGTATATTTTATCTATATGTCGTGGCTGGTGATTATCATGCCCGGCCTGTATACCATGCTGCGCGGGCGCGACGACCGCGCAGCGGCGGTCGCTTTTGCCATCCTCAGCTTTTTTAACGCCGCCACCTCAACCAGCATGTTCCAGCGCGGCCTGGTCGGCCCCTGGCTGCCCGGTTAAGGATGCCTGCCGCCATGCGGCCCGCTGGATGGATGGCTGTGGCCGGCTGGCTGCCGGTTGTGATCGGGCTGCTGGCGGGCTGCGGCCCACAGCCAACGCCCTTTCCGGTAGACATCCCGGTTGAAGAAACTCAACCCCCTGCCCCCACCGAGGCCGCGCCGGCGGCTGTCGAGCCATCCTCGCCGCCGGGCATCATTCGCTACGCGCTGGCCGCCAATACTGTCGGTCTGGTGGCCGATCTGCCGCTGATCGAAGCCTCCGCCCAGGTGGAGCAGTTGGCCGGCCCGCCGCGCCCGGATGATCTGGGCCGGCGTTACGACATCCTGGCTGCTTTCGGCGATCTACCCGGCGGCCAGCGTTCCCCGGTATTGCAGCATGTCGCCCTGCTCATCAACCCGGCGGCAGTGCAGCAGGAAGAGCTGGCAGCCGCGCTGCGGCGCAGCCTCAACCCGGCAGAGGTGCTGGCGGCACTGGCAGCACCCGGCGCAGCTGCCGAACCACTGGCGATCCCCTCCGTGACCGCGCGGCGCGTCGAACTGGCGAACGCCGGCTGGCCGGACGGGATTAATCTGAATCTGGCCTATACATTCGCGCCGGGCGCGGCGCAGGCAGCTGCGGCACTGCAAGCCGTTCGCATCTGGACTCAGCCCATTCAGATGACTGCTGAGGCGCTCAACAGCGCCCTGGAAGCCGGGCAGGTTCACCTGGCTTTGATCGTCTGGACGACGCCGGACGAACGCGCGGCCTGGGCAGAACGCACCGGCGCCGCCAATCTGGTTGACCTGTATACCGTTCCCATCGGTTATCAGGCCGCGCCGGGTTTGAACGTCACTTTCACGCCGTCGGGCTGGCCGATTGCAAATCGCTGAGTTTCGGCGTATGCTTGGCGGCGAGTAAGGAGAATCGCGCGGTTGGGGCAGCTAAACCCGCACCGCCGTTAACCGGATGGAATTCATCGTCACGCACGAAAACGCCGACTTCGACGCCATCGCCGCCGCGCTGGCCGCTCATAAACTCTACCCGGAGGCCATTCCCGTCCTGCCGGAACGGCTGAATCAGAATGTTGCCCGGTTTGTCACGCTCTACCAGAACGGCCTGCCGTTCGTCCGCCAGCGCGACGTGCGCGCCGGCTCCGCGCGAAAGCTGATCGTCGTGGATACACAGCGGCCCATTCAACTGCGCGGCCAACCGCCCGATACGCCCACGCATATGATTGACCACCATCCCCTGGCACGTGACCTCCAGCCGCACCAGACCTTCAAATTCGAGCCGGTGGGCGCGACCACGACCCTGCTGGTCGAACAAATCCGCGAGCAGCATATCCCGCTCAACCCGCTGGAAGCCACGCTGCTGGCATTGGGCATCTACGAAGATACCGGCTCGCTGGTTTACGGCACGACCACCCCGCGCGACCTGCGCGCCGCCACCTGGCTGCTGGAGCAGCAGGCTTCGCTTGATACCATCCGGCGTTTTTTGTTCCCGCCGCTTAACGAAATACAGCAGGCCTTGTTCGACAGCCTGGTTAAAGCCGCCGAAAGCCGCTCTGTGGAAGGCCACGTGGTTATCGTCAGCGCGGTGGAGGTTGACCGGTATATCGCCGAAATCAGCAGTGTCGTTCATCGCCTGCGCGATACGCTCGACCCGGCGGCGCTTTTTGTTGCCGTAGCCATGCCCGGCGGCATCCAGTTGGTGTGCCGGTCTACGGTCAGCGCGCTGGATGTGGGCGAAATCGCCCGTTTATTCGGCGGCGGGGGGCATCATCGCGCTGCCGCCGCCACCATAAACGACAAAAATCTGGCCGACACGGTGGCCTTGCTGTGGCGAGAAATCGAAGCCCGCACCAAGCCGACCAAGCGCGTCGCCGATCTGATGTCCTACGGCGTCAACACCGTCAGCGCCGGGCAGCGCATCAACGAGATCATCCGTCCCCTGCGCCGCATCGGCCACGAGGGTTATCCGGTTCTCGACGGCGGCCAGGTGGTCGGCCTGCTCACCCGCCGGGATATGGATCGCGCCATCGAACACGGCCTGGGCAATCTGACGGCGCGGGACATCATGAACGCCGGCACGGTCACGCTGCGCCCGGACGACTCGGTGACGGTTTTTGAACAGCGTCTGGTCGAAAGCGGCTGGGGGCAGATTCCGGTCATCGGCGATTCCGGCGCTTTGATCGGCATCGTCACGCGCACGGACCTGATTAACCACTGGGCGCAAACACACCCGCCCGCCTACCCCCAGGACAAAATCGTCTCCGGCAGCCAGATTGAAAGTGTCCTGGGCAGGGCCATTTCGACACTGATTAACACCATCGCTGCCCTTGCCCAGGAATCCGGCATAAGCCTGTATCTGGTCGGCGGCATCGTCCGCGATCTGCTGCTCTACCGCCGCAACCTGGACATAGACTTCGTGGCCGAAGGCGACGCCATCCACCTGACCGAGATGCTCCAAAAACGTCTGGGGGGGCGGATCAGCAGCTTTCGCCCGTTCGGAACGGCCAAGTGGAAGCTTGATGAGCAGGTGGCGGCGGCCTTACACCTGGACGCGCGCCTGCTGCCCGACCATATAGACTTCGCCACCTCCCGCAACGAGTTTTACGAACATCCCACCGCCCTGCCGACCGTCTACAACAGTTCGATCAAACTGGACTTGCAGCGGCGCGATTTCACCATCAATGCGATGGCGGTGCAGCTCAGCCCGGCGGCGGCCTCCGGGCGCGTCATGGACTATTACGGCGGCCTGCACGATCTCCAGGCGCGGCAGATTCGCGTCCTGCACAGTTTAAGTTTTGTGGACGACCCAACTCGTATCCTGCGCGCCGTCCGCTTCCAGCAGCGGCTGGATTTCACCATCGAGCCGCGCACCGCCGAACTGATCGCCGGGGCGCTGCCCATGCTGGGGCGCATCACCGGCGAGCGCATCCGCAACGAATTAACCCTGCTGCTTCGGGAAACCGAACCCGAAAACGGCCTGCTGGCCTTGCAGGAACGCGGCGCGCTGGCGGCCATTCATCCGGCTTTTGTTTTATCCAGCGACGTTATTTCGGCCTTGCAGCGGGCGCGTGCAGTGCAGGATTGGCCCTGGCCGATGCCGGAACTGGATATGGCCGTCCTCTACTGGCATATCATCGCCGCCGGCGTTCCGCTCATCAGGCTGCCTTCCCTGCTGGAGCGGCTGCTCTTTGGACGGGGGATGACAAATTCGCTGCTAGAAGCCGCGCGCCTGGCTCAGCAGGCCGACGAACTGGCGCAGCCGGACCTGCGCCCCAGCCAGATCACCGCCATCCTCAAACCGGCTTCCGAAACAGCCTGCCTGGCCGCCTGGCTGCTGGCCGAAAATCCGCTCGTCGGCCAGCGCATTCGCCGGTATATGGTCGAGTGGCGGTTTATACAGCCCGGCATCAACGGCCACCACCTGCAAAAGCTGGGCTTGAAGCCCGGCCCACGTTATAGCGCGATTCTAAACCGGCTGCGCCAGGCGCGGCTGGATGGCGAAACCCTGACCGATGCCGATGAAAACCGGCTGCTCCAACACCTGCTGGAGGAAAAAGACGGCCATGACCGCGCTTGAACCGACCTCGATCATCGTGCCGCTGCCCATCACCCTGCGCGCGGCCACCCAGCACGACCTGCCTAAACTGGAATGGTACGGCCAGTACGCGCACTTCCGCCATCTGTTCCGGCGCGCCTTCCGCGAACAGCAGCTTGGCCGCCGCTCGATTCTGGTCGCCGACTGCAACCAGTTCCCCATCGGCTGTCTTTTCGTCCAGTTCGCCCGTGCCGACGATGGCCCCATTAAACGGGCTTACCTGTACTCCTTCCGCGTTATGGAGATGTTTCGCGGGCAGGGCATCGGCACGCGGCTGCTGTCATATGCCGAAACCATCATCGGCCAGCGCAGCCACACCTGGGCGCTGATCTCGGTCGCCAAAGATAACCCCGCCGCCCGCCGCCTGTACGAGCGCCTGGGCTACCGCGTATATGCCGAAGATGAAGGCCGCTGGCACTATGTTGACCACCGGGGAAATCTGCGTTATGTTCATGAACCATGTTGGATGTTGCAAAAACCGATTCTTATGGGTTAAAATGGCGCGCTGGTGTTAAGCTAAACTTGCCGAAGCATTGTTGGCCTTTAGTTAGAAAGGCGCTTGCAAAGGGTTTAGCCCCGCACTAAAAAACCAATTGTAGAGGGAGATATGAACATCAATCAAGCCACCGTTCGTTTGCAGCGCTGGAGCGGCAGCGAACACCCAACCTTTTCGACTATCACCCGTCAGATGAAAAAAGAGGGTTTGCGGCCTTATATGTGGGTGAACATGCCCAATCACCGCTATGGTGTTCGCACGCACGGCTATGATAAAGTGCTGTACGTAATCGAAGGCACTCTGGAAATCACCCTGCCGGACAGCAACCAGCGTATTATCATGAAATCCGGCGACCGGGTGACCATCCCGGCGGGTGTACGTCATGGGACGATTGTGGGCAGCAGCGGCGCGAAGTGCGTCGAAGCAGCCGTCGCCCGGCGTTAGGCCAGACTCTACGGCCTTATCCCTTCCTTTCCCCCCTATCCCCGGAACATTCCTAACAAAACTCATTACGTTTCGGTGATGATGGCTTTTGCCCGGCCTTGATCTGGCGCGAGTGAGCGCCGGGCCGGGCAAACGTTCCCGAACTGGCACAAAATACCCCACCTATCGTAGAATAGAACTTTGTTTCATCCGTCCAACAACGAACGAATAAGGTATGCAGCGGAACACAATCACACGGCGAGACTTTTTACTGGCAGCACCCGCACGTGCAGCCGAACGCGATTTTCAACCCACCTACACCCCTAACGGCGATTTTTTCCACCAGCACAAGATAGCGGTCATCTGCCACGCCT
>QUBZ01000145.1 GCA_014338005.1 Chloroflexota bacterium | reverse complement strand
CGCGCTTCGAGCGATACAGGCGGTATTTGTAGGTTCGGCGGACTTCAACGACCTGGCTCATACGTTTTTCTGGCTCTCACTATACAAATAGTATGCACGCAAACACGATCTCATGCCAGTGCGCCTTATCTCCCCAAAGTGCGAAGGTTGGAGTTTTACGGCGCTTTTTCGATAACACAGCCCAAAACGCCGCAAAACACAACCCTCTGAAAACAGGGCTGATGATACAATGTACGCAGCGTCCATACCTGTCACAGAGGCAGCAGTAAAACCCCCATGCACCCGGAAAACCCCCTTCACCGCGCCGCCGATGCCGATCTCCTGACCATGCTCCTGCGCGCGGGCGGCTGCCCCTCGGAACAGGCCGCGCCGGCTGCGTTTCATCTTCTGTCGTACCTGGGGAACCTCCCGGCTGTAATGCGCGTTTCCACCGCTCGTTTGGGACAGATAACCGGGCTGCCCGAAACACATCTGCTGCCCCTTTTTGCTGCGCTTGAACTGGGCAGGCGTTTATACAGCTTCAACAACGGCGAATGCCCGATCGTCCAGGGCGCGGAGGATGCCGCGCAGCTCATCGGCGATATGGCTCAACTGCTCCAGGAACACGTGCGGCTGATTTTGCTGGATACTCATAACCGGGTTGTTGCCATGCCGACGTTATACATCGGCACTTTACACGGCGCGGTCATTCGGGTGTCCGAGATTCTGCGCGAAGCGGTGATGCGGAACAGCCCGGCCTTCATTCTGGCGCACAACCACCCATCCGGCGACCCCGCGCCCTCGCCCGAAGACATCGAACTGACCCGTATGGTGATCGCCGCCGGCAAGCTGCTGGACATCCAACTTCTCGACCACTTAATCATCAGCGAACGAGGATGGCTCTCGCTCAGGCAGCAGGGGCTGGCCTTCCAGAATCCCTAACCGGATGGGGATGCACCCGGCTGATTATTAGGCATCTTCCCCGCCAGCAAGCTGACCTCACCGATGCTGACATCATATTGATGGCCGGAAGCATAAAATTGAACGTTCAAAATTGTCTGAGGCCGTTCATCCGGTCCCATCAGCGCAAAAAGATTGCTGCTGCTGTATGTGTACCAGGATTTTTCATTCACGCGGTCGTGTTCCTGCTGGCAGCTGCTGCACGTTAACGGATTACCCGGCTGCGGTTCGAGATAATAAAAACCATGATACCATTTTTGAAGCTCGCCGTTCTGGTCAACATAATCTAGCTGCAACATCAGCGGACACTCGCTGCCCTGCCAGCCGCAGGCGGCCAGCGATTGGTAGTTAAGGCTAAAACTCGCGCGCACTTCCAGATAATCGTAACCGCTCACATCACGCCCGCTCTGACCCAGAAAAGCCACACAGCGTGTTTCGCCGTTTGAGGTCGCGTTTTCGCCGCGCAAAAACCGCATAATGGTACGCCCATCCAAAATCTCGGTCCGGTATAACCCGCGCGGCGCGCTCACCTGGTCGTTGCGGCATCCCCAGATGCGAGCAATCACCTGCATTTCCCCGCTGTCGTTCTCAACCAAAGCTGTATCTTCAAAAGTGCTGTTTTCCAGAAGATTGGTGTAAGCAGGCAGCACCACCACCTGGTCAGGAGTATCGGTATAAACTGTGCCTTGACTGCCTGCCGGTATATCGCGTCCCTGGCTGCGGTCTGGCGGAATCAACGCCGCTTTTCCCTCCTGGTTAACGACGCGGGTCTGTCCTTCTCGAGCGCTGACTGAATAGCGCCCGCTCTCGGCCAGGTCAATCAGATTGCCCTGCCGTGTGTTGATGGTCATGCGGAAAAAACCCGCCAGATCACGGACGACAAATATTTCCAGGTCGCCGGTGAAATCCAGCAGTTCAATGCTGTACTGATTATTCCCCCAATCAAAACGCGGGCGCAGCGCCCGGCGCAGGGTGAAATTTGTTCCCCCTTTAACCGTCACCGCAGCGATCAAATGCCTTTCCCGCTGCGGGTCGAAGAAAAACACAGTAGCTTGCGACTGTCCATCTGTCCCGGTGCTTAACTCATCGCCGTTCAGCAGTTCTCGTTCCAGCGGCACGAACTGCTGGTTAACGCCGATGGATCCCCGGCCAACCCGCAGCTGCATATCCAGCGGCATGGTGGACTGGAACAGAAAATAATAGACACCCACGCCGGTCGCCACACAGGTCAGGCAAAATATCGCAAAAGCAAGTAACAGCACGCCCCAGGCTACCCGCTGCGGGTCATGGCGCGCGCGCGGCACGCCTTCTCGAACTGTGATGCTGGCGTCGCTCATTTTTACCCTCATAACCGGTTTTGACCGAACAATTATAACACAACCGCCGCTCTCACCTACCTCGACGCGCCTTCTGGCCTCATGTATAATCATTAAAATAACCATCCACGAATTGGAGCAAACGGAGAAAAAATTTATGTCCGGCCATAGTAAATGGTCTACCATAAAACGCAAAAAAGGGGCTGAAGACGCCAAACGGGGCAAAATATTCACGCGGCTGGCGCGGGATATAACCATCGCCGTGCGTGAAGGCGGCGGCAGCGACGAAAACAGCAACCCCAAACTCAAGATCGCCATCGCCAAAGCCAAGTCGAACAACATGCCGAAAGAAAATATCGAGCGCGCTATTCAGCGTGCCATCGGCGGCGCTGACAGTGAGAGCGTTGAGGAGATCACCTACGAAGGTTATGGCCCCGACGGCGTGGCCTTCCTGGTAGATGTGATGACCGATAACAAAAATCGCTCGCTGGCCGAAGTCAAACGCGCTTTCACCCGCGCCGGAGGCAGTCTGGCATCGGCAGGCTCGGTCGCCTGGCAGTTTGAACGTAAGGGTTATATCACCCTCAAAGGCGATAACCTCAACTTTGACGAAATTTTTATGGTTGCTGCCGAAGCCGGCGCGGACGATGTACTGGACGAAGATGGCATCATCGCCGTCTACACGCCGCGCGAGCTGTTCGCCGCCGTCGAACAGGCGTTAACCGAAGCCGGCTATGAAATTGATGAATCTGAGCTGCGGTGGGAAGCCAAAAACGAAACCGAGCTGGCGCTGGAAAAAGCTTTGCAGAATATGCGCTTGCAGGAACAGCTCGAAGAATTGGATGATGTGCAGGCGGTTGCCTCGAACCTGCTGATTACCGACCAGCTTATCACGGCGCTCGAAACGGCCTGATGCTCTCGCTGGGTATTGACCCTGGCATGGCGACTATAGGCTATGGCCTGGTGCAGGAAATGCAGGATGGTTCGCTTCAGGCCACAGCCTATGGCGTCATCACAACGCCGCCCGAACTGCCGTCCTGGGAACGCCTGAAAGCCATTTACGAGCAGATCACGGCGCTCATCGAACGCCACCGCCCTGACCATGCGGCGGTTGAGGAGTTGTTTTTCGCCCGCAACGTCACGACGGCCATCACCGTCGCGCAGGGTCGGGGCGTCATCCTGCTGGCGCTGGCCGAGGCCGGCATACCCATCGCGGAATATAAACCGAACTTCATTAAACAGGCGGTTTCAGGTTATGGCGGCGCGAAAAAATCGCAGATGCAGGAAATGGTTCGCATCCTGTTGGGGCTTGAGGCCATACCGCGCCCTGATGACGCCGCCGACGCGCTGGCGGTCGCCATCACCGATATTCACAGCCTGCGTTTTGCCGGTTTAGCAGACGAATGAGGAAACATGATTGCCAGTATCCAGGGGACACTTGCCGCCGCTCACCGCGATCATGTCGTCATCGTAACCGGCGGCATTGGTTATAAAGTTTTTGCTCCTCATTCGACGCTGGAACGGCTGGACACCGGTGAGGTTTTTTTGCATACTGCGATGGTCGTCCGCGAAGATTCGCTGGCCCTGTACGGTTTTGCGACCGTTGAAGAACGCGATCTGTTTGAAATCCTGCTGACGATTAGCGGCGTTGGCCCCAAAATGGCGTTAGCCATTTTAAGCACCCTCACCCTGGATAACCTTCGCAACGCGGTAGTCAGCGAACGCGCGGAAATTTTGACCCGCGTGCCGGGCATCGGCAAAAAAAGCGCCCAGAAAATTCTGATTGAACTGAAAGACAAACTCAAATTCGGCCTGGACACCGCGCCCATTACCGCTTTTGATGATGTCAACAGCGACGTACTGGACGCTCTGGTGGCGCTGGGTTACTCTATCGTTGAAGCGCAGACCGCCATACAATCATTGCCAAAAGACGCGCCATCGAACGTGGAAGAGCGCGTCCGCCTGGCGCTTCAGTATTTCGCCTGATTAGGGATGCAGCCATGACAGCTTCGCTCGACCAGTATCCACAGCGCGACGGCCTTTACCGCATCCTGCCGGAAGGGGTGGCCGTCCATAACCGCTACCAGGATCAAATTGTCGTCCTCGACGCCCTGAGCAGCGAAATCTGGCTGCGCGCCGACGGCAAAACCTCGCTTCGGGAGATCGCCGCTGACCTGGCCGGATGGTTTAAAAAACCAGCTGCCGTTATGAACCGTCTGGTAGCCATGCTGGTGGTCGTCCTCAACAGCGAAGGGCTGTTATACCAACAGGATCAGCCATCGGAACTGCCCTACCACCTGGCGTTTCCCCAGGAAGACCAGGACATCAACCAGATGTACGAAAGCCTGTCCGCCGCCGGCTGGTTAGACGAATAGGAAACGGTTTTATGATGACCGACGCGCTCATCGGCAAACGGGTTAACCTGCTGGATAAGGGCTGGATTGAACTGCTAGACCTGCTGCCCCACCCCGATTCAAACCTCTCCGGCGACCTCGCCATCGTCAATGCGGCGCGGGTCAGTTTTCTGGGCGAGACGAAAGGGGAAGAAAAAGACAAAAAGCTGCTCTTTTATCTGATGCGCCACCGCCACACCTCACCGTTCGAGATGGTCGAGTTTAAGTTCCGTGTGCGCGCCCCACTCGTGACCTGGTGGCAGTGGGTTCGGCATCGCACCTGGAGCATGAATGCCCAGTCAGGACGTTATACCGCCTTTGAGGAAAACGATTTTTACGTGCCTGACGTATGGCGCCGGCAGGCCGCCAGCAACAAACAGGCCAGTGAAGGGGAAATCGGCCAGGAAACCGGCGATGAGCTGACCCAAAAACTGCTCCAGCACTACGAACAGGGTTATACACTCTACCGGCAGGCGCTTGATGCCGGCGTCTCGAAAGAAATGGCGCGTTTATTCCTGCCCGGCTTCAGCGTTTATTATACCTGGGTTGTGAAAGTGGACGCCCACAACCTGATGCACTTCCTCAAGCTCCGCATGGCGTCCGATGCCCAGTACGAAATCCGCGTTTACGCGCAGGCCATTTATCACGAATTTTTTAAACCGGCCCTGCCCTGGACAGCAGAGGCTTTTGAGCAGTATATGCTTAATCCCTCCACCCCTTAACGCGCTTTAGTCGTTTTACTCCGCCCTACTGCGGGAACAGTTCCCCGCCGACACTGATGCACATCTGCTGGCCCATAGCGTCCATCGGGTACACGTTCCACCCGTACCGTTTGCCTCGCTCGAACAATTCCGCCGGGAACAGAAATGTGGTTTCCACCGTATAACCCACAAACAGCTCATCGCCAAATTCGTCAATCAGGTTCACGCGATAGCTCGCCGCCGTCTCCGCCGCAGCCCAGGCGACCAGCGCCTCCGAGCCAAGCCGGAACGACGTGTTATAACGCGACCGGTCTTCACGGAAAGTCGCACAGGCCGGCAGCGTCGCCTGTCCGGCGGGCAAACCGACGTTTGGATTATTCACCGGCAGCGGTGTTTCGGTCGGCGGCTGTGTGGCCGCTTCAATCGGCGCCGGTGAAGGCGTCCATGTGGGCGGCAGCGTTGGCCGCTGAACCGGCGGCGCGGTCGGCGGCTGTGTGGCTGCCGGCAGCGGCGTCTCGGTCGGCTGTTCGACAGGAAGCCCCGTCGGCATAAGCGTCGGCAGCGTTTCCGCCGACTGTTCGCCGCACCCTGCTAACAGAGCGGCCACAACTAGCAAAAAAATCATTACGTTAATCTGGCGCATTTCCGGTTATCCATCCGATCACAAGCATGATAAGAACCACGCTGACGGCCAGAAGGCCCAAGCCGCCGTACCACAAAATCGCCACGCGCGCGGGTATATCCTCGTCAACTGTGCCGACAATCAAAAACCACCCCAGTACATACATCACCAGGCCCGCGCCTGTCGAAACCAACGATGGCACTAAAGTGGTGGCATCGTTATAAAAATAACGCAGATACACCGCATCTACCACCGGGCTGAGCGCGAACGTGACCGCCAGGGCAAAAACCGCAGCCATGACCACGCGCGCCGAACGCGGCAGACTTAGAATGCTCCGCGCCATACGCACCGGCGCGGGTTCGCGCGGTGGCCGAGCCGGATGATCGGAGGCTGTGGAACGAGTGCGCGAACGACGGTTCATGTTTCACCCTGTTTCGGCGGCTGCCACCTGAGCAGATGATTCGTTTCCAACTCAGCATTTATCATAAAAGCCGACGCACGTTCAAAATAATCGCGCATCACCGCCCGCGCCGGTTCGGGTATGTTACATTCATCTATCGCCCACAGCATATGCCCCAGCCAGCGGTCGCGGGCTTCCTGATTGATCGCAAAAGGCAGGTGGCGCTGCCGCAGCCGGGGATGCCCGCGTTCCTCGGCATAACGCGCCGGCCCGCCAAAAAACTGCGTCAAAAACAAAAACTGCCATCTTTTGCCGGGTTCCAGATCATCAGGAAACAGCGGACGCAGCACCGGGTCGGTTTCCACCTTTTCATAGAATAAATCAATCAGTTTTTGAAACGCTGCATCCCCACCGGCAGCCTCGTAAACCGTCTCTTGCTGATCGCCCGCCATATTTCAACTCACTATCAAACCGTATCCTACCACGATGATACCTCAAAAGTCTGACTGGACAATTAAGCGCACAAGAGTACAATCGTCCCGGCAGATAAATTATGGCTGCGATACCCCCTCTTTTAAGGAGTGTTTTATGAGCTCTCTACAGCGCCGGATTGGGCTGTTTCTCTTACTGACGTTTGTCCTGCTCCCCGGTATGTTATCGGCACAGGAAGGCGAGGCCGTTACGGTCGTCGGCTCCGGTACGGTCGCCCCACTTTTCGAGGCGCTGGCCGCTGCCGGCGCGGCGGATGTCCGCCTGGACTTGACCATCACCGGCACGAACGGCGGTTTCGAGCGGTTCTGTCAATCCCAGGCAGACCTGACCACCGCCAACCGTCCCATTTCCGCCGAAGAAGATGCAGCCTGTTCTGAGGCCGGCGTGAATTACGTTGAACTGCTGGTCGCCCATCACATCCTGGCGATCATCGCCAACCCAGATGCCGAGTATGCCCAGTGCCTTTCTGCCGGCGACCTGAGCGCCATTTTTGCCCCCAGCGCCCAGGAAACCACTACCAACTGGAATCAACTTGACCCGAATAACCCGGACATTTCGCTGGAGGTATACGCTCCCTCAGAAGGCAGCCCTTCCTTTGCCATGCTGGATAATATCATCGGCGGCGATGGCATCCGCGCCGATGCAGCCTTCCAGAGCAGCGACGCGGACACTATCGCGGCGGTCAGCCGGTCGAACGGCGCTGTCGGTGCGGTCAGCCTGGCGGCTGCCGAAAACGCCGGCGAAACCGTTAAAATTCTGGAACTCAACCTCAATCAAGTGGCCGGCTGCGCCCGGCCTTCCGCCGAAGCAGTCGAAAACCGCCTTTACGAAGCGGCCAATCCGCTGTTCGTTTATGTGAATCGCGCGGCGCTGGACAAATCCGGGCTGCGCGGTCTTCTGGATTTTATGGTTAGCGACCAGGCTGCCACCGTTGTAACGGAACAGGGTTTTACCCCCCCGACCGCCGCTGCCTATGAGACCGACCGCGCCGTCCTAGAAGGTACGCTGGAGCGGCAGTTCAGCCGGGGCGCAGGTGATTACCAGATTCCGGCAGGGCTGTCCGGCACTATCGCCATCGGCGGGACGGCCACCGGGCGCAGTTACCTGGACGGTCTGATTTCCGGCTTTAACGCCAGTTATCCCGGCATCACCACCGACTTTTCGCCGGAGGGCGACCCGGCAGGTTTTCGCCGCCTGTGCAACGGCGAGCTTGATCTGGTGATTGCCGCCGGTCAGCTTTCGCCGGAGCAAATACAGAACTGCGAAGCCAATAACATCACCCCGCTAACAATTGAACTGGGACGCCGCGCGGTCATCCTGCTGGCAAATGCCGACAGCGAGTATCTGGTCTGCCTGACCACCGAGCAGCTAAAAACCATCTGGAGCGCCGAATCCGGCAGCGCCGTTACGACCTGGAATGAGGTCAGCGCCGAATTTCCCGAAACACCCATGACGCTGTTCGCCCCCGCCGCCGGCAGCATTTATACGGACGTGCTGCTGCTCTCGGCAGCCGGGGTCGGCCTCCCGGTTCGGGCAGACACGCAGACCAACGCCGACCCCCTCTATCGCGCGGCAGCGACCGCCAATGTCGCGGGAGGGCTGACATATATGAGCTGGGCGGAATACCAGCGCGTTCTGGCAAATAACCAGTCGAATATCCAACTGACGGCGGTGGATGCCGGGAGCGGCTGCATCACCCCATCGCTTGAGACGATTGCTGACGGCTCTTATCCGCTCGCTCTGCCCGCGCGGTTTATCATCAGCCAGCCTGCCCTCAACCGGGCGGAAGTCCAGTCGTTCCTCTGGTATGCCTTCAGCGACGAAAACTTCACCCGGTTTACCGAAGCCGAACTGATCGGCCTGAGTTTTGGCGATCTGCCGCTTGTGCGCGACACGCTCTTGCAAGCCTACGCGCGCGCCGCCGAAGCAGCGAGTGTTCCTGAGGCCGCGCCGGAGGCGACCGCCGAAACCACGCCAGAAGCCGCCCCAGACGCGACGGCAGAACCGGCAGCCGAAACCACGCCGGAAGCCACGCCCGAAGGTTAAACTTTCTGCCGCCGAAACCATCCAACACCCCTGCCCTACCTGGCGGGGGTGTTTCGATGTCGGTTATGTTATACTTCCACATCACCGGTTAAATGAACGATTTCTCAATAAATTTGTGGCTCATGGGTAAAAAGAGTGAAAGGCAACCAAATCAGCAATGAAAGCGGGCGAGACGCGCTTCAGATTACGACGGAATTCACACAAGGCAATGTAGC
>QUBZ01000144.1 GCA_014338005.1 Chloroflexota bacterium | reverse complement strand
TTCTGGACTGAACTTCCGTCGCTTGCTCATGTGACCTTTCCTCTCTTGGACTATGATACTGCATTTAGCATCCTGTCCAATCTCTGGGGGTCACTACAGGGAAATATTCTTCTACTGTCCGATTCCATTTTTGACCACGAAGCACCAACTTCAAACCATATCCAAGGGCGGTTAAGTGAAACAGGTGTAACAACAACAATCACTGCTCTAGCCACCTCAAGATTGTTTTTGATCTCATCAAGCCAAGATCTACCAGGTCTTATGACACCTAGCACACTAGATGCAAATACGGCAATACCATGAGCGAATACTTGCTCAATTTGAGTCTTTAAGATATCAACTATCGGGTTGTCTGTAGTTGCATGGCTGATAAAAATCACAGGTTTTTCGCTCATGGTTTCCTGTTTCCTTTTGAGCATTTACCGCTTCCGCCGCCGAGGGTTCAAACCGTCGGCTATCATCGAACTATGTCTGTTGCAGTGGACAGCTAAACCTGCACATTGTGTCGTACCGCCTGCTTCAGCAGGCTTGGTTTTTGGGCAGCCGGACACTTGAGTGTCTGGCGGTGTTTACCCCGCTTTTTGCGCCGGCTCGTAGTGCAGCGCCATCAACTGGTCGCCGCGCAGCGCCAGCATGGCATAGGTGTGCCCGTTGTTATCGCTGAATTCGACTTCGTATGCATCCGGCGCAAGGATTTCGACCACCGTTCCCACCTGCCCACGCAGCAGGTCGCGCTCCGGTAAATCTTCGGTCAGGGCGACGACATCCAGTAATTGCAGCATTACCTCACCTCTCAAAGTACATAACAGCTTGTCAATCGTGGAAAGCCTTCGTCAGTGCGGATAATCCACAGACTGCGAACAATGGCCCAAGCACATTGAGAAATACTCTGGCTTTATGGCGCCCCCTGATATGATCGAGGTTGAGGCAGTAGTCCCGCAATTTCACAATGTCAACGATAGCGCGTTCACAGTTCGGGATTTGCATCAGGATGTCTCGGTTTATCGTTAGCGTGTTTCAACGGGATTCTCCACTCAACAGGCGGCGCGTCACCATCCCTGCTTCGCCAGTCCATCCACATCGTCAAAATGTTTGTCGCAGGTCAGCACCGTTAAACCGTGCTGCATGGCGATGGCTGCAATCCACGTGTCATTGTGCGGAATCAGACGACCTTTTGTACGCAGTAGGTTTCGGATACGCCCATATTCGCGTGCTGTACCAACATCACAATTCAGAACTGCTCCGCTAACCGCCAGCGTTTCCACATCTCTACGATTTGCCTCTACGCGCCCCGACTTTTCTGCCCCATAGAAGAGTTCACCCAATACAACTGCCGGGACAAAAACCTCGTCAGCGGCTTCAATAATCGCCATTAACGCCGTATCCTGAGCGATATAAGCAATGGCCGCATTCGTGTCAAGAAGGAAATTCCCACTCATCCGAGTCGATCCTCTCGCAGTCTTCTTCAATCGTCTGCTTCATGATTTCAAGATCATCTGGCGAAATGGAAATGTCGCGCGTTCGTGCAATGAACTCTTTGCCCGAAATACCACGCGGTCGGGACAGACTCCGCGCATACTCTAAGGCTCGCCGCTGTTGCTCCGGTGTCATCCGCTGCACTATTTCCAAAATTTCCTGTTCGAGTGTCATATTTGCCATAATCGTCATCTCCTCTATTTACTCACGCCTCGTGCCTTGTCACGCCAAACAAAAACGCCCCTTTGTGGAAGGAGCGCGTGGGTCGTCAATCGTCGTCTGCGCTCATCTTCCAGGTGTTTACCTGCCGGACTTGGCACCGTCCCGACGCTTCGGGGGTTGCCGCGACTTCACAGGGCCGTTCCCTCCGTCGCTCATGATGAGAATAGATTGTTGTGGTGCATGGTAGCACGGATGGTTGGGGGTGTCAAGCGCGGCTGTTTCGTGTTCGGAATGGGGGCAATCGTGTTACAATTGCCGTAGTGCTTGCAAGCGAGGTCAAAAAACGATGAGCGACGAGAGCGAAATCAACCGGCTGCTGCACGACCTGAGCAGCCGCTATGCGATCCCGCGCCGCAAGGCGATCAATGCGTTGGTCGAAATCGGCGCGCCGGCAGTGCCGGGGTTGATCGCGCGGCTAAACGATAAAAATCCCGAAGCGCGAAAAGCCGCCGCCGAGGCGCTTGAACACATCGCCACACCGGAGGCGCTGGCCGCCGTTGCCCACTGGCGAGAAAAAATGGGCGATGACGCCAACGTTTAGTTCCACCCCGGCCACGCTATTGTCTGTCAGGAGTGCAAGATGAGCCAGCATGTTTTTGTTTCCTATAAACACGAAGATGAAGTTTTTGCCGATATGCTCATGCGGCAGCTGCAGTTGGCCGGGTTCACCGTCTGGCTGGACACGGAACATCTACGCGCCGGGGAAAACTGGCGCGAGGCGATCAACCAGGCGATCAAAGAGGCTTTTGCGCTGGTGCTGGTGATCTCGCCGGAAGCGAAATCTTCCGAATATGTCACCTACGAATGGGCATTCGCGCAAGGGGCGGGCATAAAGGTTGTGCCGGTGCTGCTGCGCCCGACCGACAAACTTCATCCTCAGCTTGAAATGCTGCAATACCTGGATTTTACCGACCGCGCTCGCCCGCCCTGGGATAAACTGGTGCGGCGGCTGTGGGAAATCCAGGGCGAACACCAGCCGTACACCGTATCCATCGCGCGGGATGCGCCGCCGGCGGTGCGCGGGGCGGTGGCGGCGCTGGACAGCCCCAACGCCGATGAACGGCGTCAGGCTCTCAAAAGCCTGGCGCAGATGAACCACCCCTCGGCCTATGCGGCGCTGGTGGGCGCGGTGCAGCATCCTTTACGCGATGTGCGGGTGGATGCTGCCTTTCTGCTGACCAAACAGACCAATCACCAGGAAAAAGCCGCTGTGCCGGGGCTGCTGGACGCCCTGCACGACGACGATGCTCGCCTGCGTGCGGCGGCGGCCAAAGCCCTGGGCGAAATCGGCGACCCGACCGCCGTGCCGGAACTGCTGCGGGCGATGAACAAGGACGCCGACGGCAACATCCGCTGGGCAGCGTCCGGCGCGCTCAGTAAAATCGGCGAGGCCGCCGTACCGGGGCTGGCCGTCGCGCTTAAAGACGATGACTGGAAAGTGCGGCGCAGCGCGGCAGAGGCGCTGTCCGGGATGCGCGAGCCGGCGGCAGTGCCGGCGCTGATTGAAGCTATGACCGATAAAAATGATGTGGTGCGGCAGGCGATTGCTCATGCGCTGGAAAGCATGGGCGAAATGGCTGTGCCGAAACTGATCGAGTGCCTGCAAAGCCGCGATACGAATGTGGCAGGCATCGCAGCGGATATGCTCCAGCGGATCGGCACGCCGGAAGCAATGATCGCCTACCACCGCTGGCAGGGCAAAGCGACCACCCGGCTGGACGAACCGCGCCGTCAGTTTCCGAGAGGCCAAAGATGAAATTTGCGCGTGTGATCGGCAATCTGGTCAGCACAAAAAAATATCGCGGTCTGGAAGGTGTCAAGTTCCTGATCGTGCAGCCGCTGGACA
Organism: Chloroflexota bacterium; assembly: GCA_014338005.1. Classification (GTDB taxonomy): domain Bacteria; phylum Chloroflexota; class Anaerolineae; order Aggregatilineales; family Phototrophicaceae; genus CFX2. The sequence goes on along the minus strand of QUBZ01000144.1, from coordinate 5,686 downwards.
TTCACCGCCAGCCGGACGGCGAAGCTTACGTAGCGGTGGACGCCACCAACCAGGCCGGTATGGATGAACTGGTATTCGTGGTGGCCTCTAAAGAGGCGGCTTTCGCCCTGCCGGTGGAGTTCGTGCCGGTGGATGCGGCGGTGGTCGGCATCGTGGACGATGTGGACGACCGCCCTCTGTACGACGCCGGCAGTGTGGCTTGGAAACTTTTCCTCAAGACAGAGTCAAAGCCGGCTGGAGGCTGAGGATTCGGAGCGGGGTAGCGGGAGATACACCTATGTATATTGGTCGGGTGAAAGGTACGGTCGTAAGCACCATCAAACACGCGCTCTACGAGGGGCGCAAGCTGATGCTAGTGGCGCGCCTGAACCTGGACGGCAGCGAGACGAGCGCCTACGACATCTGCGTGGATGATGTGCAGGCCGGGGTAGGCGATGTGGTGCTGGTTCTGGACGAGGGCAGCAGCGCCCGCCAGGTTATCCGCAAGCGCGGGACGGGGCCGGTTCGAGCGGTGATCGTCGGCATCGTGGAGGAAGTGACGCTGACGCGCTGAACCGGCGGTTCCTGCATCCCCGACAAGGACAATTGAATGCCGACGAATAACCGACGTTTTCTCATCACCGGGGGCGGCACGTTCCTGGGCGATAATATCGCCGCCGCGCTGCTGGCAGAGGGCGCGGAAGTGACGCTGCTGGTGCGCCCCGGCGTGGAAGATCGCCTGGGGCCGCTGGCGCAGCGCACCCGCTGGTGGACGGCGGATGTATGGAATCCGGCCAGCCTGCGCGGGCGAGGGCGGGGCCATGCCGCCGTGATCCATACCGTCGGCAGTATGGCCGCCGACCCGGCGCAGGGTTTGAACCATCATTACCTGAATTTCGTCTCCGCCCGCAATGTTGCCAATATGTGCGTCAGCGACGGCGTGCCGCAGATGATTTTACTCAGCGCCGCCAGCGCCCCCTGGGTGAACCGCAGTTACATCCGCGCCAAACGCGAAGCCGAGGCTTATATGGGGCGTGTTGGCCTGAGCGCGACGATCATCCGCGCACCGATGGCTTACGTGCGCGGCGAGCGCCGGCATCCGTTTTTCTGGCTGATGACGCTGCTCGGCAGCATACCGGTGGTGTCGTGGTTTGGTTTCGGGCGGGTCGCCCCAATACCGATAGATATGCTGGCGCGCGGCGTGGCGCGCATCGCCCTGGAGACCAACCGCACCCGGACGATTTATTACGCCGCTGATCTGCGCCGCCGCAATACCGCCCGCGAAGCGCGCGGTGTGGCCCCGGTTTTACCGCGCGAAACGCCCGATGCGGCGCGTCCGCTCGACCCGTTTAAACTGCTGGATGAAGATACGCCCTTTGGCTGGCTGCCGCCGGACGGCGGGCCGGGCGAGCGCCGTTAGGTGGGCTGCTCGGTTTTCGGGAATTTGGCGATTAGCTGACTGCATGGTTAGACCCCCTCATCCCAACCCTTCTCCCCCGAATTCAAGGGAGAAGGGCTAATACAGGCGGCTGTTGTTCTTCGGCGACCTGAATAGGGACAAATGCCGTCTTAGGGGAGCAGGGACATGCAGCAGCGTGTCCGGGTCATAAGCGAGCCGTTAACGTTTATTGGAGGAATGTAATGGAACAACGACCGCTTTTTAAAGGAGGCCCGCCCGTTCCGGCGCTGGGTTTAGGTGCGTGGCCGCTGGGCGGCGGCATGGGGCGGGTTGAAAAAAACGAGGCCATTGCCGTCATCCGCGCGGCCATTGACAGCGGCATCACCCTGGTGGATACCGCCCAAGGCTACCACACCAGCGAATCGTTCACTGGCGAGGCGCTGCGGGACGGCTACCGCGACCGCTGTTTCCTGGCAACCAAAGTCAGCGGCGATTTTTCACCGGATGGCATCGTTCAGGCGATGGAGAACAGCCTGCGGGAGCTGGGCGTGGATTATGTTGATCTGTACCAGATTCACTGGTGGGACGACGCCTACCCGATGGATGACGCGCTGGCGGCGCTGGCGAAGCTCCAGCAGGACGGCAAAACGCGCTATATCGGTGTGTCAAATTTTGACGCCGCCCAGATGCGCCGGTCGCTCCGTGTCGCCCCGTTCCAGACTAACCAGATCGTTTATAACCTGTTCGACCGCCAGATCGAGGCTGAAGATATTCCGTTCTGCGAGCAGCATGGCATCGGCATTCTGGCGCACAGCGTCTTGGCGAAAGGGCTGCTGACCGGCAAATATACCCCGGACAGCCGCTTCGCCCCGGATGACGAGCGCGCCGAGTTCCCGCGTTTTCAGGGCGAAACCTTTGCCCGCTATTTAAAAGCCGCCGAGAACCTGCGCGCCATCGCGGCGGATTACGGGCTGTCGCTGGTGCAGTTGGCGATTGCCTGGGTGCTGCGGCTGCCAGCAGTCACCTGCGCGCTGGTCGGCGCGAAAACCACCGGGCAGGTGCAGGGCTATCTGGGCGCGGTCGGCGTCAAACTGTCGGAAGGCGACCTGGCGCGCATAGACGAAATTCTGCGCGGGCTGGACTGACGGCCACCTGTTATAAACGCCGGCTGACCTGCGCCACGATTTCGTCGGCACTTTCTTCAATCGGTTTGTCGGTGATGTCTATAACGGTGAACTGCCCTTGCCGGAAAATGCGCTGCGCGAAGGCCAGTTCGGCTTCAATTTCGCTGACATCGCTGTAGGCCGCGCTGCCCACCACGCCCATACGCTGCTGGCGGCGTCTGCGGTAGGCCGTCAGCTGGCCGAGTTTGATGGTCAGCCCGATAACGCGCCGCCGTTCGATTTTAAACAACTGGGCCGGCGGCGCGAACTGCGGAATCAGCGGCACGTTGGCGACCTTCCAGCCGCGCGTCGAAAGATACATGCTGAGCGGTGTTTTGCCCACCCGCGATACGCCGATCAGGACAATATCGGCCAGGGACAGGTCATCCGGTTTCAGGCCGTCGTCGTGGTCAACGGCGAATTCGATGGCTTCGATGCGTTTAAAGTAATCCTCGCGCAGGCGGCGGTACAGGCCGGGACGTTCCAGCGGTTTTTGCCCCAGCAGGCCGGTTAGCTGGAACATCAGCGGGCCGATCAAATCAATGGCGACCAGGTTGTTTTCCCGCGCCAGATCGTTCATGGCGCTGCGTAAGTGCGCGTCCACCAGTGTATGGACGATGATGCCGTTTGTATTTTGCGCCTGTGCGATCACGTCTTTAAGCTGTTCGGTCTGCCTGACGTGCGGAATGATGATAATCGGTGTATCGGCATCCTGGAACTGGGCCAGCACCGTCCGCACCAACTGCTGGCCGCTGACGCCTTCCCCACCTGAAACTACAAAAATCGGAGAAATGTTCATCGTGCTGCCAACCCTGCCGCGATCTGCCGCGCCGCCGACCGTCCGGCGGCCACCCGTTCGTTTAAACCCAACCCATCGTAATCGCTGCCCACCAGCGCGACTCGCTCCGGCAGCAAGCGCCTGAGCGCGGCCATCCGGTCGCGGAAGCCGGGTGTGTGGGGCGGGAGGGGGTCGGCCTCCGGCCAGTATGTGACCCAGCTTACCAGCGGATTGTCCGGCCAGTCAAGCTGCGTTTGCAGCGCAGCGATCACTGCCTGCGGGGTAGTCTGCGGCAGCGCAAAACGCACGCCAGCGTGAACCAGCACGCAGCCTGCCGGGGCGCGGCAGGAGTGTTCGATTTCGTAATAAAAGGGAAGCCCCATATCCCACAAGCGCCGCCCCGGCGCGCCGATCTGCTCCCGCCGGCAGCCCAGGGATACGCGGGTGATGGTGTCGTAGTCGTAATCCAGCAGGCGCAGGCTGACTTCCGGCTGGAGCGCGCGGAACATATGCTCGGCGTAACGGGCCGGCACGGCCACGATCAGGGCGCGGGTGTTCAGCAGCAGGCCGTTTTCCAGGCACACGCCAAAAAATGCGCCGTCCACCCCCAGGCTGCTGACGGCCATCCGCAGCAGGATTTCGCCCCGCAGCGGGCGCGCCAGGGCATCCACCAGGCTTTGCGTCCCGTCCTGAAAAGCGGCCAGCCGCCCATCCTGGAAGGTAAACTTCGCTTCTCGCAAGCCCAAATCGTCCAGAAATGACCAGTTGCCAGCCGGGAAAACACAGGCCCCACCGTCCAGCACAAAGCCATTCTGGCGGCGGCTGATGATGCTGCCCCCCAGCCGCGCTTTGACCTCGATCAGTGTATAAGTGATGTTCAGCCGTTCCAGCTCATGGGCAGCGGCCAGGCCGCTCAGCCCGCCGCCGATAATCACAACATCGCACATAATATTTCCTGCCTGTGTTTACCGATTGTACAAAATGCCGGACGATTCGCCTATATCATACCTGTGTGGCTGCCGGGATATTTCGTACATCGTGTAGGAAAGACTGTGTAAAATTTCACAACAATGTGCATTTCATTTAAACCAAATTTCTGTAGACTTATACATACCGGCTAATCAAATGCAGATTTGATTATATCAATCATCGAAATCCAGCGTCCCCAGTTTAAACGCATCGTTTATGGTAGAAAGGTGAAGCCCTGTATGACCTCTTCAGCCGTCCAGTCGGCCGGCGTGCAGATAAACGCCCCCATCACGCCGGAATACGCCGAAATTTTGACGCCGGAGGCGCTGGCGTTCGTCGCCATGCTGGCGCGCACGTTTACCGCCCGGCGCGACGATCTGCTGCTGCGGCGTGTCCAGCGCCAGGCGGAAATTGACGCCGGTAAACTGCCGGATTTCCTGCCGGAAACGGCGCATATCCGCGAAAGCCGCTGGCACGTGGCCCCCTGTCCGCCTGATTTACAGGATCGCCGGGTGGAGATCACCGGCCCAACCGACCGGAAGATGGTCATCAACGCACTGAACTCCGGCGCGAAGGTTTTTATGGCGGATTTTGAGGATGCGAACTCGCCCACCTGGAGCAACCTGATCGAAGGCCACATCAACCTGCGGGACGCCATCCGCCGCACCATCGAGTACACCAGCCCGGAGGGTAAGCTGTACCGGCTCAATCCGCAGCCCGCCGTATTGATGGTGCGCCCGCGCGGCTGGCATCTGGACGAAAAACATATGCTGGTGGACGGGCAGCCTGTCCCCGGCGGGCTGTTCGACTTTGGGCTGTATTTTTTCCACAACGCCCACGAGCTGCTGCGGCGCGGCACAGGGCCGTACTTCTACCTGCCGAAGTTGGAAAGCCACCTGGAAGCGCGGCTGTGGAACGACGTTTTTAACATGGCGCAGGACGAACTGAAAATCCCGCGCGGCACGATCAAAGCCACTGTATTGATCGAAACCATCCTGGCGGCTTTTGAAACCGAGGAAATCCTGTACGAACTGCGCGACCATTCTGCCGGGTTAAACTGTGGGCGTTGGGATTACATCTTCAGCTTCATCAAAAAGTTCCGCAGCAGGCCGGACTTTGTGCTGCCCGACCGGGCGCTGGTGACAATGACCGTACCTATGATGCGCTCCTATTCGCTGCTGGTCATCAAAAATTGCCACCGGCGCGGCGCATTTGCGATGGGCGGCATGGCCGCGCAAATCCCGATCAAGAGCAGCCCGGAAGTTAACGAGCAGGCTTTAGCGAAGGTGCGCGCCGACAAACTGCGCGAAGTCCAGGACGGCCACGACGGCACCTGGGTGGCGCACCCCGGCCTTGTGCCGGTGGCGGCGGAAATTTTCGACGAGTTTATGCCGCAGC
>QUBZ01000016.1 GCA_014338005.1 Chloroflexota bacterium | reverse complement strand
GTGGATGTCGGTACAGTTGATGCTTATTGGGAAGCGCATATGGATTTGATCGCGTCGCCGCCGTCGTTGAACTTAAATGATCGCACCTGGGTGATCCATACGCGCAGCGAGGAACGCTCGCCGGTTCATATCCACACCGGCGCGATAGTACGCAACAGCCTGATTACCGATGGCTCGGTGATTTCGGAAGGGGCGGTGGTTGAAAATTCCGTCCTCTCGCCGGGGGTTTATGTGGGGCCGAACGCCATCGTGCGCGAATCAATTGTGCTGACCGACACTTATATCGAAGCCGGGGCGGTGGTGGAACGCTGTATCCTGGATAAGATCGTGGTGGTCGGTCACAATGCGCGGGTGGGCAAAATTACGGATATGGGCGAACTGGGAATCACCTGTGTGGGTAAAAATACCCATATCCCGGCGGGTTATACAATCGGTCACAGCGTGATCCTGGGTACCGATCTGCGCCTAGAGGACTTCGGCCAGTATCCGACCAAGAGCGTTCCCAGCCATACGGAGATTGGCTATAAAGTCAAGAAATAACTCCGGCAGATTGTGGAGTAACATCACTTCGGCGGACGACTTCTCTCGATTAAGATGAGGAGTAAGTACCGGATCAACAGAGGAGGCGCGGGTGTCAAAGTTTGAACGCAGCTATCTATGCGTACATGGTCATTTCAGCCAACCACCGCGAGGGAATCCGCTCAATAACGTTATCGGTGTTGAACCGGAAGCCGACCCTTATCCAAACTGGAACGAACGCATCACGGCGCAGTCGTATCGTCCTAATGCGGAGCGAGGTAACTTCGACCACATCAGCTTCAGTTTTGCCGAAGGGCTGGTTAAATGGCTTCAGGCCAATGCGCCGGATGTTTATCAGGCGCTTCTCAAAGCCGACCAACAGACGGCGGCAGATCATGCCCCTGCCGGCAACGCGCTGGCAACGGCCTACAACCATATCATCCTCCCGCTTGCGCGCAAGCGCGATAAACGCACCCAGATTTACTGGGGCATTTCGGCTTTTGAAGAACGGTATGGCCGCAAGCCGCTGGGTTTCTGGCTGCCGGAAATGGCGGTTGACATCGAAACGCTGCGGCTGCTGGTCGAGGCCGGGATTCAATATACCGTTCTGGCCGAAAAACAAATCCTAGACTTACCTCCGGGCAGCGGTGCCGGGCCGTACCGGGTGGAGCTTTCCGATACCGAGTCCATCGCCGTTTTTGTGCGCCACGACCGCCTGTCGGCTGAAATTTCGTTCAACATCCACACGTTAGGCGGGGCAGGGAGATGGTGCGATCAGGTATTGTCCCCGGCTCGCAAGCACGTCGGCCCACTGCTGCTGCTGGCGACGGCGGGCGAAACGTTCGGCCATCATTATGCCGGAGAAGAAGAGTTTCTGTACTGGCTGGTCAAATACGAGGCGGCCAGGGCTGGATACCGGATCATCACGCTTGACCAGTATTTTGCCCAGAATCCCCCCAAACGAACGGTGCGTATCAAAGAACTGAGCAGTTGGGGGAATTACGAAGGGCTGACGCAGTGGTTGACCGGCTATGCCAACCAGCACCAGGATACGACCTGGAAAGGCGCTTTGCGCCGCGCCCTGGATAATGCGGCCAGCGAGGTGGATCGCGTCTACGAGGAACTGGTCAGGCTCTACCATGTAGACCCCTGGTGGCTCCGCAACCAGTATGCGCCGGTTATCCTGGGCGCTGTTTCTGCCGACGATTTTATCACCGAAAATATCCCGCAGATCAGCCCGGAACACCGGCAGCAGTTGGGGCAGCTATTTTTCGCGCAGCGTTTAACACAGCGCATGTACAATAGTTATACTTTTACCGATGACCGGCTGGAAGGCCGGCAGCCGCGTTATGCCGTTGCCTGCGCGGCAGCCGCCCTGACGCTGGCGCAGAAAGCGACCGGCCAGGATTTGAATGATCGTTTTCCGCTGGATATGGCGGTCGTCCGGTCAAATACCAGCGCCACGAACGGGACGGCGATTTTGAACAGCGTGCTGGAGGAGTTCAATCTCGATCTGCTGAAAAGTTAAAAACGCCCGGCTTTTGCAAGCGCGGGCGCTTGAAACCTGGCTGGTAACTGTTTTCAGGTGGTGACAACCGAATTATCGCCGCTGAACGGATTGGGGACGTATTTATCGGCGTGCCAATCATTATGCCATTCGGTGTTGTTAACCAGGTAGCGAAACTGGTATTCTCGACCGGCTTCCAGTTCGAGAGTAACGGTGAAGTGACCGTTCTTCAGTTTTTTCATTGGAGTAGCTTGTTCATCCCAGGTATTAAAATCGCCAACCAGATAGGCGGTTTCCGCTTTGATCGCTTCCGGTAGAGTAAACGTCACTTTACAGACGGGCTTACTCTTCAGCATTTGCTTTTTCAACATCCACGCTGTCTCCTTCTGAACGAAAAGTATCAGCTTAAGATAATTTTAGCACACTGGTAAGGGCGAAAACAGGCGAGTTTTGATGAGGTTTTTGCCGAGTCGCGGTTGCCAAGTGATGCTGAATCGCGCTATGCTTCAAAATTGCACCCTGAGGGGCAGCATAAACTTGGGCTGAAAACAAATCAGGAGAACGCTGAATGATTAAACCTGTCGCCAGGATTAATGTCGTCCCCAACTTGCCGGGGCCACTTCATCGGCTGCAGGAATTGGCCTATAACTTACGTTGGGCGTGGGATCACGAAACCATCGCGCTGTTTCGACGCCTAGACCGCGACTTATGGGAAGAGACGAACCATAACCCGGTGTGGATGCTGGGACGGTTGAGTCAGGAACGGTTGGAGGCGGCTTATCATGACCGCGCATTCATGGCGCATTTTCGCGCGGTGTGCGAGTCGTTTGACCAGTACATGAACCACCTCGAAGACACCTGGTATGAAACGCATTACGGACATTTGCCGAAGCCGATCATCGCCTATTTTTCGATGGAGTTCGGCATTACCGAATGTTTGCAGAATTACTCCGGCGGCCTGGGGGTGTTAAGCGGCGACCATCTGAAAAGCGCCAGCGACCTGGGGCTGCCGCTGGTGGGGGTCGGCATTTTATACCAGGAGGGGTACTTCCAGCAGTATTTAAATGCCGATGGCTACCAGCAGGAACTTTATCCCCTGAACGATTATGCCAACCTGCCCGTGACACTTCAGATGAAAGCTGATGGCACGCCGATCAAAATCACCGTGCCTTTGCCGGGGCGCGACCTGTATGCGCAGATTTGGAAGGTGCAGGTGGGGCGCGTGCCGCTGTTCCTGCTGGATACGAACATTGATGACAATCCGCGCCAGGAAGATCGTAACCTGACCGACCGGCTGTACGGCGGCGACCGCCGGACGCGCATTCGCCAGGAAATCCTGTTGGGCATTGGGGGTATTCGGGCGCTGGATGCGCTTGGTCTGCGCCCGACGATCTGCCATATGAACGAGGGCCACTCGGCCTTCCTGGCGCTGGAGCGCATCCGGCAGCTCATGGTCGAGCAGAAGATGACCTTCCAGCAGGCGAAGGAGGTGATGTCGGCCAGCCACATTTTCACCACGCACACGCCGGTTCCGGCGGGTCTGGAACGTTTCGGCTTCGATTTGATGGATGAACACTTCACCGACTACAGCAAATCGCTGGGATTGACCCGCGACGAGTTTCTGGACCTGGGGCGCGAAAACATGGGCAGTTATGAACTGTTTTCGATGCCGGTGCTGGCGCTGAATGTGTCGGCGCAGTCTAACGGCGTGGCAAAACTGCATGGCGAAGTTTCGCGCAATTTGTGGCAGTGGGTTTATCCGGGCGTGCCGCAGAAGGAAGTGCCCGTAGGCGCTGTGACCAACGGTGTGCATGTGCAGACCTGGATCAGCCGGGAAATGGGGACGCTGCTGGATCGCTATCTTGACCCGGCCTGGCGGGTGGCGGAAGCGCGGCCTGAATCCTGGCAGGGGGTGGATGACATCCCGGATGCCGAACTGTGGCGCACGCACGAGCGCCGGCGCGAACGTCTGGTGGCATTCACCCGCCGCCGGCTGCGCCAGCAGCTTGTTCATCGCGGCGCGTCGCAGAGCGCGATTGAAGCCGCCGACGAAGTTCTGAACCCCGACGCGCTGACAATCGGTTTTGCGCGCCGGTTTGCGACCTACAAACGTGCAACCCTGCTGTTCCGTGATCTGGAACGTTTGAAGCGTATTTTGAATAACCCGGATTACCCGGTGCAGATTATCTTCGCCGGCAAAGCGCACCCGCACGATACCGGTGGCAAGGATTTAATTCGCCAGATTGTTAATTTGTCGCGCGGGGATGATTTTCGCCACGCGATTGTGTTCCTCGAAAACTACGACATGAACATCGCCCGCCATCTGATACAGGGCGTGGATGTGTGGCTGAACACGCCGCAGCGGCCCAAAGAGGCCAGCGGCACCAGCGGCATGAAGGTCATTTACAACGGTGGTTTAAATTGCAGCATCCTGGATGGCTGGTGGGCCGAGGGGTACTCGCCGGAAGTCGGCTGGGCAATCGGCAGCGGTGAAGAATATACCGATGAAGAATGGGAACAGCAGAACTACATCGAAAGCCAGGCGTTGTATAACATCCTGGAGCAGGACATCATTCCGACGTTTTACAATCGGGGTCGGGATGGCCTGCCGCGCGAGTGGATCGGCAAGGTGAAAAACAGTATGCGAAAGCTGGCGCCATATTTCAACACGCAGCGCATGGTGCAGGAATACGCCGAACAGATGTATATGCCGAATTACGAAAACAGCCTGAAGATGCTCCAGGATAATAACGGGCTGAACTACGCGGCCTGGCGGGACAAATTGCACAGCGTCTGGAGCCAGGTTCGCATTAACAGCGTGGAAATTCCGCCCAAGCTGGTTAAGGTCGGGTCGGAAATTGAAATCAGCGCGCTGGTTGACCTGGGCAAACTCACGCCGGAGGACGTGCGCGTGCAGCTTTACTACGGCGACCTGAACACGCGCGGCGAGATCAGCACCCAGAATGACGGCGTGGTGGACATGGAGCCGGCGGGCCAGGATGGCGACCATCAGTATCGCTTTACGGGGCGTATTTCCTATAATACCAGCGGCGAACGCGGCCTTTCGGTGCGCGTTTTACCCTATCATCCCTATCTGCGGACGATGTTTATTCCGGGACTGATTACCTGGGCCTCGGTCTGAAATGACAAACGAGGCAAACTATCTGCCGGTTTGCCTCGTTGTATAACACAGGATTGAAAGAGGGTGCGCCAATGCGCGCCCTTTTTTAGCCGCGCAGCAGCCTGGGGATGTCTTTCAGTTTTGGCGTTTGCCCGGCCAGCAGTGTATTCACGCGGAACAGCCGCCCCGCCATCCAGATCATCAACACGTCCAGGGCGATGAGCAGTACCAGACTGAGCAAAATCTGGGCGATCGGGACGGTAGTGATAGAAATACGCATCACCATCGCCAACGGGGACATAACCGGAAACAGGCTGAGGATAGTCGGCAGCGCGGCATCCGGCGATTCGATGAAGATCGCCAGGAAATACAGCGGGATAACCGCCGGAAGGGTGAAGATGACGGCAAACTGCGGACCTTCCTGCATCGAGGTTGAGATGGCGCTGACCATGCCGTAGGCTCCGGCGAAAAACAGGTAGCCGAAGATGAAATACAGCAGCAGGATCAGCACTTTGTCCAGCGGCAGCGAGATATTGGCGATAGACGCCAGCACCGGAATAGCGTTGCCGGTGGCGATGTTCGCCAGCAGCAGCAGGGCGGCCACCCAGACGACAATTTGCAGCAGCCCCAACAAACCGAGCGCCACAATTTTACCGGCCAGAAGCTGCGTGGGGCGCATCCCGGAAATGAGGATTTCGATCAGCCGGGTTTCTTTTTCCTCGATGATGGTCTGCATCAGGTAGCCGTTGGTGATGAACACGCTCAGCATCAGTGCCAAAGCGAACACATAAACGACGACAAAATCGGTATCGAAGTTGGATGCAGTTTCGCCGGTGGAGTCGCGCTGGAGGTTGATTTCCTGGATATTGGCGGGGTTTAGCAGCCGGTTAAACAGGTCTTGATCTACCTCCCGCGCCAGATAGTTCAGAACCAGCCGGCGGATAGGCGCGTCGGTCGTCTGGCCGAGTGAGAAACGTGGCATAACCAGAGTCACGTCGCCGGTTTCCAGGTAATCGGCAGAGATGACATAATATACATCAATTTCGCCGGTGTTCATGGCAGCGGCGGCGGTTTCGTCCGAGTAGGCCGTCAGGATTTGGCCGAGCTGCTCGTCGGGCCTGGGGAACAGGCCGGACAGGTCAACATAACCCGCTTTTTGCAGGGTTCTAAACTGGTCGCTGCCCAGGATTTCCTGCGCCGGGTCGGCAGCCGGTTTGTCCTGCGAGGACAGGTTAGTGATGATCTGATAGCCGAAAAACAGCACGTAAGCCAGCAGCGGAATACCGAAGGTCGTGAACAGGAATCCCTTGCGCCGCAGATTGCGCCGCAGTTCGTACAAAAAGACCTGAAGCAGATGTTGTTTCATCGCGCCCCCTCCTGCGCGCTTTGCGCCAGTGAAATTTCGGCTTCGGGCGACTTGCGAATGACACGCAGCAGTTCACGGATGCCAACACGCTTGCCGTAACGCAGCAGCGCCCAGTGGAATACCCGCGCCGATGCCCAGACGGTGAAAATGGTCGTCAGCAGTAAAATCGCCAAGCTTAAAGCGATCTGCCAGAGGGGGACGGTGGTGAATCCCAGGCGGAGCAGCGCCGTCGTCGGGGCAGTGAAGGGAATCAACGTCAGCACGATCGGAAGCGTCCCGTTGGGATCGCTGAGGAAGCTGGTTATGAAAAAGAACGGCAGCACCCACAGCAGCGAGATGACAGACGACCACTGGCGGCTTTCCTGTTCCGAGCCGACCACCGCGCCGATTCCGGCCATCAAACCGGACAGCAGGAAGTAGCTGAGTATGAAGTAGACGACAAACACGATCATCAGATCAACCGGAACGGCGATGCCTTGCAGCAGCGGCAGTGTTTGACCCACGTTCAGCAGGACAACAATCGCTGCGCCCCAGACCAGGATTTGCGTCAGCCCCAGCAGCCCCAGGCCGATCACTTTTCCCAGCAGCATTTGCATGGGCGTGACGCTCGTCACCAGGATTTCCATGATGCGGTTGGTTTTTTCTTCAACCACGCCGCTCATCAAAAAGCCGCTGGTGACGCCGGATGCCATCATGAAAATCATGGCAAAAACCAGCGGCATGAGGATCAGCGCCGGGATGTTGGCCTCGGTTAAATCGCGCCCGCTGTCCGCGACGTGGATGCTCATATTAACCGGGTTTTCGATACGCTCCAGCGGTATATCGCCGGGGGTCTGCCGGCTGATGTTCACCAGCAGCAAACTCTGGATGTAACTGCGGAGCGCCCTGGGAATGCCGGAATAACTGTAGGTGGAAACCTGGCCGCTGGATATATAATCCGCCGGAATCAGGAAATAAACTCCGATTTCCTGATTATCCAGGGCAGCGCGGGCGGACTCTTCGCTTTCAAAGGCGACCAGTTCGGGCGGCGTTATGTCTGGGGCGGTTTCGGGCAGTACGCCGTTTTGCAGCACGCCGGCGCTGTCCACATACCCGACCTGTGTGAACGAGTCCAGGCTTTCTTCGTTGGATGCCGTCACCGCAAAGATGACCACCCACATCACGAATGTAAACAGCGGCACGCCGAATACAGCGAACAGAAAGGCAGGCCGCTTGAGGTTGTAAAGATACTCACGCCGGGCGACAATCCAGGTCTTGTTCATTGTCCGTGTTCCTCCACGACGCGAATGAAAATGTCGTTCAAACTGGGTACGGCCAGCTCAAAACGCTCGATGCTCATGTTGCGGGTGGTGGCGATGGCCGCCAGAATGTCGTCGGTAGTGGTTTGGGATTCAAGGTAAAGCAGTGTCCCCTTGCGCCCGTTTTCTACCGTCTCGATACGTTCTACGCCGGGCAGCGCCGCCCAGTCGCCTTGGCCCTCGACAACGATGGCATGGAGGGCATAACGTTTGCGGATGTCCTCAACCGGGCCGTAAAGCTGCTGTTCGCCCTTGTGTATCATCAACAGGCGGTCGGCCATCTCCTCGACCTGCCACATCTGATGCGTACTCATGACAACGGTTCCGCCTTTGGCGCGGAACGCCATCACCAGGTCTTTTAAGGCCAGCGTGTTAACCGGGTCGAGGCCGGAAAACGGCTCGTCAATGATAATTAGTTCCGGGTCGTGCAGGACGGTGACGGCGAACTGAATCTTCTGCTGCATACCTTTGCTCAGTTCGCTGACCTTCTTTTTGGCATGGTCGGCCAGGTCGAGTTGTTCCAGGAGCGCCAGGCTGCGTTTATGCGCCTCGTTTGAAGAAAGCCCTTTTAACGTTCCCAGATACTCCATCATTTCCAGCACGCGCACATTCCGGTACAGGCCGCGTTCTTCCGGCAGGTAGCCGATTTTGTCTTTTGTGGCGTCTGTTAATATCCCGCCCAACACCTCAATTCTGCCGGTATCCGGCTTGAGAATGTCCAGGATCATCCGCATGGTGGTTGTTTTGCCGGAGCCGTTCGGCCCCAACATAGCAAAAATCTCGCCCCGGTAAACCTCGAAGGACAGATCGTTTACGGCGCGAAAGTCACCATAGGTTTTGGAAATGCGCTCCACACGAATGGCTGTTTCGGGCTGCATGGTGTATTTCTCCTCAATTCATGTACAGGCGTGCCAGTATACTATACGAAAAAGCGCGGCGCGGGGTTGCATTTGGAGCATATTAAGGACGGCGCTAATTTGTACGACTTTTGCCCGCGTGATACAATTCCTTGAGAAAAACTGAAAAGTCTTCATTGCACCAGTTTAAGAAATGATGGTAAAATAAAGCAGCCATAAAAATTTGCGATAGTCTTAATGGTTGCGCGCAAACGCCAGCATAACCGTTTTGCATGGGAAATCATCCTGTGGAGGTTTGAATGAAAAAGCATATTCTGGTCGTGGACGACGAGATCGGCGCATTAACGCTGATCGGAATTATGCTTGAGCGAGGGGGTTTCGGCGTTCTGAAAGCCAAAGATGCAAAATCGGCTTTAACGGTACTCGATCAAAATACTCCTGATATGATTATCCTGGATGTGATGATGCCCGGCATGGATGGCATTGAGCTGTGCAAAGTCATCCGCGACCGTCACGATACCGGCGGGACGCCGATTTTGATCCTGTCGGCCAGGGGGGACGCCGAAAGCATCATGCGGGGTATTGAAGCCGGCGCGAATGATTATTTGCCCAAGCCCATCCTACACCACGACCTGGTTGCTAAAGTTCGCTCCATGTTGGGACAGAACGGGGCCGAGGTATAAACCGTCCCGAATCCGCGTTTGCGCGCACCTGACGACGGTGCGCTTTTGTTGTTTATGAGTTATGTCGCGCCGTACAGGGCGCGATAAATGGTATAAAAGCTGTAGATGCGTTCGATGTACTGGCGCGTGCTGTCAATAGTGATCGCGGTCATAAACGAATCGGGATCGCTGCCAGAAAGCTGCAACCAACTGGCCGCCCGTCCAGGCCCGGCGTTATAACCGGCCAGCGCCGCATGAACATTTTCATCGAAGCGGCGCAGTTGTTCTTGCAGGTAAAAAGCGCCAAATTCCACACCCGCATAAGGGCGGAAAAGATCGCTGTGTTGATAATTCGGCCATTGAAGCTGCTGGGCGATATATTCGGCTGTGCTGGGGATGACCTGTGTCAGTCCCTTTTCTCCGGCGGCTGCCGTCGCATAAGTATCAAACAGGCTTTCGTGCCGTATGAGTGAAAACAATAAAAGCGGGTCTATAGCCCGCCGCTGCGCGGCATCCAGCACCACATCGAGATAATAAACCGGATAACGCAGCCGGGCAATGAACAGTGGTGCTTCTAATGTGCCGACGCCTACCGAACGGATGATGTTGGCTGCCGCCAGGATAGAAGGCTGATAAGCGCCGATTCCGCGCAAAAACACGGCCAACTGGAACGAGGTGAGCGCATTATTCTGGTGGGCATCAATCACGTCGCGGAACTCGATTTCGGCTTCGTTGTGCGCGCCGACTGCCCACAGTTCGTTTCCCCGAATCAAACGCGCGTCGGCCTGAAGCGGCGGCGAAAGCTGCCACAGGCTGCCTTCCTGGGTGATCGCCAGCTTCTCGCGCAGCCAGGTTTCGGCTTCAGCCAACTGAGCGGCTTCATCAAATTCAAAACGATAGGCAGGCGGGGGCGTAAAAGCCTGCCGTCCCTGTAAAATGTCCTGGGCGCGCGCCGCAAAATAGCTGTCCGGCGCTGCGCCGGCGGCCAGCCGGAAGGCCTGCTCGGCGGTTGGCTGATCGCCGCGCTGGAGCGCCAGCCGCCCGACCCACAGATAAGCGGCGGCCTGATTATCGCCGGTTGTCGTTACCGCCAGTTTGGCATAAAGCCGCTCTGCGCCGACCGGATCGTTAAGTTTATAGGCCGCCGAGGCCGCCAGGAACAGGCCGCTGTGCGCCTGGTCGGTGTCCGGGTAGGTATCAGCCAGCCGCTCAAAAACCTGCCGGGACTCGGTGGGGCGGTCGTTCGTGCCATACAGATAGCCGGCCCGCCACAGCGCCTCGGCAGCCTGCGGAACATAACCGTAGTTATCAGCAATGTTCAGATAATGGGCGATAGCGCCGTCAATATCGTTGGCGAGGAATTTTGTACGTCCCTGCTCCAGCAGCGCCTCGCCAAAGGCGGGGTCGGTTGGATACTGGTCAATCACGGTCTGGAACGCCGTCACCGCTGCCGAAGTGCTGCCGATTTCGCGGTAGGCGCGCCCCAGCAGCAGGTACAGCGCCGCCGGGACTTCGGCCAGGATATGATCAGTGGTGTAGGCATTAAAGGCGTCAATCGCGCCCTCATAATCGCCGTAAAAGTAGCTCACACGCCCGCGCGCGTAATCGTCTAGTTCGACGCCGTTTTCGGTCAGCATCCGCATGGCCTGGTATGCCTGCGGCGAATCGGGATAAGTGTTAAAAATCGTTTCCAGCCGCGCCAGGCCGGCCACCTGATCGCCGCTTTCCAACAGCGTTTGCGCCGCTTCATATTCGATCTGGGCGCGGTAGGGCGCGTTGCGCGCGGCGGCCAGAATCGCCTCGTATTGGGCCAGCGCCGCGTCGGGCTGGCCGGCGGTGCGGTAAATCCGGGCGACTTTTTCGCGCAGCGCCAGCTGCGGCACAAGGCTGCGGCCTTCCTCGGCGGCCTGGGCATAGGCGGCCAGCGCCGGTTCGGCCTGCCCCAGGGCCAGCTGCGCGTCAGCGATGCGCTCGTGAACGTAGCTGTCAATCAAACCGGGGCGCAGGGCGAGGTACTGCTTGAAGTCGGCCAGCGCCTGCGTCCAGTTGGACATCCCCAGGTGGGCATCCCCGCGTAGGAAATAAGCCTGCGCCTGCCGAGGGTCCTGGGGGTATTGGCCGATGAAGGTCGTCAGCGCGTTTATCGCATCGGCGAACAGCCCTTCGCGCAGGGCGGAACGTCCCAGGCCAAAAGCCGCCGCCGCGCCGATGTCCTGGGGCGCGCTCGCGCCTTGAGCAAGAATCGTCTGGTAGGCGGCGACCGCATTTTCATAATAACCGTTAACCAGATAGCGGTCGGCCAATCGCAGCGCGACCGCCGGTTCGATGGTTGGCGTGGGCGGAATCGTCGGGGTGGGGGTCAGAGTCGGTGTAGGGGATGGCCCTTCGGTCGCGGCAGGGGCAGCCGTTACGACGATGACATCGGGCTGCCCGTTCAGGTTGCAGCCGGCGGCGAACAAACTTATAGAAACCAGTAAGACCGGTAGAAGGTGCTGAAAAAGATTTCGCATGGCTGCATTATGGCGGGGGGCGGGCGCGGTGTCAATGATGCTTGCCCAACGTTATCCCGACGGCGGCAGCAGATCGCCGGCCAGCCAGGGTATCCCGTAGCCGACGATCAGATGTCCCGCCTCGGCCAGCGCGCTGCCGAGCTGCTGCGTGCTGCGAAATTCCCACCAGTGATCGGCGGATGGCAGAATCGCCACGCCGAAATCCTGGACGACCAGTGTGCTGAGCGTTCGCCGGGTATAAAACGGTGACGGGCTGGCGGCGGCGGGGGTTGGCCGGTCGCTGCGGGTCAGCATCACCCGAAAGCGTGAAGCATTGCCGGATGCCCAGATCGTATCGGCGTAATTGAGCAGTTGAAATTCGATAAAACCGTACAGCCCATTTTCAAACGGTTTGCTGAAACGGAACAGTCCGCCGGCCCACTGCACCGGATTTTCTTCAAGACGATAACCGGCGGCCTCGAACGCCTGGCCGACGACGGTTAGCAGGACGAAGCGGAAATAATCGAGCGGCGATTGTTCGCGGTTCATGCCTATTCAGCCATTGGTGGGAGCATCCGTTTCATCAAAATATGTCCATGCCTGCAAATCCGGCGGTTCGATGCCCAACTGCGTCATGATCGTTTTAACCTGCTCCCGGTGTTCGGTCGCATGATTGATAACCTGCGTCAGCAGGATCGTCTTGAGTACATCGCGCGGCGTTCCTTCCCAGTTCACCTGCACCGTGTCTCCGGCCTGTATCTTTGATGCCCACTCGATCAACCCCGCGCCCGTGGTACGCAGCGACTCGATCATTTCCGCCAGCGTCATCGGCGGCGGATTGTCTGGGCGCTGGAAGGGCTGACCGGTGCTGATGCGTGAAAAATAGTTCTGTTCAGCCCTGACGATATGCTCCAGCGTCTCGCGGATAGAACTGAACGCGCCGAGGATGGTGGCGTCCAGTTGTTCGCTGGTGAGCGCCGCGCACTGTTCAAACAGCCGCAGGTTCGCCCACAGATGATGGCTGAACAGGGTGGTTAGAGTGTCATTCTGTGTCATCGTATCCTCAACAACTAAACAAATGTCTGAACAAGTGTTTGCCCGCTCCCCCTACTTGCCCCTTACACTGTCTGTAGCCGCCGCCGATCACGATCAGATTGTACATCATGCTATTGTCTATCAGGCTCATGCGTTTCCGTTTATCTATAAAAACTTACCCGTAAACCGCGTTTGGTCTGTTGCGGGGCTTATCCCTACGGCTGTTTTATGGATAGGCGCTAAATCAACCGGCCTGCTTCAGTAAATCGTTGACCTCATCCGGCGTGGTGACCGGCAGCCGGCAGGCGAAGTTCCGGCAGACGTAAACGGTCGGTTCGCCGCCTTTTTTGACGCGGTGATTCAGCAGCGGGATGGTATGTTCGCCGTCTACGTCCTGTGGGGCGAGCGCGGCGATGGCGTTCGGGCGGTAAGGCTGCCGGATGACCGCCAGCAGCGCCGCCGTTTGTTCGTCCGCAGGGTCGCCCACGACGGCCACTTCGTCCAGGCCGTTCACCAGCATATCAACCGCGTTTAACGCCTCGCCGAAAGCCTGCGGATACTGGCGCAGCGCCTCGGAAAGCAGGGCGAGAGTCGTGCGGGCGGCTTCCTCATAGCGCGTTTCGCCGGTATAAGCCGCCAGCCGGAGAAGCTGTTTCGCCATCATGGCGCTGCCGGAGGGTGTGGCGTTGTCCTGCAAGTTACGCGGGCGCACAATCAACTTTTCGTGGTCGTCGCCGGTGTCGTAAAAACCGCCGTCCTGCGCGGGGAAATGCGCCAGCACATGGTCGGCCAGCCGCCGCGCTTCAGTAAACCAGCGTTCGTCAAAGGTGGTCTGGTACAGTTCAATCAGACCGTCTATCAGGTTTGCGTAGTCCTCCAGATAGGCGTTGATTTTGCTCACGCCGTTTTTGTGGGTACGCAGCAAACGCCCGTCGTCGGCTTTCAGTTCCCGCAGCAGAAAGGTGGCATTTTTGACGGCGGCCTCGCGGTAATCGGCGCGGCCCAGGACGCGGGCGGCTTCGGCCAGGCTTGCCAGCATCATGCCGTTCCAGGCGGTCAGGATTTTGTCATCCAGCCCCGGCGGCACGCGCTGCGAACGGATAGCGAACAGTTTATCCCGAACGCCTGCAATTTTTGCCTGCAATTCCTGGCCTGTCAGGTTCAACCGCTGTGCGATAGTCGCATCGTCATTGGGTACATAGAGGATATTATGGCCTTCAAAATTGCCGCGCGCCGTCACGCCCCAGTATTCAATGGCGATGGGCGCGTCGTCGCCCAGAATTTCCCGGAGTTCGCCCTCGTCCCAAACAAAAAACCGGCCTTCTTCGCCCTCGCTGTCGGCGTCGGTTGTGCTGTAAAAGCCGCCTTCCGGGGCTGTCATCTCGCGCAGGATGTAGTCGTAAGTCTCCTCGGCGATGCGTCTGTAAAAGGTTTCGCCGGTGATCTGCCAGGTGTGCAGGTAAACGCGGCTGAGCTGCGCGCTGTCGTAGAGCATTTTTTCAAAATGTGGCACTAACCAGATGGCGTCCACGCTGTAGCGGTGGAAACCGCCGCCGATCTGGTCATAAATACCGCCGCGCGCCATCTTTTGCAGCGTGAACGTGACCATATTTAGCGCGTTTGCATCGCCGGTACGGGCATAAGCGCGCAGCAGAAAATCCAGGTTCATCGGCTGAGGGAACTTCGGCGCGCCGCCAAAACCGCCGTAGTTTTTGTCGAAGGACTGCTCGAAACGCCGGACGGCCTCGTCCAGTAAATCGGCATTCAGGGCGTCTGTGCCGCCGCCGATGCCCAGAAAATCGCGGTTCAGCGCCTCGGTCAGATTTCCGGCGGCTTCGTCAACCTGGCTTCGGCGGCTGCGGTAAGCGTCGGCCACGCCGGCCAGAACTTGCCGGAAGGCCGGCATCCCGCCGCGCGGCTCGCGCGGGAAGTACGTGCCGCCGTAAAAAGGACGGCCATCAGGGGTCAAAAAAACCGTCATCGGCCAGCCGCCATGCCCGGTCAGCGCCAAAACCGCCTGCATGTAGATGTCGTCCACGTCGGGACGCTCCTCGCGGTCTACCTTGATATTGACGAACAGCTCGTTCATCATGTTCGCGGTCGGCTCATGCTCAAAACTTTCGTGCGCCATGACATGACACCAGTGGCAGGCGCTGTAACCAACGCTGAGCAAAATCGGCTTATCTTCAGCCTGGGCGCGGGCGAAGGCCTCCTCACCCCAGGGATACCAGTCTACCGGGTTATCGGCGTGCTGGCGTAAATAGGGGCTGGTTTCGTGCTGAAGGCGATTCAAAAGGCGCTCCTTTTTGATTACAGTGATCTGTTTTATTTATCATGGCAGACAGGCGCGGAAAAAGCAATCGCCTACCAGGTGAGTATCTGCGGCGGCTCAGGGTCGGCTGGTTCGGCCTGCCACAGAGCCTCCAGCCAATCAAACAGCCGGTTGGCGACCTCCGGGGTCAGGCGGGCAGCAGCCTCAAAGTTGTGCTGCGAAAAGGCATATAGGCTGACGAAACGTTTGTGCAGGGTGCAAATCACATAATCTTTCTCCCAGCGCGATTCGCCCCATAAAAAAGCCGCATCGTCTTTTTCGCGGCGGATTCGTTCCAGCCAGTTCAGGCGGTCTTTGCTGCTTAGGCCGTCCAGCTTAAAACTGAGCGTGAGCGCGGAGGCAAACGAAAACGCAAACGTCAGTTTACCCCGCGCGTCGGCATCCAGCAGCAGGGAAGCAACACCGTCCTGGGTAGTCAGCGACGCCACTCCATGTTGAGTATCCAGGCTGCGAAGCCGCAGCACCGACAGCAGCGGCAGATTGGGATAACGGCGGTTGAGTTCTTCACCCAGATTGATCTGGCTGTTAAAAAACTGCCGCAGCAGCCAGGGCGCATCGGATGGCGGCTGATGATCTGCCGGGTCTGTCGCCGGTTCATCGCTGCGGTTTTCGGACAGGGCCGGGAACTGGCGCGAGGGGATGGTTCGGTCGTCGTCGTGCGAGGAATCTTGGATTTGGTCGGACATGAGTTTTTCCCGGCTGGTTGAGCATATACAAGCGGATGATGCTATTCAGCTTATAGCAGGCGCGGTTTACGCGCAACCTTTCGCTAACGTTCCACCGGGAATAACTCAATCACCCCATCCGCACCGATAACCGCCCGCGCGCCGCAGGAATCGCAGAACCAGGACTGCTCCCGCTGCTTCATGAGGCCCGACCGGCAGCGTGGGCAGCGCAGCACCTCATCTAGCGGGCGCGCGCCCGCCGCCGGCGAACTGCCTGTTTTGTATCCCCAGATTTTGCGATAATCCACCTGCCAGATTTGCGCCTGGGCATCTTCCACGCCGCAGCGAGCCAGCAGTTCGAGAATCTGGCCGGATGACCAGGTTTTGCCCGGCATCAGGCGCGTATTGATGCGCTGGCTGATGAGCAGCAGCCCGCCGGGGCGCAGCACGCGCGCCAGCTCGCCCAGGACAGCCTGCGGGCGAACCATAAACTCCAGGGCTTCGAGGCAGGTCACTACATCGAACGTATCATCGGGGAAAGGCAGATTTTCCGCCGATCCCCATATGAACGTCACGCGATCCTCGAACACGTAAAGGTTTTGGGTGGCCTGATGCAGCATCCGGCGGCTGAGGTCGAGGCCGATCACCCGCCCCTGAAAGTGCGCGTGTCGCAGCAGCGCCAGCGGCAGCCGGCCTGTGCCGGTCGCCACGTCCAGCACCAGCGGCGAGCGGTGCGGCGCGATGCGTTCCATGATCGGCTGCGCCAGATACATATGCTCGTACTCGCGGTAATAGTTTTTCACGCGGTCGTAGCGGTGGGCGAACAGGTCATATAACCAGATGACGATGCGCCGCCCCAGGTAA
Source organism: Chloroflexota bacterium (assembly GCA_014338005.1). Lineage (GTDB taxonomy): Bacteria > Chloroflexota > Anaerolineae > Aggregatilineales > Phototrophicaceae > CFX2. The sequence goes on along the minus strand of QUBZ01000016.1, from coordinate 40,787 downwards.
ACACCTTCGGTAGCGATCAGCAGCCACCAGCCGAGCGCGATGATTGCCACTGCCAACAAAACCAGCAGCAGCATCGAGAGCCAATCGGTCAAGGCAGCAGCCCTTTTTCCCGCAGCCAGGGTTCGCAGCGCCGGATGCCGTCTTCGAGACTGACACGGGCTTCCCAACCCAACAGCCGGCGGGCTTTGTCCATCTTGTAGGTTTTTCGCGCCTGCATAAAAGGGATGAGCGCCGGCACATCCTGGGGTTCGCCGCGCAGGGTAAGCGCCAGTTCAACTGCCGGCGCGATAATTCGAAGCGGCAGTGCCGGTAAACCTCGCCAGTTCTGGTGGCCGGCCAGCCTGGAGTAACCACTCAGGAACTCGCGCCAGGTGGGGGCCGGGTCGGGCGCGCAGTTGAAGGCTTCTCCGTCTGCCGCCGGGTGTGTCAGCAGCAGCGCGGCCATATCCACCACGTCGTCAATGTAAATCGGGTGCGCGTAACCGCTGCCGTCGCCCAGAAAAATTGTCGGGTTGCGTTTGCCCAGGTTGAACATAAACATCGTCCACATGCCGGAACGCGGGCCGTAGACCATACCTGGACGGATGATGCTGTACGACAGGTTGTTTTGCGCGCCAATCTGGCGCACCACCTTTTCGGCTTCCGATTTGGTGACATTGTAGGGGACACGCCCCGGCTTCTGGGGCATTTCTTCGGTCACGTCACTGGTATAGCCGTAACCATAAACCGCAATGGTGCTGATATGCAGCGCCCGCCGGACGCGCGCCGCCGCCGCTGCCTGCATCACGCTGCGTGTGCCGTCCACATTTAAGCGGCGCTGGTGGGGCAGGGGGCCGCCCAGCGCCGCCGCGCAGTGAACGATATAGTCACAGCCTGCCGCCACCTCTTTCATGCGTTCGGTATCGTTAATATCTCCCATGACGATTTCAACGTTCGGCAGATCTCGAATGTAAGCATCCCGCCCCGGACGCCGCGCCAGCGCCCGGACGCGCGCCCCTTCGGCGGCCAGCCGCCGCGCGATTTCGCCGCCCAAAAAGCCGGTCGCGCCGGTGACGAGCGCGGTTGCGCCTTTCAGTGTCATAAAACCTCTCAAAGCTGGTGTTCAACAATAAACGGCTACAAAGATACCCTATGCTTAAAATCACCGAAACCTTTTTGGACGATTCGACCTCTTTATTGATAGAAAGACGCTCGCAGCCAGGGGGTGTGTATGTTGTTGATCGTTCTACCGGATGTCACGGTTGAAGATGACCTGCTGCCCCGCCTGCGGCGCGGCGACGAAACCGCTGTGATCGAAACTTACGAACGTTATTTTATGCCCCTCTACCGGTATGCGCGCTTCAAACTCGGCAGCCGGCAGCAGGCGCAGGATGTCGTGAGCGAGGTCTTTCTCAAGTTAATCGAGACGATTGGCAAACCCAGCGCGCCGCGCGAGAACCTGCGGGCGTGGCTGTTCAGCCTCACCCGCCACCAGATTTTTCGTCTGTACGGCGAGCCGCGCCAGTTGTCGTTAGAAGAAGTGGAGGAATGGATGCCCTCGCCGTCTGACCAATATCCCGAAACGATGCTGGGCGAAAACGTCCCGCTGGAACGGGTGCGCCACGCCCTGCGGATGCTCAACGCCGACCACCAGGAAGTGTTGGTTTTGCGCTTCGGCCAGCGGTTGAGCATGAAGGAAACCGCCGACCTGATGGGCAAAAGCGTCAGTGCCGTTAAATCGCTACAGTTCCGCGCGCTGGATACGCTGCGCCTGATTCTGATCGAACCGGAGGTGCATCATGGCTGAACTTCTGGATGCGCTGGCCGACTGCCTTGACCGGGTGCAGTCCGGCGAAAGGCTCGAAAACTGCCTGCGCGATTACCCGGAACATGCGGGCCGGCTGCGCGATCTGCTCAAGACGGCTGACCTGGTTTTCCGGGCGCAGCAGGATGCTGATGCGGAAACCGCCGATGAGCAGTCCCAGGTGCGGGGACGCTTGGAGCAGGCTTTACAGAAGCGGCGGCTCCACCAGCAAACACAGCGCCGCGTCTGGGTGCGCCGGCTGGGGCTGCTGGCGGCGGCCTGTGTGGCGCTGGTTTCCGTCTCGCTGGTATTCCTGGCGATGCTGGGGCCGAGTGTCGGCAGCGTTTTTAGCAATATCGTTAATGCCTATAGCGGGGTAGCGTCCTATTCAACGCCGGTCCCTGGCCGCGATTCGCCGCCGAGGGAGCCGGTTACGACCTCGGTCGCGCTGATGACGCCCGCGCCGCCGGTGGATGGCTTATCCGGCGTCACGGCGCTGCCGGTTGGCCCGACTGCCGGGTTTTTAGAGCCGCAGGCCGCGCCGACACAGATGGCGCTTATGCCTCTGAGCGCGGGCGAGATCAACGACAACGCTCGCTGGGATGATTACCTGCTGTACCGCCGAAATTTTCTGGCGCAGTATGCCGGGGTTGTGCATGATGTGGACGTGAGCGGGCGGCAGATCATCGTGGTGGCCGATGAAGAAGGGCTGCCGGTGTTGGGCGCGCGCGTGCAGGTCTACGCCGGGCAAAGGCTGGTCAGTGATTCGCGCACCTACGCCACCGGGCAGACGCTCTTTTTCCCGTCCGCGCGGCCTGAGGCGCAGAACGCGCAGTCGTTCCGCGTCGTGGTCAGCAAAGGGGAAATTGCGCGCCAGTTCACGCTTGACCCACAGCGCGGCCCGGTCTGGACGATCACGCTGGCGCAGGCCGAACGCGCGGCTGCCCGGCTGGATGTGTTGTTTTTACTGGATGCTACCGGCAGCATGGGCGATGAAATCGCGCAGCTGCAGAATAATATCCTGAATATTTCATCGCAGATCGCCGACCGGCTGAGGAACGCCGACGTGCGCTACGGTCTGGTGACATACCGCGACCGGGGTGACGCCTATGTGACGCAGACGACCGATTTCACGCCGGAGGTGTCGCAGTTCCAGGCCAGCCTGAATACGGTGCGCGCCGACGGCGGCGGCGATAATCCCGAATCGTTAAACGAGGCGCTGCACAAAGCGGTGCATAATGTAAGCTGGCGGGGCGATGATACGGTCAAGCTGATCTTCCTGGTTGCCGACGCGCCGCCGCATCTCGACTATCCGAACGATTACGACTACGCTCAGGAAATGGTGGCCGCCGCGCAGCGCGGAATCAAAATTCACCCGATTGCATCCAGCGGCCTGACTTCGGATGGCGAGTTCATCTTCCGGCAGATCGCGCAGTATACGATGGGTCACTTCATCTTCCTGACCTACGAACAGGGTGTGCCAGGGACACCCGGCGAGTCGCGGCCTGATCTGCACGTCGGCGAAGCGGCAGACCCGCAAACCGGGCAGCAGGGCGATTATACGGTCGAACGGCTGGCTGATCTGGTGCTGCGCCTGATTATGGACGAAATGGCCGCGTTGAATCGCAAGGCCGAAATCGCCGCCGGCGCTGTATCACCGGCGCTTCGACCTGCCGAGCCGCCGCCCACGCCGACACCTGTTTTGCCGCCGGCGCAGGAAAGCGGCCTTCAACTGCCCGACCTGGGAGTCTTGTGGCGGTCGGAACTGAGCCTGCCGATCGCGCTGGCGGTGGTCGGTCTGGGCGTTTACCTGGGGTACGCCGTCCGCCGGCCCGCGCCTAAACGCAAGCGTAAGAACGACGAGATCATCGAAGATTGATTTGGAGCGGGCGCTTTTCGCAGGGATTAACGTCCCCGCGCGGGAAGCGCCCGCTTATTTTTCAAGCGCCTCGATTTCCGCCAGCCAGTCCTCGCGGAACTGCATCCCGTAGAGTTTGGCATACAGGCCGTCCAGCGCCATCAAGGCTTCGTGCGTGCCGAGTTCGACAACACGCCCTCGATCAATTACCGCGATGCGGTGGGCGATTTTGGTCGTACTCAGGCGGTGGGCGATGATGACGGTCGTCCGGTTGGACATCAGCCGCCCCAGCGCCTCCTGTACCAGATGCTCGCTTTCGCTGTCCAGGCTGGAGGTGGCTTCGTCCAGCAGCAGGATGCGGGGGTCTTTGAGGACGGCGCGGGCGATGGCAACCCGCTGGCGCTGCCCGCCGCTGAGGCGAATGCCGCGTTCGCCCACAATGGTATCGTAACCATCGGGAAGCTGGATGATGAAGTCATGCGCGTTGGCGGCCTGCGCGGCGGCGATGATTTCTGCTTCGGTGGCGTCCAGGCGGCCATAGCGGATGTTTTCGCGGATGGTGCCGCCGAACAGCAGTGTTTCCTGCGGCACGATGCCGATCTGCTGGCGCAGGCTGGCCTGGGTGATCGTTCGCAAGTCCTGGCCGTCTACTTTGATGCTTCCGCCGGTTGGGTCGTAAAAACGCGGGATGAGGTTAAAAATCGTGCTTTTGCCCGCGCCGCTTGGCCCCACCAGCGCCAGGATTTCGCCGGGCGCGATGTCCAGGTTGATGTCGTGCAGCACTTCCTGCCGGTCATCATAGCTGAAGCTCACGCCCTCGAAGGTAATCGCGCCGCGAACCGCCCCGATTGGCCTGGCGTCCGGCGCGTCGGTTATATCCGGGGGCGTGTCCAGCAGTTGAAAGATGCGTTTGGTTGCGCCCAGGGCTTCCTGGAACTGGGTGTACAGGTTCACCAGCGAGCCGAGCGCCCCGGCCACCGTCAGGCCGTAGATGAGGAAGGCGATCAGTTCGCCGCCGGTCAGCCGCCCGTCAAGGACTTCGCGCCCGCCGAACCATAGGATCAGTGACAGCCCGCCGAAACCCATGAAGGCGACCAGCGGGCCGAAGATGGAACGGATTCGCAGCAGCCGCACCGCCGCGCTGAATGCCCGGCTGATGGCATTTTCGTAGCGGTTGATTTCGTAGGACTCGCGGGCAAAACTTTTCACCTCGCGGATATTTTGCAGAACTTCCTCGGCGACGGTGGTTGCCCCCGCCAGTTCATCCTGAATTTGTGTGCTGGTGCGGCGCAGCCACAGGCCGAACAGCGCCCCCATCGCCACGATGACCGGCGTCAGCGCCAGGATGAACAGCGTCAGCCGCCAGTTCAGTGCCAGCATAACCACCACCGAGCCGATCATGATGAGTGTTTGCTGAAGCAGAACGTTCATGTTGCTGGTGAGCGCCGTTCGCATGACGGTCACGTCGCTGGACAGGCGGGAAACCAGTTCGCCCACGCGCCGGGAGGTGAAAAACCCCAACGAGAGCGTTTGTAAATGGCGATAAAGCTGCTGGCGCAGGTCAACTACCAGCCGCTCGCCGATGTAATTCAGGTTGTAGTTTTCCAGCAGGGATGTCACCGAGCGGACGAAGAAGACCACCAGCAGCAAACCCGTCACCTGGTCGAGCAGTTGGAGATTGCCTTCTTTCAGCACCGAGTCCACCACGCTGCTGATGACCGCCGGAAAAACCAGGCTGAGCGCGGCGCTGCCGATGAGCGCGACGACCGCCAGCGCCAGCCGCGCCCGGTAAGGGGCCAGATAACGAAACAAACGCCGCCAGTTTACGGGAATGTCGGGTATTTCGGCGTCAGCGGCGAATGTGCGACGGGCAGGTCGGCGGAACATGGGGTTTTTCTTTCTACCAGTGATGGTCTAGCAGCAAACACGGCTGCTATGATACGCCGGCAGTATAAGATGCGGATTAACATCACGCCGACTGTGCGGCGCTGATGACCACGCCCTGAGTATCCAGCGGCAGCACCCAGGAACGCGCTTTGACCCCCGCATTCTCAAAGGCAACTTCCAGGGTGGTGGCGATAGTCCGGTGATTTTCGACAGCAAAAACCAGCAGCGCGGGGCCGTTTCCGCTGGGAGTCATGGCGATGGCCCCGGCGCGCCGCGCCATTTCAAAAGCGTGATCGTAACCGGGAATGTGCGGCTTGAGATAGGGCAGGCGCAGTCGGTCGTCCATCACACGGGTGATGAGCGTTGGGTCGCCTGCGCGCAGCGCCTCGACCAGAAGCGGGACGCGGCTGAGATTGTAAAGCGCATCGGCGGCGGCCACGCGCTCCGGCCTCGCCAGGCGCGATTCGCCGGCGTAGTTTTCCAGTTCCGGCAAAACCACAATCACCTGCATGGGCGTCACCGGCAGCGCCCGGTAAGTCAGCACATCACTTTCAAGGATGCTGGTCGTCAGCCCGCCCAGGATGGCCGTCACGGCGCTGTCCGGCTGCCGGGTGAACAATGCCGCCATTTCGAGGATGCGGCTGCGGGGGTAGGGGTTGCCAAGCAGGTTATTCGCGCCGATGATGCCCGCCACCCAGAAGGCGGTTTCCGCGCCCAGGCCGCTGTCCAGCGGAATGTGGTTATCTACGCGCACACTAAAGCCCAGCGGCGCGCGCTCCTGCTGCTGGAAAATACGCATCAGCCCCAGCACGACGGGATGGCGCAGGCCAATGGGATAATGCCCCGCGCCTTCGCCTTCGGTTTCGACCAGCAGCATTTCGTCGCGGCGCTCCACGATTTCGACAGCGCAGTACAGACCAACCGCCAGCCCCAGGCTGTTCAGGCCGGGGCCGAGATCGGTAGCGGTGGCGGGTAGGGTGATTTTGATTTTTCGCATCTCAGGGGTGAACCGCCGGTAGAACAAATGTAAATGTGCTGCCAACGCCCAGGTTGCTGGATGCCCAGATTGCCCCACCATGCCGGGTGATAATCGTTTTGGCAATCGTCAGCCCCAGGCCGCCGCCGGGCATGTCGCGCACGCGCTCATCGCGGGAGCGGTACATTCGGTCAAAAATGAGTTCCAGTTCGTCGTCGGCGATGCCGATGCCCCGGTCGGCCACACTGACATAGGCCTCGTGTTCGTCGCCCCAGGCGTGGATAGCGACGGTTTGCTCCGGTTCGGAATAAATGAGCGCGTTATGCAGAATATTGTGGGTAGCGATTTTAATGCGTTCCGGGTCGCCCATGACCATCGGCATCGGGTCCTGTAAGGAGACGGCAATCGTCATGCGGCGCTCCAGCGCCACCGCGCCAAGTTCGCTCACGGTGCTGGCAATGATCTGCCCCAGTTCGATAGGACGGTGCGCCAGCGGCATCCCGGCTTCAATCCAGGCCAGGTCTACCAGTTCTTCGACGACATCATGCAGTTTGGCGGCGGTCTGCCGGATGCGGGCGAGAAACTTCTGCTGCTGCGGATTGAGTTCGCCAAATTTATCTATCAGGTCGCTAAAACCGCTGAGGGCGGAAATGGGATTACGCAGATCATGAGAAATGGTTTTTACCAGAGCTTCCCGGCGCGACTCAAACTCCTGTTTTTCGGTGATGTCTTGCAGCAGCACGATACGCCCGCCGTCCGGCAGCGGGGCGGCGATGCCCAGCGCGAACCGCCGCTTGGGCAGGCGGACGTTTAGGGTCTGGCCGCTCTGGCGGGTGAAAAGGTTAACCAGCGCCGGGTTGTGACGAAAGACCTCCTCCGGCTTTCGGTTAATCGTTTCTTCGACGGTGATGCTCAGCATGGCAGCCGCAGCCGGATTAATCTGTTCGATGATCTGCTGCTCGTTGGCGACCAGGATGCCATCCAGGGTACTGCGAAAGATGAAATCATGTACCGGACTGCCGGGCATTATGGTTTGTATCCCCGATCTGGCTCAGGCGAGTTTGGGGTCTGTGATTTCCTGCCAGGTGTCGTTCATTACTTCGACGGTGTGGCCGGATGGAAATTCCACCAGCGTTACATCGGCACTGCGCCGGACGGTCACGCCGTGCTGCCTGATAGTGACCGGCGAACCCCACACGAACGGCCCGCCCGTCCATACCTTACGCGCCGAAATGATACGCACACCGATGATACGCAGCAGCAGGTGGAGCGGCGGCAGCCCACCGACATGATCGCGCTCGCCTAACCCCTGCGGCTCATCACTATGATAAAACTCGGCAAAGGCTTTTTGTTCCTTAAAAACGGTGGTTTGTACGGCCAGCAGCCGTTTGAGCATCTGCGCCGCCAGTTCTGCCCGGTTGTATTCGATCAATCCCTCGCCGATGAGCGTCAGCCAGAACGGCCAGATTCCGCCGCAGCCGTTGGTATTTGAGGGGTCAAAATTGGCATCCTGGGCCGAACACATGGTCACGCCGCTGGCACGCCAGAAGTGCGTGGGGTCGGTGAGCAGGCTTTCCAGGGCGGCGGTTTTTTCCTGGGGGATGCCCGCCGACCATAACGGCAGCAGGACGTTAATGTCCAGGCGGGTAGTATCTACGGTGTGGACATCCACCCGGTAAACACGGCTCAAGCCTTCCAGAGATATGCGGTCAAGCCGGGAAAAAACGCGCCGGCTGGTATATGCGCCCCGGCCATGCGCCCACAAAAAGGCGGCGCTGTCGGCGGTTTCGATGATGTTCTGCCCGTTTTCATCGGCGCCTTCTAAACGCAGCGCCATACGCGGGGTGAGGTTGACGCCGCCGGAGATTTCGACAATCACGCGGTTGGGCGGGTCCAGCACTTCAGCCGGGATGAGATCGTCACCGCCGCGCGCGTCGTGAACGATCTGCACCGCGCCGGTCGTCCGGTGAGTGTCCCGGTCACGGTAGGCGTAATGTGTATTGCGCCAGAGCGATTCCAGCGCCGCCGAAAGTGTATGGATGTGTGTTTCAAGCCGTTTTTCGGCTTCAGCCTGGTGCAGGTAATAAGCGATTTCCTTCAGACTTTTGGCTTCGGAGAGTAGATAAGCCAGCAGATCGGGCGTTTCCACCAGCCGGACATCGGCCTTCTGTCCCCAGGTTTGCCAGGAAGCAAAGGTCGGAAAAAAAACATAACCCATCTGGTTTTCGCTCTGCCACTCCGGCAGGCCATCGCCGTCGGCGTCCAAGTCGGGCTGCAACCAGCGGTCGAAAAAACGCAGCAAACCGGGGAATACTTCGTTTAAGAAGGGCGCGTCTTCGGTATACTGGAAGATGCCCCAGGCCAGCCGCGCCAGGATAGGCAGACACAAAATGCCCTGGCGCTGCCCGGCCAGGCCGGGTTTCCAGTCAATCCAGCCGTCCGGCTGTTGGACGGCCAGATAATTACGGATGATACCCTGCGCGATGTCCGGGTTGATTGAGGCCATACCTAACGCCAGAAGATACGCCAGCGGGGGCGACTGTCCCGACCATGCCCGGTCATGGTCGCTGCCATCTCCACGTGGGCTGAAACCGCGCGCCGTACCGCGCACTGCGACAAAGGAATGGCGGGGTAATGCCTGTCCCGACTTGAGGATGCTCTGCGTGAGCTGCTGGACGGAAAAAGCAATCGCCGCGTCCAGGTCGGCATCGCCGGTTTCAAAAACCGGCAGCGCAGCGGCGGCCTGGTCAATCCGTTTAAAATATTTATCCCAGTCCCGTTTTAGCCAGTCGGCTGCCAGCGCCAGCGAGTCCTCGGCGTTTGTCAAACCGGCATGAACCCAGCGAAGCGCGATTTTTTTACGGCTTCCAATGGTGAATGTGCGGCCAATCCGGGGTGTTGAAAGCGGCGTTTCGGGTTCGGACAGCGTTGCCGCGTCCAGCAGAACGACCGGATGTAGGTTAACGATTTTCCCTATAACGAGCGCGCATCCACCGTCGGGACGTTTGAGGGTGCGGACGGGCTGCTCCTTGCCGCCCATTCCAACATGGCCGAACAGCTCAAGCCGCAGCGTCTCCGGTTTACTGCCGCTGTTTACCAGGGTGAAACGCGCGCCAACCGCATGAGATTCCATGACCCAGTATTCGGCCCGGAGGGTCAGCTGCGGCGTCAACGCGGCCTCAACACTGGCATAACCGGGCGCGAAGGCCGTCACTTTTGGCGGGGCAGCATACGCCTGCGCCTGATAAACGACGCGGCCATCGTGATTCCACATCGGCACCAGGCTGACCAGCCCGGCGCGCCCGCCGTAGCGGGTATGCAGCGCCAGCGCCGGGGCCTCCAGGCTGCCAAGCGATAATTCCCAGGCCTGGTCATCGGTATAATCGGTGGGGCATAAACGCGCATCGGCGGCCAGCTGCAGCAAAAGCGGGCCGGTTGAGACCATCTGCCAGCGGCGAAGATTTTTCATGCTGCCCCCACTTACGTGCCGTTGATGTGTTAAGAAACCTTTTCCCAGGTTCCGTCGGTTTCGTTAAAGCGGAATTTTTCCTGGTACAGGCTGTACAGGATATGATAACCCGGCGCAAGAGCTTCTACCGTGCCGCCCGGATGATACTCATAATTGCTGACATAACCAAATTCCGGTGTGATACCCCAACCCAATGCGCTCCGAATGTCCTGGTTGGTGCGCCACAATTTGCCGAAGCCGCGTTCCGGCTGGTATTTTTGGTCCGGCGGTATGATGGCGGGGTCGGACTCAAGCTCGCCATCCTTGAAAGTGTCGTCAAAAATCAGCCATTTCCCGCGCCCTGGCGTGGTTTCCTGCATCACCCAGATTTGCTGCCGGGGTTGAATCCACAGCATCCGCCCTTTTTCAAAAACCTGTTCGGCAATCTGAATCTGGCCGGTGGTGGGGGTCGGGCGCGGATCGGTAGTTGGTGTCGGCTGGAGCGTGCTGGAAGTGGTCGGCGTTTCGGCGAGCGGGGTCGCTTCCGCCGTCGTCGTCGAGGTCGCCAATTCGCCCTCAGGAGTCGCCGTTACGACAAGTACGTATACCGTCGGCGGGGGGCCCTGGCATCCGCTGACAGATAAAACAATCAGCAGGGCTAAACAAAAAAGCAAACGTAAATGCATGTACTGCTCCATAGGGTGGCTTTTATCCTCGGCAACCCGATTGTATCAAACCCCCTCTTGTATGCAAGACTATACAGAGTTATCGTAGAATTATCGGTGGACAAGCGTTGAAGTATGATACAATAGTGTAGGAAGCATTAAGTATTCTGGGAGCAGCAATGATTGGATTGCGACCGACGGGCATAACGCTTAATAAAACAGATTCCGTCCTGGAGATTGCCTGGAATGATGGGGCTGTTTGTCGTTATCCGTTGGCCGGACTGCGGGAGGCCTGCCCGTGCGTGGAATGTCGGGGTGGGCATGAATTTATGGGGCGGGAACACGATCCGAAAGATATTCTCGAACTCAAACCCAGACGTTCCTATACCATCACTTCGCTCGAACTGGTTGGCAACTACGCGCTTCAACCGACCTGGGATGACGGACATCACACCGGGATATACACCTGGGAATACCTGCGCCGTCTATGCCCTCATGAGAAGGACTAGACATGATCGAAAATTCCCGGCTGGAAGGCCTGTTTTTACTGGCAGAACTCAGTTATTTACGCTCCGAGGCCATGGATCTGTTCGAACGCTGCCTGACGGAGGGCAGCCCGGACTACCTGATTGTGTTCATCGAAGATCAGATTTATCAGGAGCCGCCGCGCCTGGACGTGCTGCGCGACCTGGCGGAAGATTTACACCAGCGGCTGCTTGGCCTGCGGGAGTATCACTTTGATGTCCGCGAGCGCGTTTTAAAGACCCTGCGGGACGATTTCCAGATTGACCTGAGTCCGCTGGCCCCGGCGGATGCCCTGGAGCGGTATCACCTGCTGCAAGTTGACGGCGTAATCGGCTATCTGCGCGAACAAAATCCCCGTCTCACGTCCAAAGAGGAGTTTTTGCTGCGGAAGATGGTCGAAGCCTCGCTGGAGATGGCTGCCCAACTCCATCAGGATGTCGTGATGACGGAGGAACTGTTTTTCTGTGTTATGGACTGGGTGGATGGGTTGAGCGCCACAATTGCCCGCCGGTTCTGGATGGATGACTGGTTCGGAGAATATGACACCGACAGCGTGATTCATTAAAACCCGACCTAGCCAGTTGACCAGTAGGTAATCTCCTCAGATGGCGGATACATGTGGGGAGATTTTGTCTTAAGGTAACAACAACTGTTTAGTAAGGGTACCACGACCGCAAAAATGAGCAAAAATCTCCGTATTCTCGTAGCCGACGATCAATCTGATGTTCGATATGCTCTGCGGACGCTCCTTCAACTGGTTAAAGAACTTCATGTAGAGGTGGTAGGGGAAGCAGCCGACGCCGACACCCTGCTGAATGAAGTCGCGTCGCTAGAACCGGACATGCTGCTGGTGGATTGGAAGCTGCCCGGTTTGCGGGCGATTGCCTACCTGCGGGCGCTTTATCCCCGGCTTCGTATCATTGTTTTAAGCGTGCGTGCCGAAGCCCGTCAGGCCGCGCTGGACGCCGGAGCCGATGCGTTCGTTTTTAAAGGCGACCCGGTGGAGCGGCTGGTCGAGGCGATTCAGCATGTTCGAGACCTCCACCGCCCGTCTACAGGCGAGTAATGGTGACACCTTCGTTTCAATAACCTCGTGCAAAATCCCAAAACGATTTTTAATCGTTTCGGTAGCATATTTCATTTGACTGCGTTATCATTGACTTCTAGCGATGCCGGGGGTTGTGATGCCGTCTGCATCGGACACTAAAAGGTTATGAGATTCGCGCCGTTTGGCGGCTCTTCTCCTGAATGTGTCACCCTTGATAATAACATTAAGTAGGTAGACTTGGAGGATTTTCTCATTATGAAGTACGGTAAATTTGTACTCGCAGTAGTGGCTGTTTTATTGGCTGTGGGCAGCTTCGGCCTGACCCTGGCGCAGGATGGTGGAACGCTGGTGATGTGGAGCCAGGATGGCGACGTGAACGATGCCGTTCTGGCCGAGCAGTTTAAAGTCTGGGCAGAAACCACCGGCTCGGCTTTCACGCTGGAAATCGTGAACAAGGAAACCGAAGTTCTGCGTAATGACCTGCAAACCGCCGGCCTGGCGGGTTCGGGTCTGCCGGACATGGTGCTGGGGCCGAACGATGCCATCGGTGTGTTCGTGGACTCCGGCCTGCTGCAGCCGCTGGACGACCTGTTCGATATGTCCATGTACCCGATCAACCTCGGGGCGGCACAGGTGGCCGGCGCGACTTACGGCGTGCCGACCAATGCCGGCAACCACCTGATGCTGATGTACAACAAGAGCCTGGTCGAAAAAGCGCCCGACACCTGGGAAGAACTGATTGCAACCGCCAGGGCGATTGAGGAAGCCAATCCTGGTGTGCGGGGTTTCGCCTACAACCTGAACGAGCCATTCTGGTTCCTGCCGTTCGTTCATGGTTTTGGCGGCGGTACTTATGATGCCGATGGAAACATGGTGCTGGACTCGCAGGCCTGGATTGACGCTTACCAGTTTGTCCAGGATTTGAAGTTCAAGGAACAGATTGTCCCCTCGGAATGTGACTACGCCTGCGCCGATGGCCTCTTTAAAGAGGGCAGCGTGGCGATGATTATCAACGGCGACTGGGCGATTGGCGACTACAAAAACCTGGAAACGTCGCCCGCGCTCGGCCCCGACAACCTGGGACTGGCCCCCTGGCCGAAACTGCCCAACGGCGAACGCCCGAAACCCTTCACCGCCGGTAAGTTCATCAGCATCCCGGTGGGTGTGGAAGGCGAGAAGCTGGATGCCGTCGTTTCGTTCGTCACCTGGCTGACCACCGACCCGGCGGCGGTTACGGCGTATGCGCTGGGGACCAGCCGCCTGCCGGCGATTGACGAAGTAACGGTTGACCCTGAAGCTGACCCGCTGCTGGCCGCTTCCAACGAGGCGCTGCTGACGGGCGTAGGTATGCCCGCCGACCCGACCCTGCGCTGCATGTGGGACTCGGTGCGCCCGCAGCTCGAAGGCGTGATGAGCAACAACGTCACCCCGGCGGATGCGGCGATGGAGGCCCAGATCTCGGCTGAGGAGTGCATCGAAGGCTAACTTTGCTGCGTCAATTGACCTGCTAAAGATTAAAACGTCGGGTGGGGCTGGCAGATGGCATAGCCCCACCCCGCGTTTATTGGTAGGAGAAACAAATTATGCAAGGAATAGGTGGTTTAACAGGTGACATCGTTCTAAATACATTAGGCCAGATTATACCGCTTATCATTGGCGTCGTGGTCGGGGTGGTGGTGCTGGAGTTTCTGCTCTACAACCTGCTGGCAAAAACGCTCAAAGTTAAAAATGCGCTGGCCTATACACTGCTCGCTCCCGCTGCGATTGCCATTCTCGCCTTCATGTTATATCCATTGTTTTTCAATGTTTTATTAGCATTTTCCGACTTAAAGCGCACTACTTTCCCCTGTTACAGCCCGATTGCGCGCGGCGAATGCCAGCTCGATCACCTGTATGGGCTGGATTATGCAGTAAAAAACTTCAGCGATGTGTTTTTCCGGGTTCGTGATGGCGAGATTATCGGCTGGGGGCGGCTGCTGCGAACGGCTGATTCCACTTTCCCGGTGCTGCTGGGGCGCACGGTTTTGTGGACGGTGGTAAACGTCATCTTTCATTTCTCCGGCGGCCTGGCGCTGGCGCTTATCATGAATCAAAAGATACGCTTCAGGGGTATTTACCGGGCGCTGATCGTCATCCCCTGGGCGCTGCCCGGCGTCATCACCGCGCTGACCTGGAAACAGGAATTCCACGCCGAATATGGGTTTGTGAACACGCTTTTACAGGGCATTGGTTTGCAGCCGGTGGGCTGGCTGCGCGACGCGACGGCTGCCTTCGTGGCCGTAACGTTTGTGAATATCTGGCTGGGCATCCCGTTTTATATGGTGATGCTGTTGGGCGGCCTGCAAAGCATTTCGGCGGAATATTATGAAGCGGCGCAGATGGATGGGGCAGGGGCGTGGCATCGCTTCCGGTTCATCACTATGCCGCTGCTCAGGCCGATTCTCATCCCGGCGGTGACGCTGGATGTGATCTGGACATTTAACAAACTGGACCTGATCGTCATCATGACCGGCGGCGGGCCGGAAGAAAAGACGAATATCCTGGTATCGGCCTTATATAATGCCGCGTTCGGCACGGCAGCCACCCAACAGCTTGGTTTCGCGGCGGCCTTTTCCATCGTCATTTTCTTCATCCTGTTCCTGTTTGCAATCGTCTGGATTACAACCAGCGGTGGTTTGAAGGAGATTTACGACCGATGAGTACCATTACCCAACCTACCCCGACCGCCGCTCGCCGCCAGCAGAACGGTTTGACTTCCCAACAAATCCGCGCCGGCATTGGCGGAGTGATCGCCGTCGGCGGCCTGGTATTGATGGTCGCCAACCAGATGAATGTGATCTTCTTACTGGTTGGCCTGCTGTTGGGCCTGCTGGTCTGGAAGCCGTTTCATGGCATTCTGGTGGCCTATTCGATCATCTCCGTTTATCCGGTGCTGCGGATTGTCAGCATTTCGCTGCGCCCCTCGACGGGGCTGCTCTCGCGTTCGCTGGACATCATCCCCGCCGGCGCCACGCTGCAAAGCTACAACAATCTTTTTAACGAAGAGCCGTTCCTGCAATGGGTGTGGAACAGCCTGTCCATCACCGTCACGGTGTCAATCATCGGCGTAGCGGTGGCTGCGACCGGCGCGTATGCCTTCAGCCGGTGGCGTTTCTTCGGGCGGCGTCCGGCGCTGATCTTTTTGCTGACCACCCAGATGATTCCTGCCGGTATGCTGGTGATCCCCATTTTTGTCATCGTGGCGCAGTTGGGTCTGGCGAACCAGATCATCGGCCTGGTGCTGGCCTACATCTCGACGGCAGTGCCGTTCAGCATCTGGATTCTGAAAGGGTATTACGACACCATTCCGCCGGACCTGGAAGAAGCGGCGATGGTGGACGGCTGCAACCGGATGGAAGCCTTCTGGCGTATCATCCTGCCGCTTTCAACGCCCGCGCTGTCCATCGTTTTCCTGTTTAACTTCCTGGCTGCCTGGTCGGAATTTATCGTCGCCAAAGTGATTTTAACAGCTCAGTCGGTGATGACGTGGCCGCTCGGTCTGAATCAGCTCATCGGCACGTTTCAGACGGATTGGGGTAAATATGCTGCCGGGTCGGTGCTGGTAACAGTCCCGGTGCTGCTGCTGTTTATGTGGCAGTCGAAGTACCTGATCTCCGGCCTGACGCTGGGCAGCGTGAAGAGTTGATAGACGATATTCTCCGGTCTTTGGTTTATGAACAGAGGCAGATTACGCAATCCGCCTCTGTTTTTGTCTCTGGTTGTGGCTAAAGACTGGCGACTAACGACTGCTGGTTTTCACCCATCAAACGACGCGGACATCAGATCATCAATCAGCGGGCTGCCGAACAGGTCGCATTCCGGCACGGTTTCCTCGCGGACTTGTTCCAGCGGCGCGGTGGGATTGTAGTAGTTATAAACGGCGCGCGTTATCTCTGCAATCAAGGGGAAGGACTCGGAAAAATCGAGCCAGGTGGGGTTGTGCAGGATCGTAACCAGGACGAAATTCCCCCCAGGTGTAAAGACGATTCCCGCGTCGCCATGCGTATCGGCAATCCAGCCGTGTTTGTGTGCCACGCGCGTTCCCGGCGGCACGCCGGCTTCGATGAGCGCGCCGATTTTATTACTGCTCATGGCATGTAACATCTGGCGACATTCTGACGGCGTGTAAGCGCCGGGAAATTTTTCCAGCAGCGGCCCGTTTTCATCATAAGCGCAGCTATAAATGCTGCCCAGCAGCCAGCCGAGATTATCTACGGTTGCCTGATTCCAGGGGTCTGGCTGGGTGATATTTTTATCGGCGCTGGTGACGGGCGCGACGACAGGGAACGGCGGCGTCGGGATGTTTTGGGGGTCAATCACAAACGGCGCGACCAGAAAGGTGTTGGTCAGCTCCAAATCCTGTAAGAATTGGGTGACTGCCAACGCGCCGGTGTAGGCATCACCGCCGCCGATGATGTTGAGCATATCGTTGCTGGAGGTGTTTTCGCTGCAAATCATAGCGCCGGCGATAGTATTGGCCTGCGCCAGATTGGGCGGCTGGTCTAAAGTCCCGTAAAGTTTCGCCAGGATGGCGATTTTGTTCAGGCTCATGCCGCTGAAGGCGATCTGATTGCCGAAGGTGATGGCCTCACCGGTTTGTAGGTCGAGCAGGAACAGCGCCCCCAGGCGGCTGGTTTCCGGCTCGAAGCCGGCTTGCAGCATCATGGCCCACAGTTGGTCGCCCAGGGCGCGAAAGGCCGGGCTGATGGCCGCCTGCGCCGCACTAAAGATGGTGCTGGCCTGAACAACCGGCTGCGTCGGCGTCAGTGTCGGCAGGTCGAAGCGCGTCTGGCTGATCGGCGGCAGGGTGAACACATCGCCCTGGATTTCGAGCAGGTCTTTCGCCACCCAGCCAAAGCCGTTTGGCGCGGATGGGTAGCGGATTTGCAGCCAGGGTAGTTGGGTATGCCAGCCGGTGATTTCAAAGCTGTCGCCGACACGGGCGACGCCGATACGTGGATAATCAACCCCCGGCCCATAACGAATGTTGATTTCGCCGGTGACGCGCCCCGTTATGCCGCTTTGCGCGGCCGGCGTGGCAGCCGGCAGGGTGGGGGTAATTATTACGGCCCCCGGTGATGCGGTGTTTAACGGTGGAGCGGGAGAAACAGCCGGCGCGCCGATTTCCAGGGTCGAAAACGGCGTCTGGTTTACATCACCGTAGACATTCACCAGATCGCGGAAAACCCAGCCGATTGGTTGGTTGGTAGCCGGATCGGCCAGCAGCAGCCAGGGGAAAAATTCGCTGCGTCCGATCACCGGATAGCGCGTGCCGCTCTGGATTTGCCCGACCAGCGTCGAGTTTACGTCGGTGGTGGCGCGCAGGTTAGCCTGGCCGATGGCTTCTGCCTCAACCCCGGTGATCTGCGCCCTGGCGGGGAAAAATCCCAGCGCGATTGCCAGCAGGAGCAGTAAAAAAAGGATTCTGGCGTTTTTCATCGTGTTTGTATAGTCCCTCCAACATCAGCTTTTCTGTGCCGATGATCGAGCGCGGCGCATTATAACACATCTCAATTTTTCCAAAATTTGGCTTGACATTCCACCGGCATTTGCTAGAATAAACTTACTTCCTGCCGAAGTGGCGGAATTGGCAGACGCGCTACGTTCAGGGCGTAGTTCTCGCAAGGGAGTGTGGGTTCGACTCCCACCTTCGGCACAAACAAACCCGGCTTTAAGCCGGGTTTTTGTTTAGCTGTTGAGGTGGTTGAAATAAAAATGTCGCCTGTTTCCGGCGTTTATCCATGACGAATGTTATTCACCTTCCGCATAAATTCGCTCACGCGGCTTTCGTCCACATCATTCCAGATGTAACCATCGCGTTTAAAGGTTGTGCCGATGATCGCGCCATCGGCCACGTCCAGCATTGCTTCGACGTTCGACAGGCGCACGCCGGTATTGGCGAACACGACCATATCCGGTACGGCCTGTTTGACCCGCTTGAGTATGTGCAGCGGCGTTTCCGTGCCTGCCGTCGCGCCGGAGACACACAGCGCATCCGGCTGCGAAACAAATACGGTCGTGCGGGCGATGTCCTCGACCGGGCGCTGGCCCAGATAAACGGCGGATTCCGGCACGATGTTAAAAAACAGCCGCACGGTTTCGCCGCAAACGTGCTGCCGGTGGCGGATGGTTTCGCCGCAGTTGGTGTTCCACAGGCCGTAATCGCTGGCATACACGCCGGTGAAAATCTCGCGCACGAACTGCCCGCCGGTGGCGACCGCCAGATCAATCGAGGCGGCGGGGTCCCACAGCACGTTGACGCCAAACGGCACGCGGATGTCGCCCCGCAGTTCGGCGATAACTCGCGCCATGCAGGCCACCGTGACCGTCTCGACTTTGGTCAAATAAGGCAGGCTGGCCTCGTTGGAGAACATAATGGCGTCCACACCGCCGTTTTGCAGGGCGTGTAAATCCATCCGCGCCTGCTCAACAATCCATTCCATGCCTTTGTGGGCGTCATATCCTGGGTCGCCGGGCAGCGCTTTTAGGTGGCACATGGCAATAATTGGTTTGTCCACATGAAAGAGTTCGTTCAGCCAGTTCATCATGATCCTCTTGAATGATTAGCTTGATCGGGCAGCGCCTTTTAGCGATTGCGGTGGATATAAAGATAAGAGCAGGGTTTTTCTTGTGGCCGAAAAGTAGCCGAAAACCGTTTGATTGTCAATAACGCGCATCAACACACAGCGATTTGACCGCTGCGCGCGGTTTTAACCCTGCGCGCCGGTTTGTGAAGCGGGCAGGTTTGATGTACCCTCAGTAGCGAGAAGAACGGTACGGGAATGATTTATGCAGCCGGAGAAAAAAACGCGCAAACGCACCGGGCAGTTATCAGGCGTACAGGTGATGTTCGCTGCCATCCTGGCGATTGGGCTGGCGCTGGCGATCAACCTCAGCAGCCTGATTACTTCTGCCCAGCCGCTCCAGGAGAAATACCGCCAGCTTTCGACCGAAATCGCCCGGTTGGAACGCGAACAGGCGGCGCTGGTGGTCGAGCGCGATTACGCCCGCAGCGATGCTTATGTGGAAAGCTGGGCGCGCGCCGAAGGCAAAATGGTTAAACCGGGCGATGTGCTGGTTGTGCCGGTGCCGTCCGGCATCGGTGTCGAAGCCACGCCGGAAGCGGCGGCCCCTGGGGTCGCCATTGAAACCGCGCCGCCCGAACCGCAAGCCTGGATGCTGTGGTGGGCGCTGTTTTTCGACGGCCCGCCGCCGCGATTGGGGAGTTAAGGCTGAGGCGGGGAAAAATCCGGGCGCGCCGGCTGCGACCCCGCCAGGCCGGTTATCAGGCCGGTGACGCCTGTTTCGCCGACGGTAAGCCGGCTGCCTGGCACAGCCAGCCCAAACCGGATGAAACCCAGGCCGAGATGCTCGCCGTCGGGGGTGGTTACGCTGCTGGTGAGCGTCCCGGCGGTTTTTCCGGCTTCGTAAAGCGCCGCCGGGGACTGAACGAACTGCTCTAAACGCAGCCTCACCAGCACCTTTGCCAGCCGGCTGCGGCTTTCCATACGGGCGATGATTTCCTGCCCGGTATAACAGCCCTTGTTAAAACTTACTTCGTCCCACAGCCCGACTTCGAGCGGGATATAATCGGTGGTCAGCTCGCTGCGCGCTGCCGGTCGCCCAGCGCGAATCCGCAGCGTATTGTAGGTCAATGAACCCGCCAGCCGCAGGCCGTAAGCCTGGCCGCATTCCAGAACCGCCTGCCAGACGCTCTCGGCCTGGTCGAGCGGTGCGATCAAAACCCAGTGTGCGCCGCTGATGGGCTTGCGGCGCGCGGCGAAAACCGGTGCGCCATCAACCCAAATGTGCATCCCGTTGAAGCCTGTCAGGTTAGAAGTGCCGGGAGACAGGTTTTCTATGATGGCATCGGCCTGGGGGCCGTGCAGAGCAAACAGGTGGGTCGAGTCGGCCAGATCGTTCAGCCGCACGTCGTCGTTAAAAAAGATGTTACGCTGGAGATACTGCAACAGCGGCGCGCCGCGCCCGGCCTCGGTGATGAGCAGTGCCGCCCCGTCGCGGCTGTAAACCATCACCCGATCGAGAATGCGCCCGTTGGGGTTGGTGAAAATAGTTGGCCGGCCTTCGCCTGCCGACAGTCCCAGCACATCATTGGTTGACATCCGCTGAATCAGGTCGAAACAACCGCCGCCCGCCGCTTCCAGGCGGCCTTCATGCGACCGATCCATCAGCACGGCGGCCTGCAAAGCGGCCTGATATTCCGCGCGCAGATCACCATAGTGCAGCGGGATGCTGTCGGCGGCCAGCGCCGCGCCCTGCACGGCATGTAGTTCGGGCAGGCTCATGGCGGCCTCTTAAGAAGAACCTTCCGGGGCGAGCGTTTTCTGGTCGTTGAATATTTCCAGTACAGGCTGGGGCAGGGCAGCCTGCTGGTAGGGCATCCACCGCCAGCCTTCCGGCGGTATGATACGTTCCGGCAGGGTGTACAGATAGATAAACAACACCTGCCGGGAGTGTTCCTGGACGAAGCTATCCACCGCCACCGGCAGGATGAAGGAGTCGGGCGGCGCTTTAGAGAGATAAATAACCAATGGCACAATGCCGATGTCCTGGCCGAGCGCGCGCAGCGCGGCTTCGTGCGGAAACTCGCCATGAGCCAGGTGGCTGGTAGGAAAATGCGGCTGATGGTCGCGGCACAAAACTTCGTTATCAAACACCGGAATCGCCATCGTCGCATAGGCGAATTTGTGACGCGGCAGATCACGCTCAACGCGCAGATTCAACAGCGCCTTACGGCTGCGCTCCGCCAGCACGATGGCGTATAAAATTTCGGCAGCCTCGTCAAGTTTTTCGTCTTCGTTGATGATGAGATAATCGCACAACGGCGCGTACTGCATTTCCATATCCACCCGGCGCAGCCGTTTGGCGATTTCTTCCGGCGGCTCGCCGCGTTTTGCCATGCGCTCTTTGAGGTCATCAAGTGAGGATGGCTGAATAAAAATCAGCACCGAATTGTCCGGGTAAAGCGAGCGCAGGTAAGTCGCCCCCAACACGTCAATATCGGCGACCAAATCTTCTTCGCCGGCAATCGCTTCTTCGACAGTGGCGCGCGGCATCCCATACAGTTCGCCGTGAACCGTCTGCCACTCGATGAGGGCGTTGTTTTCAATCAATTTCTGAAATTCGGGGCGGGAGACGAACAGATGCTCGCGCCCGTGCTGCTCGTTAGGGCGCCTGGGGCGTGTGGTCGCCGTTGGAAGCTGGCGCAGGTTGCTGAGGCGCGGCAGCACCCGTTTCATAACCTCGTTTTTGCCTGCTCCCGCCGGCCCGACCAGCACGAACAGAAGCCCCTGGCGTCTTTGTGAAGTGGTAATCATACGAAGAATCCTGTGGCCTGAACAAAGGCAGCTTGTGGTTTAGTCTAGCAGGAGTTGCCCGCTTCGACTATAGAGATTTGGTGAGAAAAACAAAGGGCGACCATATTCTGATGGCCGCCCTTGTGGCTAAACGGTTGGTTGGATGGTTAGTTGTTGACGCTGATTTCCGTGATCCACCACCCGTCACGGATGCTGCTGCCGGTGTTCAACCGGAAGCGCAGCCCGACGAAGTTGCTGTCGCCGGGGCGGTTGCCGTAGGTGCGGAGATCGTGGACGCGCCACTGCCAGTCGTTGGGCGGCAGGCGGTCGCTCCAACCGGTGATGGTCGGACTGCACGTTGCGCCGGACGGGCAGTTGTTGCTCAGGTTGCTCTGAGTCCAGCTCAGGCCGCCGTCAATGGAAACCTCAACATTGGCCGAGTTGCTGCTGCCAAGCTGCCAGTAGGTATAGTAGCTGAGTTTGGGCAGCCACAGCGAGGACGGCAGACCGCTGGGGCGGTTCAGGTTCAGCACGCCGTCCAGCAGGAGCGACGAGTTGCCGTAAGCCACCGATGGTACGGCGTCGCTGAGCAAGTTTGCGCGCGGGCTGTCGCTGAAGGAGAAGTTGTTGTTGCCGGCTTGCAGGATGATGGCCGCGTCGCCGGTGGCTTCGTACCATTCCAGCACCACGTTATAGCTGCCTTCGTTCAGCGTGACGACCTTATACTGGACGGTGCGAGACGTATCCCTCCAGTAGTTGAGGATGTTCCAGTCATAGGGCGACGTGATGTCCGGCGTATCCGCCGGTTCGTAGCGCATCCGCACGCCGTCGTCGGAGGTGGTGGCGAAGAGGTATTCACCCGACAGCACGCTGATCTGGCGAATCCAGCGCCCGACGTACTGGTTATCCCAGGCGTTGCCCGCCGCACCCAGCGGCGCGCCCGGCGGCCTGCCGGTCGTGCCGAAGTCGAAGATAATATCATTGGACTCGTACATCGGCAGCGCCTTGGTCGGGTTGGCGGCCACGTAGGCATTCATGTCCGCCACCGTCGGCGTCAGCCGGTTCAGGAAGTTATTCGCATTGGACGGGTTTTTGTTGACCGAACAGTCCACAACCGTGCCAGAAGTGTTGGTACACTTCATGAAGTAGCCCTTCCAGGTGTCCGGGCCGAGGTTGGCCGGGCCGCCGCCGCTGCCTTTCCACAGATCAGGCGCCAGCCCCCACAGACCTTCGGTGACCCAGTTCTGGGTATTGGCCGCCGCATCGAAGAATGGGAAGGGCATGATGCGCGTGGATTTGTGTTCGATACGAACGTCGTCAATGTACCAGCCGTCCCGCAGGCTGCTGGAACCTTCAAGCGCGTTCATGACGAACCGGATTCGAATGCGTTTGCCGGCAAACTCTGACAGGTCAACCTGCTCGCGCACCCAGGTATCCACGCGGGCGAACTCGCCTTTACTCCAGACATCCTGCCAGGATGAGTAGTTCGGCGAAGCGTAGGATTTGTCCGACCCCCAGCCATAAATGTACTCGTAGCCGGTGCGGGTGCGCGATGGGTCTTCGACGGCGACTTCGACGCGAATTTTGTCTCTGGAGCCAACACTGTAGTGATTCCAGAAGTACAGGGTGGGCTGGTCGGAGGCCAGCGCGCCGGTTAGGTCAATGATTCGGACCATCTCCAGCACGGAGAAAGTAGCGTGCCGATAGTACGTGTCGTAGGGGTCACTTGTGGTGGGCGGCGGGCTGTCGTGGAAGGCCGCAAAGCCGCTGCGCGCTTTCCACCAGTAAGGCATTGGCGGGTCAGGAATTTGCCAGTTATCGCTGTTTGTCGTTGACCACGCGCCGCCGTTGCGCCAGCGTGTCCACCACTCCGCCGGGGTATCAATATTGTCCACCAGGCGCGCGCCGTCGCCGCCTTTGGAGAGGTCCCACAGGCGGTGCGAAAACTCGTAGTAGTTGCCGAGGTCTATGTTGTCTATGTAGATGCCGTCGGCAGTGGCGGTATTCGAGCGCGCATCCAGGCGGATTCGGAAGTAGAAGTCGTCGTCGTAGGGATTGCCATTGGTTTTGAGGGTGTTCCAATCCATAGTGACGCCGGTACTCGTCTTGATGGCGTCCAGGATGGCCCTTTGCATGTCTATTTCGATCCGTTCCCAGGCCAACTGCGTCCGGTTGACGCTGTTGTAGGTGTAAGCCCAGACCGGCGTCCAGTTAATCCGCGCCGTGCCGGAGTCGGCGTGGGCAGGCCGCATGACATCCACATAGAAGGACTCGTTGGCCGCCAGATCACGCCACTGCCAGAAGGTAAGGATCGGGCGGACAGCGGCGCCGGACGGGTTTTTGTTCAGGCAGTCTTTGTTGCCCCCCCAGACGGTCAGGTTTTCCGGCGTATCGTTGTTGAAGTCAATCGGATAACGCAGTTCTATCCAGGTTTCCTGGCCGTGTGGATAGTTGCCCAGCGGGCTGTCGGTGAAGGCGCGCGGGCTGCCGAACACGCCCGGCTGGGCGCTGTTTTCCCAACCGCCGGCGGTCAGCCAGTTATCCATGCCGGTTTCGGCGCCATCGCAGAACGGATATTCGCTGAACCGCGCGACCCCCTTGCGGGCGAACACGATGCTGTCTATCCACCAGCCGGGTTTAACCGGCGTTCGGCTGTTGTTCACCTTCATGGCAAACCGCAGCCGGAAGGGCGACTGCCACCAGTTCGGTATGGTGCTGAGGTCTATTTCGACCTGCTTCATACTCAGATCGGTGGCGGCGCCGCTTACCAACGAGCGGACGGTTTGCCAGTTAGCTGGCGTTGTGCCGACCGGGTCGCGGGTGTACTGGACTTCCAGCGACGTGCCGGTTTCGATGTCGTAGGCATGATAAAAACGAAGCAGCGGGGTGCCATCATTGCCTTCCCAGTCCGGGATGCCGCCCAGCCCGTTTTCATCAATGTTCTGGAAAACCACCTGGCCGTTAAACTCGATGGAGTAAACGCGGTTATCGTCCGCCTGACCGGACGGCTGCTCCGGCCCGAAACGCACATAGGACGAACCACCGCTGGAATCCCAGGCGGTGCCGGTGCTGCCGTGACGGTTGGTGGTCGTCAGCGCCCAGCGCCCGGAGGTGATGAAATCACCTTTCTGGCCGTCGTTATCGAGATGCCAGTAATTGCCGCACGATGCCAGGCTGCCGGTGCAAACGCCAAAGTCGCGCGTGGGCATGTTCAGGATGGCGATGTCGTCCAGATACCAGCGCCGCGTGCCGCTGCCCCCCCCGCTTTGCAGGACAAAGCGATAAGAGATGTTTTTGTTGTAGTAGCTGGCCGGGATGTCCACGAAATTGCGCGTCCAGGCGTAGTTCCTGCCGCCGTTACGCAGCAGGATTGAAGTGCCTGCCGCCCAGTTCGGGCCGCTGCTGGGGTCAACCGTCCCATCCGGCAGATAAACATAAGGCGCGTATTCCGCGATTTGCAGCGTCACCGAGCCGCCGCCGCCCAGGTCCCAGACATCCCAGAAGGCCATCTTGGGGTTGGACTGCTTGGCGGTATCCAGGAACACGTAACCGCGCAGTTCCAGGTTGCAGCGCATGTTGGCCGGGAAACCGCTGCCGGTGCCGCCGGGGCTTTCCTTCCAGGCCCAGGCGACCGTATTCGGCTGGCTGCCGTTGATGCGCGTCCACTGGCAGTTGGGGGTGCCGGAAGCCAGGTTCGCATCGTCGCGGACGTTGCCTTTGTACTGGTTGATGTCCAGGAAAACGGCGGCATCACCCGTGCCGACGTAATATTCGAGCTTCAACTGATGCGTGCCGGGGGTGAGCGTGAAGGTACTCACCAGCGGGGTGCTGTTGAGGGTCCGATTCGACCAGTCGTTGAGCTTAAGGTCGGAATCCACCCAGAACCGCACGCCGCCGATTGAAGTGATGGTAGCCGTCAGAGTGATGTTCTCTGTCCCGGCGACGTAAATTGTCCGTGTCCAGCGGACGGAGAAGTTGTCCGTCAGCCAGCCGGAGATCGGCCCGCCCGCGCCCCAATCGAAGTTGATATTGAACTTGTGAATTTTATCGGGGGTGAGCTGGTAATTCCACATCTGGTCATCGGCTGCGCCGGAGAGGTCTTTGTTCGGGTAATACTCGCCCCACCAGTCCTCGCCGCCCAGGAAGATGCTGCTGTCCACGCGCCACCATTCGGGGCGATCAATTGGGTCTATGAATGGGATGCTGTGGCCGAAGTCTTCCGGCGTATTGGTCGGTTTGTCGGTGGCCGTCGGAGGGAAGGTCGCCGTCGGCGTTTCGGGCGTCGGCGTTGGCGATGTGCCATCGGTGGGGTTGGGTTTGGTCGGGAATGGCCTGTTGGTCGGGATTGGCTCTTCTTTAGGAGGGTTTAACGCGACCGCCGTGACCGTTTCCCAGAAACTTTCCGGCCCGCCGCCCCGGTCTGCCAGACTATCCGGGTTGCAGTCCTCCAGGCCGACCAGGTTACAGACGGTGTTGCTGAAGACGTTGGCAATTGCCGGTCCGGTTGCCAGCAGCGCGGCCAGCAGCGCCATCGCCACCAGCACCAGAATCAGCGCATACTCGATGAGCGCCTGGCCGTCTGCGCCGCGCCATAAAAGCCTGAGCTTTGATTGTGGATTCGTCATCTCGACCCCCTACCCAATCATTTGATCGGTTACGATGCAGGGATATTATGGGGAAAGAATCTTCCCCTGCATCTATGTTACTCGATTACCGGCAGTAGGCGATGCAATTTTTGTCGGCGAGTTGTACAAATGCGTTGACAATTCATCAATGGGCAATAGTAACCTTTATCACTCGTCTATACTTCGGGCCTATGTTATGCTCAAAACTAAGGATTGAAGGTTCTTTTAACCGGGATAAAGCCTGTTTTGTCCCGCCTGAAAACCGAAAAGTTGAGGAAAATGATGAGCGCAAGCATTATTGACGGAAAAGTGATTGCCGACCGGATGCAGGCGGAAATCGCCGCCGAAGTCGAACAATTTAAGGCGCGGTTCGGTTATGTGCCAGGATTGGGCGCGGTGCTGGCCGGGGACGACCCGGCTTCCGCCCAGTATGTGCGGATGAAACGCCGCGCCTGCGAAAAAGTGGGGTTCAGCTCGGTTGCACACACCATGACGGCGGCCAGCACCCAGGAAGAAGTTGAGGCGGCGGTGCGGGCATTAAACGATGACCCGTCCATACACGGCATCCTGGTGCAGCTCCCGCTGCCGAAACATATCCACGAGGAGCGCGTGCTGCGCTTGGTCAGCCTGGATAAAGACGTGGACGGCTTCCACCCGGAGAATATCGGGCTGCTGGGTATGAAAGGCCGCGAGCCAACCTTCACCCCGGCCACGCCGACCGGATGTATGGTCATCCTGAAGGAGGTCGGCGCTAAAATCGAAGGCGCGAACGCGGTGGTGATCGGGCGCAGCAATATTGTCGGGCTGCCGGTGGCGCTGATGCTGCTGAAAGCCAACGCGACCGTGACGGTCTGCCACAGCCGGACGAAGGACATCCCTGACATCGTGCGGCGCGCCGACATCGTGATCGCTGCCATCGGCCAGCCGGAGTTTGTGAAAGGCGAGTGGATCAAACCCGGCGCGGTGGTGATTGACGTAGGCACGAACAAAATTGACGACCCGCAGGCCGAAAAAGGCTACCGCTGGGTGGGCGACGTGGAATTTGAGGCGGCCAAAGAAGCCGCCAGCGCCATTACCCAGGTGCCGGGCGGGGTGGGGCCGATGACGATCACCATGCTGCTGCACAACACCATGAAAGCGGCGCGGCGTATCGCCGAACGCGCGGCGGTGTAACCACGTGCTGGTGATTCAAAAAATTTCTGCAAAAGCGCCGAGGGTTCTGAACCCTCGGCCTAATACCACATTGGAATATACCGAGAGTATACGGTTGAGCGTGTTATAATCGGCTGTAAACCTGACGCTGCAACGAGAAATTTTATGCCAACCCTTCTTCTCAAAAATATTCATACGCTGGTGACGATGGACGCCGCCCGGTGGGAAATCCGCGACGGGGCGGTTTTTGCGCGTAACAGCGTGATCGAAGCTGTTGGCACGCTGGCGGACATGCCCATGCAAACCGCCGACGAAGTGTTCGATCTGCACCATCATCTTGTTTTACCGGGTTTGGTGAACACGCATCATCATATGTACCAGACGCTCACGCGGGTGATGGCGCAGGATTTGGAGCTGTTCGGCTGGCTGAAGACGCTGTATCCGATCTGGAGCCGGTTAAACAGCGAGGCGGTGTACGTATCCGCCAAACTAGCGATGGCCGAGCTGCTGCTGTCCGGCTGCACTACTTCCAGTGACCACCTGTATATTTATCCCAATGATGTCAAAATTGACGACGAAATCCGCGCGGCGCAGGAAATCGGCATTCGTTTTCACGCGGCGCGGGGTTCGATGAGCCTGGGCGAGAGCAAAGGCGGGCTGCCGCCAGACCGCGTGGTGGAAGATGAAACGGCGATTTTGCGGGACACACAGCGGGCGATCGAACAGTTTCACGACTCCGAACGCCACGCCATGCTTCGCATAGTCGTTGCGCCGTGTTCGCCGTTCAGCGTCACGCCGGATTTGATGCGCGAAGCGGCGGCGCTGGCGCGCAGCTGCGGCGTTCACCTGCATACCCACCTGGCCGAAAACGATAATGACGTGGAATACAGCCTGAAAGTTTTCAACAAACGCCCCGGTGACTGGGCGGAAGAAGTGGGCTGGATTGGTGAGGACGTGTGGCACGCCCACTGTGTGAAGCTGGACGAGGGCGAAATCGGCCTGTTCGCCCGTACCGGAACGGGTGTGAGTCACTGTCCGGGCAGCAATATGCGGCTGGCGTCGGGAATCGCGCCGGTGCGAAAAATGCTGGACGCGCGGGTGCGGGTCGGCCTGGGCGTGGATGGTTCGGCTTCCAACGACGCCGGGCATCTGCTGAATGAAGCTCGCCAGTCTATGCTGCTGCAAAGGGTAGGGGGCAGCCCGGCGGGGCTGTCCGCGCGGGAGGTGCTGGAAATGGCGACCCTCGGCGGGGCGGCGGTGCTGGGGCGGGACGACATCGGCGCGATAGCGCCCGGCATGTCAGCAGATATAATTGCGTTCCGGCTGGATACGGTCGGTTTCGCGGGGGCGCTGCACGACCCCGCGGCTGCGCTGGTTTTCTGCCAGTCGCCCCAGGTGGATTTAAGCATCATCAACGGGCGTATCATCGTTAAAGAGGGCGCGCTGCTGACGGCAGATATGCCGGTTTTGATCGAGCAGCATAACCGGCTGTCGAAGCGGCTGATTGATGGGGATTGATCGGCGCGCGGTTGTCTTGTAAATGCGACGAATTTGTTAGGGCGGGTTTCCAAACCCGCCCTAACGCAAGAATTTTGAGGACAATGGCTTTTTTAAGACTGGGCGCGGCCTGCGCGGTGCTGGATGATGAGGGGCGGGTGCTGCTCTCTCGGCGCGGCGATTTAAACGTGTGGAATCTGCCGGGCGGGCGGGTGGACGCCGGCGAACTGCTGACCGAAACCGCCGCCCGTGAAGTGCAAGAAGAAACCGGCGTGATCGCTCATGTCGAACGCGCGGTTGGGCTGTATTACCTAGAAGGCTGGAACCGGCTGAACGTGGTGTATGCCGGCTGGCCGCTGGGTGGCAGTCTGCTGGAGAAAACCAACGAAAGCCGGGCGAACGGTTATTTCGATCTGCGGCGTCTGCCGGAGGGCGTTAGCTGGGAATGGCTGTTGTTCGACGTTATTTCTGACGAACGCCCGCTGCCGCGCGTGATCGAAACGCCGCCGGATGACCTCCAACGTGCGCGGCGGCAGCTTCGCTTGCGCTGGTTCAAGAATCTGCTGGCAGGGCGGCCAGAGCCGCGCTACCCGCGTTTTGAGGTGCGCGCAGTGGGTTTGATCTGGGATGAAAGCCACCGGCGCGTGTTAACCCTGCCGGACGCGCGCGGACGTGTACTGCCGCGTATAGTTTGTTCCGGCGCGCGCGCGCCCTGGCACGAATTGGCGGCGGCGGTCGGGACATATAACAGTCCGGTTTTTCACTGGATTGGGCTGTGGCAGGACACATCTCAGGATGAGATGGAATTCGTTTTTGCCGCGACGGTTGAGGAAGCTGAGTTGCCGGAGCCTGCCGAATGGTCTACGGCGCGCAACGCGGCCCTGGCAGGGCGAGACGCAGTCTACGTCGAACATACGCGGCCTACCTATGCCCGCGATCCGGTTTGGACAATCGTACAAGAAGCTGAGATGGTTATTAAAAACAAGGGGGAATCATGAGTCTGGTTGACCGGCTGGCGGCGGCGCGCGGTGATAAGCCTGCAACGCTGGCGCTGCGTAATGTGCGGTTGGTAAATGTGTGGGCCGGCGAAATTTATTCGACAGATGTGATTGTTCAGGGTTCGCACATCGCGGCAGTGGGGGCAGGTTACGCCGCCGAACAGGAAATAGACCTGAAGGGGCGCTATCTGTGTCCCGGTTTTATTGACGCACACGTGCATATTGAAAGCAGCCTGTGTACCCCGCCGGAGTTCGCGCGGGCGGTGCTGGTGCATGGCGTGACGACCGTTGTTACCGACCCGCACGAAATCGCCAATGTATTAGGCCTGGAGGGCATCCGCTTTATGCTGGAGCGCGCCAAACACGGCCCGCTCAATATGTATATGATGGCTTCAAGCTGCGTGCCGGCCACGCACATGGAAACCAGCGGCGCGCGCCTGGAAGCCGAAGACCTGGAGCAGCTTCTAAACCATCAATGGGTGTTGGGGCTGGCCGAAGTGATGAATTATCCCGGTGTCATCCAGGGCGATGAAGGGATGCTGGACAAGATCGTGCTGTTCCGGCAGAAGGTGCTGGACGGCCACTGCCCGGCGCTGACCGGCCAGGCGTTGAATGCGTATGCAGCGTCGGGAATCGGCAGCGAACACGAGTGTACGACGGTTGAGGAAGCGCGCGAAAAACTGCGCCTGGGGCTGACCATCTTTATCCGCGAAGGCACGACCACGCGCAACCTGCGCCCGCTGCTGCCGCTGGTGACGCCGGAGAACCATACGCGGCTGTGTTTCTGCACCGATGACCGCCAGCCCAACAGCCTGATGGATGAAGGCTCGATTGACTTCATGATCCGCACTGCCATCGCCGAGGGGATTGACCCAATCACGGCGATTCGGATGGGAACGCTGAACACGGCGCAGTACTTCCGCTTGCATGATTATGGCCTGATCGCGCCCGGCAAGTGGGCGGATATGGTTGTGTTCAGCGATCTGCGCGACATCCAGGCGGAGATGGTCTTCCGTGGCGGCGAACTGGTGGCCGAAAATGGGCGCATGTTACGCGAAAAACCGCCGCTGCGCCCGCTGGATATCCGGGGTTCGATGAACGTGCGGCTGGACAGCCTGGATTTTACTATCCCGGCACGGGGGGGACGCGCGCGGGTGATTGGCGGCCTGGGCGACCAGGTGGTGACGGAACACCTGATCGAAGATGTGCAGGTCGTCGGGGGTAATGCCGTCGCCGATACTGAACGCGATCTGTTAAAAATCGCGGTTGTGGAACGCCACCGCGCCACCGGCAAAATCGGCAAGGGATTTATTAAGGGTTTTGGCCTCAAACGTGGGGCTATCGCTGGTACGGTGGCGCACGACCATCATAACCTGGTGGTCATCGGCGTAGACGACGCCAGTATGCACAGTGCGGTTCGTGCCGCGATACGGATGGGCGGTGGGCTGGTGGCGGTAGATGGCGAAAACGTGCTGGGGCGGCTGGCGCTGCCGGTGGCCGGGTTAATGACCGAACGCCCGCTGGAACAGGTGCGGCACGATTACGACGCGCTGATCGCCCACGCGCAGCAGCTCGGCAGCACGCTGCCGGACCCATTTATGACGATGAGTTTTATGGCACTGGAAGTTATCCCCAGGTTGAAACTAACAGATTTCGGCTTAGTGGATGTTGAGCAGTTTCAGATCGTGGATTTGTTCGTATGATGAGAGCTTGGATCAGGCGTCACCGTTTCGTGCTGCTGGCGGCAGCGGCTGTATCGTTGGCTGCGCTGGTTGTTTTTTTGCCCATTGTCAGCTTTGTAGTGGGGCAAGAAGTTGATTATGGTTATCACCTGTATTACATCACGCAGCTTGTGAACGGCCAGCCGGCGGCGGAATTTATCGCGCGCGTGCCACATTTTGGCTATCATGCCGGGGTAGTGCTGGTTTATGAACTGCTGCCAGACCTCAGCCTTGAAGGCGCGGCAGTGATCGTCAGCCTGGGGTATTATGTGCTGGAAGGTCTGGCGGCCCTGCTGGTGCTGGCACTGCTGGGGGGCGAACCGAAAAGCCTTGCTGCTGCGCTGCTGTACACGGCGGCCACGCTGTCGCTGCTGCTGGTAATGCCGATCAATTTGCTGACGCCTGATAACTTAATTCTCGGCTATATCCCCGCCAACGTTTATTACAACCCAACCATGCTGACGCTCAAACCGTATGCAGTGCTGCTTTTTTTGTGCGCCGCGTTGGCATTTCAGCCGGTCTTGAGGCGGCGTGTGCCGCTGCCTCTGGTCGGCATGATAACGGTTGGCTGTATTCTGGCAAAACCCAGCTATATAATCGCGCTGCTGCCGGCATTGGCTGCCGAGACGGTGTGTGTGCGCTGGCGGCGTCGGCCAGTAGACTGGCGGACGCTGGTTTGGGGGATCGGCCTACCCGCCGGAGTGATGCTGACCATACAGTTCGGGCTGTTTCGCGGCACGGGGTTTTACTTTGCGCCGCTGGCGATGTTAAACGAAGTCGGCGCGCGGATTAACCCGGCTGCGCCGCAGAACCTGGGTTTGAAGTTCGCCCTCTCAATCCTTTTCCCTGCCGCTGTTTACCTGTTCAACTGGCGGCGGGCGCTGCGCTGCCCGGCTTTGAATCTGGCCTGGCTGACGTTTTTCGCGGGGGCTGCTTATATGTATCTACTGGCCGAAGGTGGGGAGCGCCTGGGACACGCAAACTTTCGATGGAGCGCGCAAAGCGCAGTATTCGTCCTGTTTATCGTCTCAGCCGGTTTTTTCATAGAACGCAGCCGCCATCTGCTAAACGAGCGGCGGCTGCTGTCTCTACCGGTCTGTGCTTTTGTGGCCGGTGCGGTGATTTTCGGCCTGCACGTCGTCAGCGGTCTGAATTGGTATACCATCCATGTGAATGCCGTCTGGATGGGCGATATAATAACCAACCTTTGGTAGTCAACAAGCGAGGCGACTCATGATTGAGCAGCAAGTAGTTAAAACTATTCAAACCCGCGTGGCGGCGCAGCGCGCGGATATCATCGCTTTCCTGCGCGAGTTGTGCGCCATCCCCAGCTACGACAGCCAGATTCGGGCGGTAGGAGAGCGCGCCGAGGCCGAGATGAAAAAGCTCGGATTTGACGAAGTGTGGTGGGACAAAATGGGCAACGTGGTCGGGCGCATCGGCGACGGGCCGCGCAAGCTGCTCTACGACAGCCATATTGATACGGTCGGTATCGGCGACCCAGACAGTTGGGAATGGGACCCGTTCCAGGGCAAGGTCGAAAACGGCATATTTTTCGCGCGCGGGGCGTGCGACGAAAAGGGCAGCACGCCGGGCATGATCTATGGGCTGGCGCTGGCGAAGGAACTGGGCCTGCTGGACGGTTTTACCGGCTACTACTTCGGCAACATGGAGGAATGGAATGACGGCAGCGCGCCGCACGCTCTGGTAGAAGTGGAAGGGCTGCGCCCGGATTTTGTGGTCATCGGCGAGCCGACCCGAATGCAGGTCTATCGCGGGCATAAAGGCCGCGTGGAGATGCAGGTGATGGCGAAGGGCAAAAGCGCCCATGCCGCCAGCAACTTTTTGGGCGACAACGCCATCTACAAACTGCTGCCGGTTATTGAAGCGATCAGCAAACTTGAACCTGAACTGGGCGACGACCCTTTCCTGGGACACGGGCGCATCACCGTGACGGACATGCGCGTAAAAACACCCAGCATCAACGCCGTGCCGGATGAAGCGATCATTTACATTGACCGGCGCATCACCTTCGGCGAGGAACCCCAGGCCGAACTGGAGCGCATCAGACGAGTGATCGGCAGCCGCAGCGACATAGAAGCTTCGATTCTGCTGTATAACGATCCGAGCTACACCGGCTTCGTTTTCCCGCTAGATAAAATTTACCCGGCCTGGGCGCTGCCGGAAGATCATCCTTATGTGCAGGCTGGGGTGCAGGCCGGGGCGCTACTGTGGGGCGAGCCGCTGCCGACCGGCAAATGGGACTTTTCCACCAACGGCACGTACTGGGCGGGTAAGGCCGGCATTCCGAGCATCGGCTTCGGGCCGGGGGACGAAATCCACGCCCATACGGTGATTGACCAGGTGAAACTGGATGATGTGGTGCGCGCCACCGAGTGGTACGCGCTGCTGCCAGGGTTGATCCAGAGAGGCTAAGTGTGTGAATTTCATCCACATCATGCAGCATGGCGAGAGTGTGGTGAATGTCGAGCGCCGGCTGGCCTGTCGCCGGCAGGGCGCGAATAGACGGCGCCGGCTGCCGTCTGGCTGGCGGACAAAAACATCCGGTGCATCGTCCAAAGCCCGTTTCACCGCGCCCAGGAAACCGCGCACATCATCGGCGCACGCCTGAAATTGGTGCCATCCGCCGATGACGACCTGCGCGAGATGGACTGCGGCGATCTTGAAGGCCGTACCGACCCGGCATGGGGGACATCTGGGCGCAGGTTTATCATCGCTGGGAGGCCGCCGAGTGGGAGGCGGTTTTCGGTAGGGGGCATAACACCCCGCTCTGAATAATCAATAATCAACCGCGGGGTGTTATGGTTTACCGGAATTACCTTTATTGTTGGGAATGTCTTTTTTGCCCTGACCGGGTGGTTGTTTGCCATCCTGCCCAGGCGCGTTGCAGAAGTTGCCCGGATGCTCGCACCCGAAGTCCCCGCCCCGGCTGTTTTGATCTTCGCTTCCACTCTCAACACCGGTTTCGGCATCAGGGAGGCTGGGTCGTTCGGGGACGGTCGTCCCGGCAGACGTTGAGGTGGCGATCGGCGGTTTATTGGGCGACAGCAGCGCCCCGGCGACCCAGCCGATACGACCAGCATCGAGGCGAATCTGTTTCCAATCCCCGTCCGCGCTGATGCCGATAACCATGACAGCAGCGCCGGGGTGTACTGTCGTAATTATGTCTGACTGCCGGCTCGGCTCGGCGCGAACATTTACAGGCTGGGATGCCGAAACATAGGCGATGAAAGGAGTCGGGCTGGGCGGCGGCGTTTCTGTGTCTGTCGGCGGAGCGGTCGCCGTCGGCATCGCGGGCGGCGCGTCTGTTGCCGATGGTAAAACCGCCGGCTGATCGGTCGGCGTTGGCGGAAGGGCTGTCGGGCTTGGTGTGGCCGAGGGTTCTGGCGTGTAGGCATCAGTCGTGGTCGCCAGGGCGGCGATGCTGATCGGCGTCGGCGTCTCTGCCTGGGTTGAGAACTGCGCGCTGCGCCACAACAGCGCCGCTGCGCCGATGATGGTCATAGCGGCGGCGGCTGCCATCCAGCGCCATACCGGATGGTATGTTTTGCGTGCCGGTTGTGGCCGGTGATTGGGAAACTGCTGCCGGTAGGCTTCGAGGACGCGCGTCTGGATGCGCGCCAAATCGTCAGGTGAGATTTCCGGGCGCGGCTGCGCGGCCAGCAGCGACGCGGCGCGGATAAGCGCATCACCATCGTCGGTGGACGGCAGGTCTGATCGCCCCGGTGGCAGCACTGCGTTCAGCCGGTCGGCCAGTTCGTCGGCATTCAGCGGATTTTCAGGCATGGCCGCCTCGCAGATAATGGCGGTTTTGTTTTTCCGCGCCTATGAGTTTAGCTAACTGTATCAGCGCGCGATGCTGGATGCTCTTGATGGCCGTCACACTTTTATCCAGAATGCGCGCTACTTCCTCGTGGCTTTTCCGCTCGACAAAACGCAGCACCAGGACATTCTGCTGTTCGTCGCTAAGCTGGTGCAGCGCGCGCATCAGCGCGGCGCGTTCCTGTTCATCGAGGACATTTTCATCCGGCGCTGCGCCCTCAAATGGCATCTCCTCGTTCAATTCAGTTTCCTGATAACGGCCTGATTTACGGTAATAGTCGGTGATGCGCGCGGCGGCGATGCGGTACAGCCATACTTCAAAAGGGACTTCCGTGATCTGGTAGCTGGGCAGGCCTTCGACCATTTTCAGGAACACTTCCGCTGTTAAATCCTCGACTTCGGATGCCGGCGCCCGGAAAGCGATGTAGCGATAAACGGCGGGCGCAAAAGCCGCATACAGGCGCGCCAAAGCTTCAGCGTCACCCTGCTGCGACCGGCGGATAAACTGCTTGACTTGCTGAGGTGGTAAAGACACCAGCGATTATCCTTCGTTCGCTCGAACGCGGCTGCGAAGATCAGGCCACCGTTGGTTAAGAACCCACCCGATATCGCCGTATTGGACGTGTTCTGTTTGTGTTATAGAGAAAACCGCGCCGCGGCCCGATATGTCGCAGAAAAGTGGGTTTGACTATGACCATAGTCCTACATTTGCTAAAAATTGTCAAATGCCTGCGACGTTTATACAACGTCAACGGTTTACAGGCTAACAACAGTCCTTATCACGGTTCGTTTCGAGCCTGGAGAGAATAAGATGAGAGCGAAAAAACAGGTATCTGGTATCGGGCTGCTGCTGGCGGCCCTGGCAGTGGTGGTCGCCCTGGGCGCGGTGCTGCCGGTTTTCGCGCAGGGCTTAACGGCTGACACATCCGACATTGATGAAGGTGATCTGGAAATCGTGATCGGCCCGGTGGAGTTTGGGCCGAACGGCGAAATTCTGGTGAACGGCGTGGTGATCGCGCCGGCAAGCGGCTTTAACCCTTCTACGCTGGAAGCGGGCGAAATCGTTATCGTCACCGGCATTTTGCTGCCCAGCGGCACGCTGCAAGCCACCAGTTTGGAGCCGTTCGACTCCGATGAGGAGCCGCCGGAAGTAACACCAGAACCGACGGCAGAGATCACGCCAGAGCCGACCGCCGAACTCACGCCCGAACCAACGCTCGAAGTGACGCCTGAGGTCACGCCTGAGGCGACGCCCGAAACCACACCGGAAGCGATTTCCTGTGGTTATGCATTCCATCCGGTGTTGTGGGAAGCGGCCCAGGCCTTCGGTGTGAGTTATGAAGAACTGGTGGCGATGCACTGCGCGGGAAACGGCGTGGGCAATATCATCCGCGCGCTGGCTCTGGCGCAGGCGATGAACGACGGCACAACCGCGCTTGATCTGCTGAACCGCCACAAGAGTGGTGAAGGGTGGGGCGCGATTCGCAAAGAAGCCGACGTTCATCCCAGCGCGCTGGCTCCGGGACAGCTAAAGAAGATGACGCCGACGCCGGCTGCCGGAGATGCGGGCGCGATCCGGGGTGGCAGTGAAAATGGCGGCGGTAACGGCAATGGCGCTGACAAAGACAAAGAGGAAAAAGACAACAAAGGGCGCGGCAGGGAGGATAATCCTGGCAACAGCGGCGAGCGGGGTAACGGTGGCAATAATGGCAATAACGGTAACAACGGCAACCCCGGCGGCAAGGGCAAAAAATAAATGACTCGCGGTATCTAACGTTCTTCAGCACCGGCAGTAAAAGCCGGTGCTTTTTGTTCGTTCGTATATTAAAATATCCACATCGGCAGTAAGCAATACTTTGCACCGACAAGGAGCCTTGTTTCATGCAAACCGACCTGCGAGGTCGTGACCTCATTACCACGCAAGAATGGACGCGCGAGGAAATCGAAACGCTGCTGGATGTAGCCTGGGACCTCAAGCGCAAGCGCGCGCTGGGCGAGCCACATCCCCTTTTGCGCGATAAAGTGCTGGCGATGCTGTTTTTCTTCACCAGCACGCGCACCCGTACCAGCTTCGAGGCGGGCATGGCGCAGCTTGGCGGCCACGCCATGTTCATTGACAGCGAAACGACGCAGATTTCGCACGGCGACACCGCCAAAGAAATCGGCGAGATCGTTGGCCGTTACAGCGACGGCATCGCTATTCGCCAGTGCGACTGGAACTTCGGCAACCAGTACATCCGCGAAGTGGCCGCCGCCAGCCGCGTGCCGGTGCTGAACATGCAGTGTGACGTGTACCATCCCTTCCAGGCGCTGGCCGACCTGATGACCGTTATGGAGAAGTTCGGGCGCGACCTGCGCGGCAAGACCATCAACGTCAGTTGGGCCTATGCGTCCAGCTATCAGAAGCCGCTGTCCGTGCCGCAAAGCCTGATTCTGCTGATGGCGCGCTTTGGCATGAACGTTCGTCTGACGCACCCGCCGGAGTTCGGGCTGATGCCGGAGATCGTCAGGCAGGCGCAGGAAAATGCCGTCAAGAGCGGCGGCTCGCTGGAAATCCTGCACGACTTCGACGCCGGTTTTAAGGACGCCGACGTGCTGTATCCGAAAAGCTGGGGAAGCTGGATGACGACCGAGGACAAAGAAGAGTCGGCCA
This sequence comes from Chloroflexota bacterium, assembly GCA_014338005.1. Classification (GTDB taxonomy): domain Bacteria; phylum Chloroflexota; class Anaerolineae; order Aggregatilineales; family Phototrophicaceae; genus CFX2. The sequence goes on along the minus strand of QUBZ01000016.1, from coordinate 2,752 downwards.
AGATTGGCAGGCAGTACGCCGACTGGATCACCGATTCGCGGCGGATGGCGCTGGCGAAGCGGGAGGCCGTGTACATGCACTGTTTGCCCGCCGACCGCAACATCGAGGTGACGGACGAAGTAATTGATGGCCCGCAGAGCGTGGTCTACGACGAAGCCGAAAACCGCCTGCACGTGCAGAAGGCCGCTATGTCGCTGACGATGCGGTAAGCATCGCTGCCGGTGAGCAGTTGTCAGTTTCCAGTTTAAGGATTGGGAACTGGCAACTGTGTTTGTCCGGGCGGGGACGATGAAGATCGGATTGGGCGAGCTTATCGGGTACAAGCTTGGGAATTGGTGGTGCTGTGTCGCCATTTAGGGATATACCATGAACATCAGCAAGCTGGAAATTGTGCCGGTGCGAGATGCTTTCCGGCACGAAGCGCATGGCTTTACGCTGTGGCTTGAATCGAATATTGATGCTTTGGCTCAACGTATCGGTATAGATTTGACGGTGATAGAACGCGAAAAAGCGGTCGGTTCGTTTAATGTTGATCTTTTTTGTGAAGATCGAAACGGAACGTATGTCATTATTGAAAATCAGCTTGAGCGCACCGGTCACGACCATCTTGGGAAGCTGCTCACCTACATGGTCAACCTGGGAGCGAAAACCGCCGTCTGGGTGACACCGGAAGTCCGGTCTGAACATCAGCGCGTGATTGACTGGCTGAATAAATCCACCGGAGCCGACTTCTCGTTTTATCTGGTTCGCGTTGAAGCCGTCAAAATTGCCGTCTCGCCATACGCTCCGCTGTTTACCGTTTTAGCCGCGCCGGATGAACAAACCCGCGAGATTGCCGAAACGACGAAGGAACTGGCAGAGCGTGATTATCGCTGTAAAGAATTCTGGAAGGGGCTGTTGGAGCGGAGTAAGGGTAAAACAAACCTGTTCGCTGGAATAACACCCAGCACAGGCCCCTGGATACAAAAAGGTTCAGGGCGAGGCGGGGTCATTTTTGCCTATCTCATTTTTAAAGATCGGGCAGCGGTTGAGGTATACATTGATACTGTAGATCAAGAGAAGAACAAGAAGATATTTGATTTACTCTATGCTGAAAGAGCGACCATCGAAAGCGAGTTTGGCGATGTTCTGGGTTGGCAGCGCCTGGACGAGAAACGCGCCGGCCGTGTTCGCAAGTATATTGAGGGATATGGAGGTCTGGACGATCCAGAGACATGGCCGGAGCTCCAGGATATGCTGATTGATTTAATGATACGGCTCGATAAAGTGTTCCGGCAGCGCATCAAAAGAATTAACATCTGACGGCTATTTGCCAAAGGCTAAACGCTGAATATGATCGAAAAACTGGCAATTGTCGCCATCGGCGGCAACTCGTTGATCGAAGACCCGAAACAGCCCGGCATCGCCCGCCAGTGGGAAGCGGCGCGTAAAACCTGCAACCATGTCGCCCGCATGGTGGCGGACGGCTGGCATGTGGTCGTCACGCACGGCAACGGGCCGCAGGTCGGGTACATCCTGCGGCGGGGCGAAATCGCGGCCAAAGAGGGCGGCATCCATGACGTGCCGCTCGATCTGGTAGTGGCCGATACGCAGGGCAGCATCGGCTACATGCTGCAACAGGGGTTGGACGATGCGCTGCGCCGCCTGGGCATGAACCGCACCTGCGCGACGGTCATCACGCAGATGCGCGTGGATGCCGACGACCCGGCTTTCCAGAAGCCGTCCAAGCCCATCGGCGGTTTTATGACAGAGGAAGAAGCCCGCAAGTTCGAGGCCGAGGGCTGGCAGGTGATGGAAGATGCCGGGCGCGGCTGGCGGCGCGTGGTGGCGTCCCCCATCCCGAAATCGGTCGTTGAAATCAACGCCATTCAGGCGCTCATGCTCAGCGGCTACGTGGTGATCGCCTGCGGCGGCGGGGGCATTCCGGTGGTGCGGCAGCCGGACGGCAGCCTGCGCGGGGTGTACGCGGTGATTGACAAAGACCGGGCCAGCGCGCTGCTGGCGCTGACGCTGCGCGCCGACCTGCTGATGATCTCCACCGGCGTGGAGAAGGTGGCGCTGAATTTTAATAAGCCCGACCAACGGTTGGTAGACCGCATGACGCTGGCCGAAGCGCGGCAGTACATGGCAGAGGGACACTTTGGTGTAGGCAGTATGCTGCCGAAAATCGAAGCGGCGGTGGACTTCGTGCAGAACGGCGGGCCGAAGGCGATCATCACCGGGCCGGATTTTCTGGTGCCGGCGCTGCGGGGCGAAACCGGCACCTGGGTTGTGCCGGAGTAGAGACAAAAACTTAACGCAAAGATGCAAAGGCGCAAAGTTATGTACAATCATGCACCGGAAGGGTACGAGTGCCATTTCTGCCGCATTGTGGCCGGGCTGGAAAATGAAGGCTGGAATTATCAGTCAGACGTATTCTGGCAAACAGAACACATCACGGCATTAATTAACACTCGCTGGTGGAACAATAATCCCGGACATGCACTCGTTATTCCGAACCGGCATATCGAGAATATTTATGACCTGACGCCAGACATTGCCATTCATGTTCACGAGGCGGCGCGGCGGGTGGCGATTGCGTTTAAGCATGTATACGGCTGCGGCGGTACGTCGACACGGCAGCACAATGAACCGGCAGGCTATCAGGAAGTGTTTCATAAGATTTAGCGCAGGAAACCACCTGCTTCAGCGGGTGGAGGAATGCGCCTTCGCTCCTTTCAATCTCTGACTCTACCAAATTCAAGGCCTTGAA